>CAZRAU010000126.1:0-8168 GCA_964598025.1 uncultured bacterium
CACATTCTCGCCGGCGGTCAGCACCGGTATGAGGTTATAGGCCTGAAAGACGAAGCCGATGTGGTGCAGCCGGAAGTCCACTCTCCTGCTCCCCGAGAGCGTCGTGATATCCTCTCCGCCGACCCAAACGCTGCCCGCCGATGGGCGGTCCAGGCCCCCGATCACGTTTAGCAATGTGGTCTTGCCTGAACCGGAGGGTCCGATGATCGCGGCAAACTCGCCTTTACCCACTTCAAAGGAGACATGATCGAGTGCGTGTACCGGGACGCCTTCGTCATCATAGACCTTGCTGATGTTCTCCACTTTGAGAATCGCCATTTTCCGCTCCTCTTGACTTCCGACTCCCTCCCGCCGTCCGCTCCCGAGCGCCGGTTACTACCATGTCCGCATCGCCCCGGCGGGATCAAGCTGTGTGGCCTTGATCCCGGGGTAAACGGCCGACAGAAACGCCGTGGCCATGACCAGCAGGGTCAGAACCAAATAGAGAGCGGAGGGGACCGATGCATAAAGCCTCGTGCCGATCCCGAAAGCGCTCAGGCCCTGTGCGAACATGGAGAGATCTATGCCTTTTCTCGCAAGGTGAAAGACGGTCAGGTAGCCTGCCGCGATGCCGACCGCACCACCGAGACTGCATACCCAGAAGGCCTCGAGCGCAAGCAGGCCGAAGAGCCTCCAGGGTCCCATGCCCAGCGCTGTCAGCACTCCGAACTCACGTATCCGATCCAGCAGGGACATCAGCATCGTGTTGGTCACTCCGAATAGGAGGCCGAGCATGATGACCGCCAGAAAGATATAGAGCATCCTGGCTGTCACGCCGGTGAGATAGCTGAGTTCCGGAGCCAGCTGCTTCCAGGTCCTCGTGACCAGCCGGGGATACGCTTCCCGTATAGTCGCCGCACTCCCATCCAGATCGCTGCCGGGACGGAGAAGGACGGCGACCTCGTGATACCCGGCTCCGGGGCCGATGATGCTCTTGAGGTCGACGGCCCTCACAAAGACAGTCATCCGGTCGAACTCTGACGATGCCGTCCTGAAGATGCCGCAGATCCTGAAAGCTCCTGAGACAATGCTCTCGTCCTCACCTTGAAAGGTAAGCACCAGCTTGGATCCAAGCTTGAGTCCGAGCCTGTCGGCAAGCTTCCGTCCTACCAGGACCGGGTCGGTGTACTCCCCGAAATAGGAGCCCTCGATAACGTGATCGGCGACATCGGTTAGGGTGCTCTCGGCCTCCACCTCTATGCCCAGGATACTGACGCCCTGGGAATTGGTTGGTGAGGAGACCATACCGCTTATAACCATCCTGCGGACGGCCGCCTCGGTGAAAGACTTGCTGCGAAGGAACCCGATCAGTCCGTCGATTTCCGGAACCGTGTCGCCTATCTGCTTGTCTTCAAGGAAACCGGCATTGTGGATCTGAATGCTGCCAAGCCGCGTACTGATTGCGGTTTTCACCATCTGGTCGGTCATCCCATACATGATTCCCGACGCAAACAGCCCTCCCCAGACGCCGAGCGCGATCGCCGCAACGAGGACCAGGCTTCGCCTCTTGCTTCGCCACACGTTCTTCCAGGCCAGCGCGAACAGCAACTCAAACCCCTTCGCTACGACCTGAGTGCTTTTGTCAGCCTCAGGTGGGTAATGTAAAAGACCGGATAGCACGAGGCTGCAGCCGCCAGTGCTAGGACGATCAGTATCTGGTGAAGCAGAATGAACGGATCGAGCGAGACCGGCAGCAAGGGCTCGAAGCCATACTTCAGCATAGCTTCGACCGCGTCCCCACCGAGTCTGATCGGGTGGTAGTACCAGTACAGTATGATCGGCAGAGTCACCAGGATTCCCGACACCACCCCCTGCATCGCAATCGCCACCGATTCCATCATTGTCACCATGATCAGCCGGGATTTCCTCATCCCCAATGCGATCAATACGCCGAATTCCCTGGCGCGCTCGGCCGCCATCATCATCACGGTGCCGAGGATGCCGAAGCCGATGACGATGTACAGAATTATTATCATCATCGCGCCTCCGGCTGAATCCAGTTCAATCGATTGAACCACGTCCGGCACTAGTTCTCGCCAGGTCATGACCTCATACCCGGGTCCGGGGAATAGAGAAACCAGGCGGGACTTCGCTTCATCGAGGTGCTTCTGAGCATCTATCATGATTGCCACGTTGTCCACCATGTTCGGGGCGGCAAAGAAGTATTGCGCGGCCGCAAGCGGCATGAAGACCATGGTGGTATTGAACTCAGGGGTCGGGTATTCGATTAGGCCTGCGACCGCGTACTTGCCTGCGGCGATCATCCCGTGATAGCCCTGGCCGTAGAGCACTATTGTGTCTCCGACATCCGCCTTGAGCAGGCGGGCAAGCCCCGCGGCTACCAGTACGGCTTCGTCCCCCGCAGAGAGGTAGCGCCCCGCGCTGAGCTTGGCTGAGAGGTGTGCCAGCCCATCTTCGTCTTCAGGAGATATGCCGATCACGCTCGCCCCGGCGGTGGCCGAACCATAGCCGGCGAGGGCGAAGCCTTCCAGACGCGGTACCACTCTTGTGACGTGCTTTGCCCCCATGGCTTTTGCCCGGAAGGCCTTGTCGTAGGTGAAGCTGCGGTCAAGCGATCTCACGTCCCAGTAACCCGCTGCATGTATCTGGATGTACCCGGAGTAGAATCCCACCACGCTCTCTATCATATGGTCATATGAGCCGTTCTGCATGGCCCGGGTGATCCAGGCAAGGGACATGGCAAAGAGAATCGAGGCGGCCGAGATCAGCGTGCGCCGTCGGTTGCGCCAGAGATTCCTCCAGGCGAGAACCAGGTGCATTCGCATTTACGGCCCCTCAGCGGACGCGTTTCATGTTCTGAATGGAAAAGAACGATTGCTTGACGTCTACGTCGAAATCGAGGTGCGTGTATTCGAGGATCGTCTTTTCTCCCGCCTTGTCCGTGGGGAGTATCTCCAAGCGGGTCGGAATCGTCCGTCCGCCCATCTCCTGGACCTTGCTTCCGACCATCCTCCGGACCAGGTTCTTTCCCTCATCGTAGTAGTCGGTCTGAAGCTCGAGAACGCCCTCTTTCGATATGAACAATAGTATCTCCCCCCAGACCACCGCAGCGTCGGGTTTGGGGATCAATCTGATCCTATAACAATCGTAGCCGCCGACTGTGGAATCCCCCGCGAAGCTCTGCACGTAATCGGTGACTATTGAGGACTCTTTCACCAGGTCGTCATTGGTGAAATCCGAACCCATCCAGGATTGCATCATCATCGAGGGCGGGATCTTTATCCTACGCCCTATGCTGGGGATCCAGTTCCAGATTTCATTCCCCCGTTTCAAAGTCACCTGGCCCTTTTCGCGGGGCGGGGCCGTCATCAGGACCAGAGCGTACTCGGTACCCAGCATCCACGACTTCATAGACATCTCCCGCGACCAGTCGGGTTTGACGATCGTCATGCTTATCTCGGCATACTGGGAGCCACCTCGCATCTTCTCATCGGCGCGTTTAACGATCTCGTGGGCATCCTGAGCGATCGACTCACCCGGGGTGATGAGGAAAGCAAGGATTGCTATGACAGCGTATATGAGAGCGGCTTTCTTCATTTCCGATTCGTTACTGGTCGAATACACCGGCCTGGACCCCCACGACCGTTCCCGAAGTCTATATGATGAGGTGCTCAAGATAAAGAGGAATCTGTTCCAGTCCGAGGCGCGCTCAGGGCTGCGTGCGGCCGGAAAGCAGTACCCCGGGTTTCGCGGGGGCATATCCACCGATCGGTCCAGGTGCACACGCCACAGCTTCTCCATCTTATAAGGCGGGATCCGATCACGTGGAACGCTTCCTAATCTGCCCCCATTTTCGTTGGAGAAGGAAGTCTACACCAAAAACCGCGTATCCGAAATGGACCAACATAATGGGTGCGCACCAAGCACCATCAGAGAGTAATGGCTCTCAAGGCAAATGGTTCCGGGCGCGGTCTTGTGGGATTTCGTTGGGGTTGTGGCAAGGCGGATTGCCAGGGGCCATACCAGGATTGCGCGGCGGGCCCAAATGGCCGCGGCCCCTTTATGCTGACAGGCTTCCCCTCGACCTTCTTAGGAAGGCAAATACCCGTAGCATCCTCTCGAGAGCGCGTTATATAATCCCGTAGTCTTTGGTGACAGGAGACTTAGAATCATGGTGATGCCGCCTTCAGTGGCAGTTGGGCTGGGAGTCGTGATAGGGGTTTCTTCCGGGCTCTTCGGCGTTGGTGGCAGCAGCGTGGCGACCCCACTGCTTCGGATGTTCGGGATCCCGCGCTTCCTGGCGCTGGCGACTCCCCTCCCCGTGAATCTACCGACCGCAATCGTAGGCGGCGTAGCCTATTGGCTGAAAGGGAGGGTGCGTGGCCGGATTGTGTTCTGGACCTCGCTGGCCGGGTCTCCTGCCGTGGTCGGTGGGTCTTACCTGAGCGGCCATGTGCCCGGGCGAATCCTGATGGCCCTCACCGGAGCCTTTGTCACGGCGGTTGGCACGTGGCTGATGCGCAGGAGGATGGGGCCGGCCGATGGGCCACAATGGACCCCTGTGTGGCTGTTGCTGGGGCTGGGCGCAGTTGTGGGAGTTCTTTCGGGCCTGCTGGCCAACGGAGGCGGGTTCCTCCTCGTGCCAGCGTACCTCGTGCTCTGCAGGCTAAGCATCCAGGAAGCGGCCGCGACGTCGCTTGTAGTGGCATCGTTCCTGGCGATACCGGGGACCGTCGTACACATGAGGCTAGGACACATCGACCTCAACCTTGCGCTTCATCTGGCGATCGGCGCCGCCCCGGCGACCTACCTGGGCGCCCGCGTGGGGCTGGCCCTGAAGAGACACCAGGCCCGCTGGCTCTTCGCCTTATTCCTGTTGGGATTAGGCCTGTTCTTCTTGGCCCGGACCTTCTACCGGGCCGAAATGTACGGATGGTTTTCATAAGGGGTGCGCCGCGGGGGCGCGGAGAGCGACCGGTACCCTTATTCCATACGGCTGACTGGACCAGCTCTTCCGTAAAGACCCCCACGGCGTCGAACCCTATCCGCAACTGGAGCGGCAATCCGGGGTTGTCCACGTGGTTTGAGAGCTGTATGCTTTCTTGGTAACGCCACAGGAGGTGGCCTACCCCCGATAGTGATACCACCTAGTTATACGGTTTTTCAAGCACCGGAGCGGTTCGAAGAGCTCGGAAGCGTCTCGCAGCTCACCTCTCCCAGAGCTCTACTTGTACATTGCTTTGATACTGCCCCAGCTACTGGGTTCCGCGCCCGAGGGGCCGCTACAACCTACGTAGAGCGTCAGAACCCATTCGATGAACCCGAACTGCGAAACATCAGCAGTTGTATCACATCCATCAACAAAGCCCAGCGGAGGCCAGAACTCGAAGGGAGAAAGCCCCACATATCCTGAGTGCACTTCCGGTTCTGGACCACCACACTGACCCCGAGGGTAGACCGCCGGCAGACAGCCGATGTCATGCATCTCACACCCCGACTCCACCGGCGCGCAAATGTTGTCAAAGCCAATGTAAGGATAGGCGGCATCCTGACCCACCATGGTCATGGTTACTGCGATATTCGGATACATGAGGCCATACTCGCAGCACGAGCAGACCGAAAGAGGCGGGTCAATCCGGATATAGTTCCATCCCTTACGGGTTTCAGCCGGCCCGCTGTTCCAGAGCCGAGTGAAAGGATTCTGGCTGGTCCCTGAGCAATAAACGTCGAACTCCACTGTGAAAAGCCCGGGATAGATCGTACCGTAGCCGGCAAAGTCCAGTATTCGCATGGCCTCAAGGGTATTGCAGTTGCCGGGATCCAACTCGGACCATCCACCCGTGCTAACGTCACCTATCCTGAAACAAGCACCAAGGATGTCGCCGGGGACCCAACCGAAGAACCCCCAGAACCACGAATCAGTCGGGCAGGGTACATAGTAGTAGTACTGGAGCGCATTATCATAGGGAGGCCCGACTCCAAAGTCCTCTTTCATCTGGAAAGCGTGCTGCTCGAGGTGCCCCACGGGGAAAGCGGAGGTGGCAAGCAGAGACACAAACAACACCACGAGCAGGGACCTAGTCATGACACCCTCCTTCTGGGTGCGGTCCAACTCTCCGACATTCGCATTATACCTGATGTGGTACGTTAATGGCGACAATAATCCATGGGTATTGCAGCGGATACTCATCCGGCCAGGGACATCCCGCGCGCTGAGACAATGGAATGACAATGGCTCCTGGGCAGGATTCCCTTCGGCCTCGCTCAGGGCAAGCTCACTTGGTCCGGCGACCCTCGGTGATTGAGAGCTTCTTCGCCCGCCTCCATTCCCTGATCTGACCCTCTCTTGCCACCGCCTCATCCCTCGTTTCATGCCTGTCCTTATATAGCAATATGGCAGATTCTGCAGGAGGCGTTGTCAAGAAAGCCTGAAGCCTCGGCGCAGGCTGGAGTTGAGGCAAGACCACAGAAGGCTTGACGGGTGCATACACCTGTGAGATACTTTGGTAGCCGCGTGGTTCCTGTCTCAACAGATCTCGCGGCATAGTTGCTGTCGCTGTTCATTGCTACGGGCGGGCAATGCTATCAGGTTCGCGCGGGGGCCGAAATGGGGGTGCTATCATGAGGAAGATCATAATGCTCGTGGTTATCGTAGGCCTCCTGGCCTCGTCATCGGCCATGGCGCTCGAGAAAAAGGCCTACCAGATGCGAGAGGATTTCGGCACGGCCCCGCTTGAGGTGTGCAACCTTCAGTACTATTACTATATCCCCTGCCCCACTTACTCCTGGTTCTGGGCATTCTATGGGTTCGAGGTGGGCGACGTGATCGGACAATGGTTCGAGATCGGGGATCTTTCTACGGGCGGTTTCGGGATATGCGACCCTGCCCAGTGTTTCGCGCTCGACCAGATACGCATGCTTGACTTCTCGGGCTACGGGAGTCCTTCGCTTTACCCGACCTTTCCGATCGAGTTCGATGCCTACTGCTGCGACGCCTTCGGGTGCCCGATCGGCCCTTCACTCTGGAACAGCGGCCCCGTCGATCTAGGTTATTCCTGGAACTATGTCACGATAGACCCGCCTCTCAGCATCTGTCAATGCGCCACAGAGCCGGGGCCTCCCGCATCGGCGGCAAGGATACTCATAACCGCGACCCATTTGCCTTGTCCCTCGCACTGCGATGGCTCACCGGCGTGGGGTGCCGACAACATAAGCAGGTGCCTGGCGGAGGGATGCGTGATGCATGACTATGGCTGCCTTCCGGCGCTTTACCCGAGGCCTTCCGTCAGCCACTACCCTACGGTTCATTCGGGGTATTACGGCCAGGGACTCGAGTATTGCCCGCCCCAGTGGTTCAAAGACTTGAATGATACGACGGCAGACGGAAGCCAGTATGGCTTCGTCGAGCTCTGCTGGCGGCCATACGTGGTTTGCACGGGACCTTCGACGACCGGGAGCACGACCTGGGGCGGTGTCAAGTCGCTATACAGATAGGGCTTGGGCCGGGCGGCGCCCCCCCATGCGTCCTATAGGTCACAGCCATTGACCACATCTCAATGGAAGTAGAAGGAGGACTCAATGGCTCATGCACCGACGGGGCGGTTAAGTGAGAAGATCATAGAGCGGCAGTTTCTCTACGGGTTGGAGCGAGATTTCGAATTAGCACCTGCTACGTCGCGGGCAGTATTGTCAGCGGCGCAGCAGGTGCTGTTTCCGTTGGGGGCCAATGGAGATGTGCGTGAGGGCCAGATGCGCTTGACGGCTGTAGATGGGATGCTTCTTCCGTAACGAGAACTGGCTCCCCGGGCAAATGTCTGAGAGCGCAGTCTTGTGGGATATCTTTGTCATTGCAGTAAAACGGGATGTCCGGGGCAAGATCAGGACTGTGCTGTTCATATTGTGAGCCCGAAGAACTCGCATTTACCACTTCCATGCTTGCCCCGGAGGGCCGGGTAGGGCCAGTTCCGAGACGATATGCTAACGACGGCGCGCGATTCCCCGGAGTAAGGGGGTCGATTTCATGTTGACACGGGCGTTGGCCCGGCGTCTAATCTCCATAGAGCGCAGTAGCGAGTTATGTCATGTGCCTGTCAGACCAAAGGGGGGAGTATGGCTAAGTGGCCTATTATCGTCGTCTGTGCTGTTTTGGTCTTGGCAGGTTTTTGTCT
>CAZRAU010000127.1:0-8122 GCA_964598025.1 uncultured bacterium
CTGCCGGGCGCGTTCCCTAAGCAACACGGGGGTACTTCGATGAAAACCGGGGCAGTTCTATTAATGGGGTTTGCGGCGCTGGCTTTGCTCATGCAGGTCTCGGCTGAAGCTAAGACCTACTTCGTTCCGCGGGATATCGATGATGTGCGGATGGCACTCAGGGAGGCCTCCTACGGTGATACGGTGCTTGTCTCTCCGGGCAGGTACAAAGTGCAGGCAAAAATCAGGAGTGGTGTGGTTCTCACCTCAACCGACGGCCCGGATTCCACGGTCCTGTGGAACAAGCGGTGGCACATCCTCAATCTGAATGACTGCGACATGGAGACCAAGATCTCGGGGCTCACGTTCGAGGGCAAGGGCTGTAACGTCTGCTTTGCCTGCACCACCGGTGCGCCCGTAATAGAGGGTAACGTGATCAAGCAGTCCTGGGACGGCATCAGTCTTTACAGGTGTAACGCCCTGATAAAGGACAACGTCATAGCCGGCTGCAACCGCGGCGTCTACATGGATTACAGCGATCCCGAGATCGTGGGCAACGTGCTGCGCAACAACGGGGATGGAATATCGATGGTATCCTCGGCTCCGGTCATTGCTCGCTGCGTGCTGGAGCACAACGGGCGGGCACTGCTTATTCACGGCCACTCCTATCCGACGATAGGCGGTTCGCTGTCCGCGGCCAATAGCTTCATCTCCAACGGCTACAGCGTCTATAACATGGGACTCCGTATCGAGGGGACCCAGTACACGGATCAGCGGGAGGTGGCCGTGGCCGCCTATAATTATTGGGGCAGCCTGTGTCCCGAGGAAGCCAAGATGCGAGGTGACGTGGTCTTCCGGCCGTGGACCGACGCCGAGTTCACGACCACCTATGAGAAATGCCTCGAGCAGCAACCTGCTGAGGAAGAGCGGTCCCGCTGATTCTGCTTGGACTCTCGGGAGTAATTCGAGCAGATTGCATCATGTGGGGACGTTAGATTGGCTGACTTATCCGGGGCCGACCGCAAGATCCTGCCGGCGATCATCCTGATCGCTCTGGCACTGCGGATAGTATTCGTCTTCGACATAAGCGATTCACCCTATTTCGATTATCCGACCCTGGACGCCTTCTGGTATGATGCCAAGGCCCAAGACGTGCTCGCAGGCGATCTGGTCGCCAGTACGGGCACCTTCAGGGTCCCTCTCTATATCTACTTCCTCGCCGGGATCTACTCGGTCTTCGGCCACTCCTTCATGGCGGTGTTTCTCATACATGCGGTGCTAGGCGCGCTCACCTGCGGAGTGCTCTATCTGTTGGGCAAGCAGCTCTTCGGCACGCTGGCAGGGGTCGTTGCGGGGCTGGGTTTTGGGATCTACCGTATGGCGCTATACTACGTCGGTGAACTTGTCCCGACCTCTATGCTGCTGTTGCTCTTGACCGGGGCCGTCTATCTTATTGCGCGTGCCGTTACCAGAAGAAGCATCATCGATTCTCTACTAGCGGGCCTCTGCCTGGGGCTGGCATTCCTGTCACGGCCGGATATCGTGCCATTTGCGGCTCTGGTGGCCCTGGCGGTTGCCGTGCTGTTCAGGAAGGAACGCGGCGTCCGTATGGCTGTCACCTTCTCTTCTGTACTGGTTTGCTTCATGCTTCTCCAGGGATTGCGCAACTATGCGATATTCGACAGGTTTTTCGTTTTCTCGCCTCAGGGCGCGGTCAACTTCTACATTGGTAACGCGCGCTATGCCGACGGCAAGACCCCCGTGGCCCCTCCCACCCGCCACCCATATGATATCGGGACCGACCCCAGCCAGGATTCGATCAACCTCGGCTGCCGGCAGGCGGCTCTGGAGGATGTGGGAAGGGATCTCTCGGAACAGGAGCTCTCCAGATACTACTTCCGAAAGACCTTTGACGAGATAGGGCAGGACGTTCCCAGGTGGTTGGGTCTGATGGCCCGAAAGGCCTACTATCTGCTCAACTCCTATGAGCGGAGCGATATCAAGCTCGTACCCCGCGTGATCGAGAAACACTCCCGGGTCCTGAGACTGCCTCTGCTGTCCTTTGCGGTACCCGTTTCTCTGGGCTTGGTAGGGGCCGCCCTCGCCATCCGTCGCCGCAATCGCCTCGGCATGGTCCTTGTGGCCGGAGTCCTGGCGTATGCCGCGAACACGCTGGTGTTTTTCGTGGTATGGAGGTATCGCGTTCCGGCGGTTCCCTTCCTGATGGTCCTCGCGGGGTTTGCGGTGAGTGAGTTCCACGGGGCCCTGCGGAGCAGGAACATCAGGCTCATGCTGGCTATCGGTGGGGCTGTGGTCGTGCTCTTCCTGGTATCCGCGTCCCGCTTCCTGGACGTAGGCAAGGAGGACTGGCCGGCACAGTATGTCATGAACGAGGCGGCTCTGTATCTCAGGGCGGGGAATTACGAAAAAGCGGTGGAAGTATACAGGGAAGCAATAGAGCTGGAACCGGGTAACGCCCGCGCGTATTTCTATCTCGGCAAAGCCCAAGCAACTGAGGGGCACATAGAGGAATCAAAAAGGGCGATGGAGAAGGCCATAGAACTGAACCCAGGTTACCGGCCATATGCTTTTCTGAGCCTGGGAGCCGCTCTTGCCAACAAAGGCCGGTATGAGCCCGCCGTCGAGTATTTCACCGCGGCTCTCGCGGCCGACTCTGAGCTGGGGCTGGCTGCCTTTAATCTGGGTATATCGCTTATGAATCTGGGTAGAACAGAGGAGGCAATTAGAGCCTTCACACGTGCGGAGAAACTTTGTAAAGAGGATATAGGGACATTGGCCGCGATATCGAGAGCTTATATACAGATGGGTGACAGCCAAAAGGGTCTATCGCTTGCCCGGAGGCTGCTTGCTGGGGATGCTCAGAACGCCGAAGCCCTATATGCGGTAGGGCTCGGCCTTGAGGCCGAGGGGAGGCAGGGTGAAGCGTTGGGCTATTTCGAAATGGCCTTGAAATATCAGCCCGGCTCTCCCGAGATCATGCAGAAGATACGTAACCTAAGAACCAGACAGTTTTCCAGGTAAACCATGGGAGCTAGGACAGTCTTATTGCCGGCCTTGCTGGTTTCCCTGCTGTGCTGTCCCGTCCTGGCCATGCCGCTCAGACCCGATCTGGTCGTAAGGCTTGAAGATGAAGGAAGGCTCGATGAGGCAAGGGAAACCCTGCTTCTCTCCGACGCCGACCTTGAGGCCAGAAGAGCCCTTGCAGGCAGGGATTCCATAGAGATTCTGGTCATCCTGGTTGACTTCGATGACGTTCCCGCGGACACAATACTCCACTCGAAAGCCGGATACCGGCATCTCCTGTTCAGCGGCGAAAACCAATACAGCCTGAGGAACTACTACGACTGGAATTCATACGGCAAACTGGTCGTGTCCGGAGAAGTCCACGGCTGGTTCAGGGCCCCCGAGCCGCTCTCCTACTACGCAAACGAGCGCCGTGGTATGGGACATTATCCCCAGAACGCCCAGCGAATGGTGGAGGATGCCGTGGCCGCCGCCGACGGAGAGGTGGACTTCTCCCGGTACGACAATGACGGCCCGGACGGCGTCCCCTCCAGTGGTGATGATGACGGATTCGTCGATTTCCTTTTCGTCATACACAGCGGACAGGGTTATGAATGGACGATGAACCCGAATCACATCCATTCCCATGTAGCCGATATCAGGGCCAAAGAGGTTGACGGGGTTTTCGTCAAGCCCTACGCGACGGAGCCTGAAGACGGCAGGGTCGGCACATACGCCCATGAGCTGGGCCATCTGCTGGGGCTGCCGGATCTCTACGATGTGACGCTCAATACCTTTGGACTCGGAATGTGGTCGCTGATGGCTTATGGCTCCTGGGGTGGAGGGGACGGCTCCAGGCCGGTGGGCTTGGACGCATGGTCACGATACAAGCTGGGGTTTCTGGAACCGGCCGTCCTGGACACCAACCTCGCCGGCTACAATCTTCCCTGCATCGAGGATGGTCCCCACGCATTGCTGCTCTGGTCCAAGGGCTCAACCGGCCCGCAGTACTTCATTGTGGAGAACCGCAGGGCGAAGGCGTGGGATGAGTTCCTGTCCTGGTTCGGGGAGGGTTTGTTGGTTTATCATGTGGACGAAAGGCTGCGAGACAACTCCTCGGAGGGAGATCACCTGGTCAGCCTTGAGCAAGCCGACGGCAGATTTGATCTCGAGCAGCGTAGGCTTTGGGGGTTCGGGTCGGACGGCGGCGATCCGTTTCCCGGCTCTGAGGCAAACCGGGAGTTCACCTGGTGGACTCTTCCCGACAACTATGCCAATGAGGGCGTGCCGACTGAAGTCAGTCTTCGGAACATCAGCGATCCCGGCGACACCATGTCGGTCGATATCGAAGTCAGATCGCCCATAATCGTTTTCGACAGTTATGCGATAGACGATCGCGGGGGCGATGGCGACGGAACACCGGATCCCGGTGAAGAGATGAAAGTCAAGATAAGGCTCCGCAATTATGGAAGTCGGGCCGAGAACGTAACCGTTCGCATAAGTACGGACGATCCCAACGTCTATCCTCAGGAGGCCACGGTCGGAGCCGCTTTGATACCCGATAGTTCACTGTCCGACCCGTTGATCTTCGATGCAGCTTTGGGCCTCGACATTCCCGAACCATACGAAGTGGTCTACACTCTGGAGATCGAAGCCGTACACGATTGCGGTGTCTATGCTTCCGAGGACAGGTTCGTCATCTCGGTGCCTCTCCGAGCCGCAAGCGGATGGCCCAGGAGCGCAGGTGACATGCTTTCGGGCCCCGTTGCGGTTGCCGACATGGACCATGACGGGTTCGGTGAAGTCCTGGTCGGATGCGCGAATAAGCGGGTCTACGCCTGGAACCATGATGGGAGCCCGGTTCCGGGTTGGCCGGTCTACGCCGGTGGGGTGGTGACATCCAAGCCTGCGGTATGTGACATAGACGTCGATGGGAGGCTGGACATAATCGTCGGTTCCCAGGATGGCAGGGTCTATGTCTTCTGCAACGATGGTGAACGACTGGACGGCTGGCCTCAGTCGACGGGCGGAGTCATACTCTCTTCGCCGCTGCTTTCGGACATAGACGACGATGGCATGGTTGAGGTCGTCTGTGCATCCACCGACGGCTGGGTGTATGCCTGGAACGAGAACGGGAAGCGTGTGAAGGGCTGGCCCGTCCAGTTGGGAGGCTCTGAAATCTGGATGTCGCCGGCCGCGGCGGATATAGACGGCGATCATGTCGCCGAGATCGTAGTGGGCGGGTACGGAGGTGACCTCTATGTTCTTAACGGTGAGGGCAAGGTGTTGGAGGGATGGCCTGTGTCGGTCGGGAGGGGATGCGGGCGAGGGGCACCGAGCCTTGCTGACTTTGACGGGGACGGGTTGCTCGACATAGCGGTGTCGGGCTTGTTTGCGAATTCGGTCTACCTGGTGGGGACCGACGGGCACATCAAGGACGGCTGGCCGGTATGGTCGAACAATTGTGAAGGCCTGAGTTCACCTGTACCTGCTGACGTCGACAACGACGGACTCCCCGAAGTTGCCGTGGCCACGTCATGCGGGACCATAGTGGCCTGGAACGCCGATGGAACCACGTGTGGTGCCGTAAGCGGTCAGGCCGCGAATGCCGTCTATCATTGTGAGCCTCTTTTCGTTGACCTGGACGGCAACAATACGATAGAGGGCATCATTGGGACCAGCGGCAAGGACACCAGCGAGGTCGATGCCTTCGGTTCCGAGGGCCGTGTGCTCGGTTTTCCTATTCGGGTTCCGGGACGGGTTTGGTCTACGCCTGCGGTCGCGGACGTCGAAGGCGACGGGACGGTCGAGCTGGTCGTAGCCACGACGTCCGGCGAAGTGCAAATGTGGCGTTTCGTAGGTGCACAGGCCGCCGGCAGGGTTGAGTATTCCCAGTCGAGAGGCGACATCTGGAATACCGGTCTCTATGGTTTCAGTCCCAACGCCAACGTTCCCCTGGCCGATCTGGCGCTCAGCGCCGGCGACATCACGGTGGATCCTGGCAGGCCGAGGGTCGGGGATAGCGTGCATGTTGCCGTTGCGGTCGCAAACGCGGGCCATTGGGCGGCCGGTGGGTTCAGTGTGAATCTCTATTGTGATGAGGTTAGCGAGAGCACCATGGTCGCATCTGCCGAGATATCGGGTCTGGAAGCAAAGGGAGACACTACGATTTACTTCGCGTGGCAGGTACCCGCAGGCAAGGCCAGCAGGCTTGCAGTGGTGACACTGGACTCTCGCGATGATGTCGTCGAGCTATCCGAGCTCAACAACCAGGCCGGGAAGCGGTTCTATCTTGCCGTTCCGGATCTGGAGATAGTCATACGGGGGGTGGAGCCTTTCCCGGTGGCAATAGGTGAAACGCTGGCGGTCCATGCCACCCTGAGAAACCTGGGTGAGGACGCGGCCGAACATTTCCAGCTGGCCTTCTATGACAGTATCGTGTCCGAGTCGAGGTGTTTCGCCGCCTTCTACGTGGACACGCTAGGGCCCGGCGACAGCCTCCGTGTCGTGCCTCGGTATCGGATTGACGGTTTCAAAGGCGACTATCTGAGTATCTGGGGGGTCGTGGATCAGGATGGAGTCGTGCTTGAATACCATCACAGCAACAACACAGCCCGGTATGACGTGAATTCCGGCATTGACGGGAAGCTGCTCGTGGCTGTGGACTATGCCCCCGTTGCCAGGATGATGTCTTCCAGGAGCCATGTGGCTGTCGAGTCGCCGCAGGGCAGGACCATCTTCGTCATGCAGGCGACCGAACCCCACCGAGTAGTATTCCAAACCCTGGGCACGGATATGGACCTTTCCAGGAACGCCGTGGTTTTCAGTACGGGCGGCGATATCATCGGGTACGACATCGGTGACAGTGTGATGTTTGTCGTGAGCACCTCCCCGGCCGACGACATCCAGCCGGTCATCTGGGGGGATAACATCGCCTGGATTTCCGAGACCTCCGGCGGAAGACGGCTCATGCTCAGGCGGTCCACGGCGGATGCCGAGACTGTGCGGACGTTTTCGGATTTCGGCATAGCCGAGCCCGATCTCTCCTATGATCTCCTGGTCTGGCAGGAGAGTGGAACCCGGGGATGGGACATCATGGCATATGATTTCAAGGAGGATTCACTCATCACAGTCTGTGACGACGATGGGGACCAGATGCACCCGGCCGTCTGGGGGAAGGTCGTCGTTTGGGAGGACCAGTCCTCCGGCGAAGGCGACATAGCCGGGGTCGATCTGGAAACGGGAACACCTTTCGATGTCGTGCGGCAGCCTGCCCCTCAACAACATCCGGTTGTCGAGGGGGACTTCGTCGTCTGGCAGGACATGAGGAACGGCAGCTGGGATATCTATGCCTACAGCATCACGGATGGGGTCGAGTTTCCGATATCAAGACAAAGCGACGATCAGATCATGCCCTGCGTGAGCGACAGCACCGTCTTTTGGGTCGATCACAGGATGCCGACCGACGCCGTCTTGGGTCTGAGATTCGGTGGCAGCCGCAAGGTCGTAGATGTCAAGAGATTCGATGCTCTGTCGCAGGACGGGCGGATATCCTTGCTTCTGGACGTGGACGAGCATAGCGATGCCATAACCTACAGGTTCTATCGCTATCCCGACAGCCGGCCGATGTCCGATGACCGGTTTCAACATGTCCGGAAGGAGTTCAGTCTTTGCGGGGATTCGGTCCATGTGTATGCGGACACTCTGGTCGCGGCAAGGCGGCCGTTCTTCTATACGTTGGGCGTGATTGACGGTTATGGCGAGGAGACCTTCTTTGGGCCGGTAAGCGGGTGGGCGTACGCCCCCGCTCCCGAGCAACTGCTTCTGGGACACCCGTTTCCCAATCCCTGCCGGGGAGACGTGGCCTTCAACTTCGGTCTTCCCCGGGAGAGTAGGCTGGAAGGCGACACATCATGGCCGGACCCGTATGAGCACCCCAGGGCGGTAAGCATGTGTGTGTACGGGGTGACCGGGAGACTCGTGCGCACCATGGAGGCGGGCGCCATGACTCCGGGATACTATCACTTCGAGTGGGACGGCAAGGATGACGGGGACCACAAGGTGGGCCCGGGTGTCTATTTCATTAAGGCACAGACCGGAGGCTACCGTCTCACCAGAA
>CAZRAU010000128.1:0-8043 GCA_964598025.1 uncultured bacterium
GAATAGGGAGGGGCACAGGTCTCGGGCTGGCCATGATCTATGGTATTGTCAAGCAGAACGATGGCTTTGTCGGTGTCTACAGCGACCCCGGCGAGGGCACAACCATCAAGGTCTATTTCCCGCGGGCCGCCGATGAAGCCGAGACCGCCGGCATCCCGGGTATGACGGAGGCAACAGAGGCGGGCGCCGAGACGATATCGTTGGTCCAGGACGAAGTTTGACTCATACGTCCTAATACGGCGCGAGTGTCCGATAATCCTCGATCTTGACATGTGCCTTGAGCGCGTCGTACCAGGCCGATAGGTAAGCCTGCTGTTTTGTGGCGATCAGGGACATGCGGAGATTGGCCATGTCGTTGGCGATACTCTCCTCATTCACGGGTGTCTTCTCGTCCACCCTGATGATAAAGAACTGTCCGGAGTGCTCGAGGACGCCGCTGATCTGACCCTCATCCAAGGCGAAGGCATGCGCCACGATCGTGTTTTCCTTGCCGATTCCCGGCACGGACGCCATGCGGGTGAACGGCTGGGTCTCCTGGAAGGTCAGGCCCATCTCCGATGCCACCTCTTCAAGCGTCTTGCCGCCTCTCACGCGTCCAAGCGCGTCCTCGGCGATGGCCCGGGCTTTACGACCTCTGATTTCGCGGGTATAGGCTTGTCTCACAAAGGCCTCTATTTCGTTCATGGCGGGTATCCGGGTCGGCGTTATCTCCGCCACCATCACGGCATATATCGCGTCTTCACCGTCCAACGGCCCCAGGACCGAGCCCTGAGCAGCCTCAAAGATGCGGCGCGCGTCAGTCTGGGACAGGCCGAAGACAGGAGCGATCTGCGCCTCCACGAGTTCCTGGCTCATGACGATCTCGAATCCGTGCTGGTCGGATGCCTCCTCGAAGCCGTCGGTCCGGGCCCGACCGACCAGGTCAAGCACATCCTCTCTTATGTTTTCAATAGTGAGCGGACTCGCTTGCAGGCGGGAGAGTATGTAAGAGAGTTTCCACTCCTCGGATCCGCCCTCTTGGCGCTTGTCATCCAAACGAAGTATGTGATACCCGTCTTCCGTTTCTATTATCTCACTGGTCTGGCCGAGCGACAGCTCTCCGGCAACCGAATCAAGAACCGCGCCCAAGCGGCCGGGCCTCACCCATCCGAGATCCCCGCCCCTCTGGGAACTTGTCGCATCCTCGGAGTAATGCATCGCGATCTCATCAAAAGGTTCGCCGGCCTCCACGAGAGCGTAAGCATCCTCGATCTTGGTGCGGGCATACATGCGGTCTTCCGCACTGGGCGCACTTGGAACCCTGACATACGCCAGCACACGCTTCTCCGGTATTCTGAAATCCTCCTGGTTGGATGCGTAATAACTCTCGATTTCCGGCTGGGATGGTTCTGGGATGGTCTCCGTCACATCGGATAGGGGATCAACCTTGATGTAGGATATGCTCGACCGGGTCTGAAAGACTCCGAGAAGTGTTCTCGCTTCCTCTTCGGTGACCCTGACACTCGAAGCTGCATAGTCCCTGAGCTTCTGATACGGAAGGTTGGCCCTTACATAGTCCTCAAGGAATCTCAGATCAAGATTGGGATCGGAGAGTGCCGCAAGATACTTGGACTGATCGAAAACGCTGTCGGTTTGGAATACGGGCTGTGCCGTTATGAACGGCGGCGGGTTGTTCTGTATCTCAAGCAGCACCTCGTCATCGGTAGGTATCAGTTCCTGTTTGCGAGCCTCCTTCCAGAGCAAATGCCTCTGGACCAGCGTCTCCCATGTCCGGTCGGCTATCTCATCTTCGGTCTGCGCAGTGGGATTGACATCCTTCTGCTCGTAGTAGGCCGCTCGCTGGTTCCGGTATTCCTGGCGGAACTCCTCAGTTGTAATGCGGTCCTTGCCTACCTTGCCGGCCAAGCCCGCCAGCTGGCTTCCCGGGCGGATGCGGTTCATGCCCCAGTCGAAAAACATGAAGCCTACGAACCCTACAACTACTATCCACAGAACGATCTTGGTTTGTCGTCTTAATTGGTCAAGCATTGGTTTGATCCTCCACTCGAATGAGATCAAAAGGATAGTAACAGTTCGGCCGATGCTCTACAAGCGATTTCTGAACCGGGCAGCTCCGCTTGACATCCCGGCGGAAGGCGGTATAGATATTGTATAGGCGAAAGGAAGAAATGATCGTTCGTGCCGGGAAATGCACCCTCGTTTTGATCGTCGTGGTCATCGCCGGCATATGCGGTGACGCCTTCTCGGGCCAGCTTCGGTTGCCCCTGACAGGTGACATCTGCCCCACGTCCTCATTCGGCAGCTGGCGGCAGGGGCATCTCCATGCAGGGCTGGACTTCTCCACCGGAGGTGTCACTGGGGTTCCTGTGCTGGCTGTGGATTCCTGTCGGGTATGGAGGATCAGGTTATGGAACGCAGGGTACGGCAGGGCACTGTATGCGGAGCTTGCGGATGGGAAGACTGCGGTCTACGGCCATCTCTCCCGGTTCATACCCGAGATCGAGAGGCTTGTCGAAGCCGAGCAGGATCGCAAGGGTGCATACGAGGTGGAGCTGCTTTTCGACTCCGAGACCATGAGGTTCGAACCCGGTGACACCCTGGCCTATAGCGGCGAGACCGGCTCGGGGCCTCCGCATCTTCACTTCGAACTGCGTTCCGGCAGGGGGGATCACGACAAGATTAACCCCATCCCGGACTACATGGATCTCGCCGAGAGGGCTCGGCCTGAAATAAAGTCGATAAGGTTAATACCCCTTGGCGCTGATAGCCGCATAAACAGGAGCTTCGACCCGGTGACGGTCACACCCGGCCGGGAGATGGGGGTGCTGACGGTCGCAGGGGACTTCGGGGTAAGTGTCTATGCAACCGACCCGGTCCAGTGCGGCAGAGTCCTGAAGCCCATACATTATTGGGCCTCGATCGATGGAGTGCCCGTTTTTCTGCTGAGTCTTGACCGCTTCCCTTTTTCCAAAGGGCACTATGTGGGAGGGTTCTACGAGTCTGCGGGCGGATCCAAGTTCGTGAGGCTCTACAACGCCTATGACCTCGACCTCAGCGGCTTCACCTGCCGGACGCCTGCAGGCCCGAAGGCAAACGGGCTGCTTACCCCGGGTGAGCATGAACTTGTGGTGAGTGTGGCGGATGCATGGGGAAATACCCGGGAGGTCGAAGTGCCTTTTGTTCAGGGAAGCCTGCCGGCCTTCAGGCGGCTCGGACTCCGGAGGGACAGCACAATGGTCACGCTCGAGATCGATGCCGACCCCGTAGGTTGTGCCGCGGTGGCCTTCTACCGCACCGGCGGGGACTGGCATCCGCTTGAGATCGGCAGGCCGGACGGGGGTTCCATTGAGTTTACCGTCGGAGCGGAATCCCGGGTGGAGGTGAGGTGCCTTATCGAAGACCCGAGCGGCCTTGTGAGAGAGGGGTTCCTTGCAACGGGTGGGCAGGCCCCGGGAACCGATACCCCGGTCGATCTCCGGACGGCACTGCATCCCGGCTATGTTGAGATCTATGCGGCCTCTGCGGGAGCCCCCAGCTCGCTGCCCGAGGCCATTATCAGCGAGGGGAGCCTGAGTCGCTCGATGCCTCTTCAGCCGGTGGGGGAGAACCTCTTCAGGGGAACCTTTGTCCCGGAGATGGAGAGCGGTACCGTCCGAATCGAGGCCTGGGTCGAGTTCGATGGCCGGGTTGTGGCCGAGACCACCGTGTTACAGCTGGGTTGCCTGAAACCGGGGCGGGAGATCTGGTTATCAACTGAAAACTATAGGGTCAGACTCGCCGCACCGAAGGGCTATTCCTCCCGAAGCCTTGTCACGGTCTGCGAGGAGCCGGGCAAGACCTACCGGGGATTCCGATCGTCGGCAGGCCGGCTTCTCCTGGAACCGCGTGACGTCTTCTTCAACGAGCAGGTAGACGTGCTTGTTGTCCGAAAGGACCGCAGTCTCAAAGGTGGACACGGGGTCTTCGCGGAGACCGGGGAATGGGCATCTTTCCGGGGGTGCTTCAACGAGATCGGCTGGTGCGAGTTCAAGATGCGACAGCCGGAACATCTGGTTATGCTCGAAGACCTGGATGGGCCCGAGATCGAACCAGTCGAGGATTTCCGGCGAAGGCCGGCCGATGGCAAGGCGATCTTTGCGTCCAGAGTCACCGACCGGGGCTCGGGCGTGGATGCCGGAAGTCTCAGGGCCTATGTGGACGACGAGGTGGCAATAGTCTCCATAGACCCCGACACCGGGCTGGTCGGTGGGCGTACCACAAAGCCCTTGCCATATGGAGAGCATAGGATTAGGCTTGAGGCAGAAGACAGGTTGGGAAACGCATCCGGCAGGGAGTTTGCGCTAAGCCTCTCAAGGTAGGTGTCCGCCTTGAAGTACTCAGATTTCGTTCACCTCCATGTTCATTCGGACTACAGCCTCCTTGACGGTGCCGGCAGAATCTCCGACTACATCGAGCGTGCTATGCAATACCGCATGCCGGCAATGGCGCTCACCGACCACGGCTCGATGTTCGGGGCCATAACCTTCTATAAGCAGGCCCTGAAGGTAGGGCTTAAGCCCCTCATCGGATGCGAGCTCTATGTGGCGCGGGGCAGCCGGTCGGAGAAAAAGCCAGGCCCCAGAGGGGTCTGGGATGCGGGCAATCATCTTATCCTCCTGGCGAAGGACCTTGATGGTTATCACAACCTGACGCAGCTCTCATCCAAGGGCTACACCGAGGGATTCTACTATAAGCCGCGGATCGATCTGGACCTTCTGAGTCAACACAGCAAGGGGCTTGTTGCCCTGACCGCCTGTCTCAAGGGACTGGTCGGAGAGGATTTCGCATCCGGCAACCCCGCAAAGGCGCGTGACCGGGCAGGCTTGCTGGTGGACCTTTTCGGCAAGGATGACGTCTATCTGGAAATCCAGCGACACGGGTTGCCCCAGGAGGAAGAGATCATAAAAGGCATGATCGGTCTCTCGAAGGAGATCGACCTTCCCATCGTGGCGACCAATGATTGCCACTACATGGCCCAGGAGGACTCGCGGGCCCAGGACATAATGCTCTGCCTTCAGACCGGCAAGGATCTGGACGATCCCAACAGGCTCAAGTTCATAAACGACCAGTTCTATTTCAAGAGCCCCGACGAGATGAAGGCGCTGTTCGCCGAGATTCCCGAGGCGGTCACTAATACGGTTGACGTGGCCGAGAAGTGCAATCTGGATCTCGAGCTGGGCACAATAAGACTCCCGGATTTTCCCATACCTGAGGGTTTTGTCGATTCCAACCAGTACCTGGAGCACTTGGCCAAGGAGGGCATGGCGCGAAGGTACCCTGGAGCCGGTGGAGAGGTAAAGGAGCGCCTGGCCTATGAGCTCCGCATCATCGAGGAGATGAACTACTCCAGCTACTTCCTGATCATACGGGATCTGGTAGAGGCAGCCAGGGGCATGGGTATTCCGGTGGGGCCGGGCAGGGGGTCGGCGGCGGGCAGCATCGTTTCTTATTGCCTGCGCATAACCGACATCGACCCTCTGAGATTCGGGCTGATTTTCGAGCGATTTCTCAACCCGGAACGAATAAGCATGCCGGATATAGATATAGACTTCTGTGACAAGAGACGGTCGGAAGTGATCGACTACGTTACCGAGAAGTATGGGAAGGACAGTGTTTCACAGATCATTACCTTCGGGACCATGGCGGCTCGGGGGGCCATCAGGGACGTGGGCAGGGTCTTGAAGGTGCCGATACCGGAGGTCGATCGCATAGCCAAGTTGATTCCTCCCGACCCTGGCGTGACGATAGACTCGGCGCTCGATCGGGTTCCGGAGCTCAAGCAGATCGCGGAGAGCGAGAATTACAGCGAACTGATCCGGATGGCCAAGAAACTCGAAGGGCTAGCGCGCCACGCATCCACGCATGCCGCCGGCGTGCTCATCACGCCCGGCAAACTGGTCGACTACGTGCCCCTTTACCGCGGCTCTAAGGGAGAAATAGTCACCCAGTACGACATGAAATCCGTGGAGAGCATAGGTCTGCTCAAGATGGATTTCCTGGGTCTGACGACCTTGAGCATCGTTGAGGACACTCTCAACATGATCAAGGAACAGCAGGGCGTCGAGGTGGAGACCAACAAGATACCTCTGGACGATCCGGAGGTATTTCGCCTGCTGGCCGAGGGCCGCACGGTCGGGGTGTTCCAGCTTGAAAGCAGCGGCATGAGGGATCTCCTGAGGCGGATGAAACCGGAGCGTTTCGAAGACATCATAGCCACAAATGCCTTGTACCGGCCGGGGCCGCTGGGCAGCGAGATGGTCGAGCTCTTCATCAAGCGAAAACGCGGGCAGAAGGACATAGACTATGAGGATCCTATCCTGGAGCCGATTCTCAAGGACACCTACGGGGTGATTCTCTATCAGGAGCAGGTGATTGAGATAGCCAGCAAGCTGGCCGGTTTCACCAAGGGTCAGGCCGATATCCTGCGCAGGGCCATGGGGAAAAAATCTACCGACATCATGGACCAGCAACGCCGCAATTTCGTCAAGGGAGCCATGGCCAACGGCCTGAAAGAGGAAGTGGCCGAGCGGGTCTTCAGCCAGATAGCCTATTTCGCGGGCTACGGTTTCAACAAGTCGCATAGTGCGGCATATGCTCTGCTGTCTTTCCATACCGCCTTTCTCAAAGCCAAGTACCCCAGCGAATTCATGGCGGCGTGTCTCACCAGCGAGATGGGCGATACCGATCGCATTGTGATTCTCTTGGATGAGTGCAGGCGCATGGGAATCCACGTACATCCGCCCGATATCAACCAGAGCGCCGCGGATTTTACGGTCAACCATGAAGGCATCCGATTCGGGCTGGCCGCAATCAAGAATGTCGGCAGATCTGCAATTGAGTCGATTGTGGCCACCAGGAAGAAAGCTGGATCCTTCAAGACGGTTTTCGAGTTGTGTGAGAAAGTCGATCTGAAAAGCATAAACAAGCGCATGCTGGAAAGCCTGGTATTCGCGGGGGCACTGGATTCGCTCAAGGGCCATCGGGCACAGATGCTGGCCGGAATCGAGTCCGCCATGTCGGTGGGACAGAAGTCCCAACGGGACAAGAACACGGGTCAGACTTCGCTCCTTGGAATTCTCGAAACCAAGGGTGAGAAAGCCGGGATTGAAAGAAGGCTCCCCGACGTCGAGGAGTGGTCGCTTCTGGAAAAGCTCTCGCGTGAAAGGGACGTTCTCGGCTTTTATTCCTCGGGTCATCCGCTGTCTCGCTACAAACGGGAGATCGATGCTTTCACAACGGCCTCGATCGCCGAGACCAAGCGGATGGCACATGGTAAGAGGGTGGTGGTCGCCGGGGTAGTGGCCGGCAAGAGGATTCACTTCGGGAGGAACGGCAAGAAGATTGGTTTTGTTCAACTCGAGGACCTGACCGGTCAGATGGAGACCGTCTTTTTCGACGACCAGATTACGTCGGCAGGCGACCGCCTGGCGGACGGTATGATGATCCTGGTGCTGGGCACCGTCTCCTACCGGAATGAGGACCAGCCCAAGATCAGGGTCGGCGACTTCATGGAACTGGAGACCTCCATGGAGAAGCTTGCCGGCAGGGTGGAGATTGACCTCGATGCTGAAAAGACAAACCAGACCGCTCTGGACATGCTCAACGGCATTCTGAACTCCTATCCCGGTCAGGCTCCGGTTTCCGTGGTTGTAGTGGGGAGGGAAATGGGTGACGTGGTCTTGCAGATACCGGAGCGGCGGATAAAGCCTACCAGAGATGTCATCACGGCCCTGGATGGTATCGAGGGTGTCGCCAACGTGAGGTTGGTATCTAAGGTTGGCAACCGAAAGAGGTTCGGTTAGGCCGGTGAAATACACCCGTCTGCTGTGTTGCGCTTGGCGCGCCTCGCTGCGGCGTATGGGAATATACGCCTCGCGCGTCTCACCGTCACGCGCCTTGCATCCGGATGTCTTTGACCGGCCTAAGGGAGGGTGGCCGGTGAAATACGTCTTGGGGTTCTTGGTTGTTGACGAGCTTCCCGGTTTCTGATAGGTTGACGCTGAG
>CAZRAU010000129.1:0-7840 GCA_964598025.1 uncultured bacterium
TCCTGATGACATGGCCCCCGGGGAAACCGGCGGATTGCCGGGGCCACATATGAAGACGGTGCTGCTTGGAACTTGACTTCTCATGGATTATACTTACCTGGTGGTTAGGGTGAATCAGAATACAGGACGGGGGATGATGAAACAAAGACGGCGTGACGGAGTGCGGCTCGTATCCGCCGCAGGTGTAGCGGCCCTTCTGGGCTTGCTTTGTATCTGTTTTCTTCCTTCGGCCGGCCTGGCCGGGTCGGCGCGGATCATTCTCGACGGTGAGTTCTCCGATTGGGATGACGTAGAGCCCGCAGCCATCGATCAGGTGGGCGGTCCCAACCCCGGGGTGCTGGACTTCGCAAACCTGTGGATCGCCAATGACGAGCGCTACCTCTTGCTCTCGCTGGAACTCGTCCAGGAGATAAACCTCCAGAGCGGCAACCAGATCAGGATGTTCCTCGATACCGACAACAACCCGGCGACCGGTCAAGCCGCTAACGGCATAGGCGCGGACCTGGTATGGACCTTCGGTTCCAGAAGCGGCACCTTCATAACCCCTTCGGGATCGTACGCCGTCGAGCATGCCGACGTGGATATCGTAACCGCCCCTACCGTGACCGGGGAGCGGTTCGAGATCGCGTTCGACCGTTCGGCAAAACCGGTGGGCTCTACTCCCCTTTTCCCGGGGCCGACTCTCAGCATCGTAATCCAAGATATCGGCGGGTCCGATGTGATCCCCGACCAGACGGGGGGCGTGACCTATACCTTTGACGAGACACCCTTGGAGCCCCTGCCCTCGGGAACGCTTGCGAGGTACGATGACACCCACCTGAGGATCATGACTTACAACGTCTTGCAGGACGGCTTGTTCGCGACCTCCAAGCGGGCAAGCTTCGACCGGCTGCTTTCGGCCATCAGTCCCGACATAATCGGCTTCGAGGAGATCTATGACCATTCCGCCATCGCGACCGAGAATCGCGTGGAAGGCATAATCCCATCCGGAAGCCAGGGGCGTTGGTACAGCGCCAAGGTGGGGACCGACATAATAGCCGTGAGCCGTTACCCCATAACCGAGGCCTTTCCTGTGAGCGGTAATGGAGCCTTTCTCATAGACCTCAGACCCGCCTATGACAAGGACCTGCTCTTTGTCGTAGCCCACACTCCATGCTGCGACAACGAAGCAGGGCGGCAGCGCGAGATAGATGCTTTCATGGCCTTCATTCGCGACGCCAAGGCCCCCGGCGGACTTCTCGATCTTGTTTACGAGACACCCATTGTAATAGTCGGGGACATGAACCTTGTCGGCTACCGCCGGCAGCTTGAGACCATGCTTACGGGCGACATCGTAAACACAGGCACCTACGGTCCTCCGTTTTCCCCCGATTGGGACGGCTCCGATTTCGAGGATGCAAAACCCCGGCACACGGATCTCCCCATGAATCTCACCTGGTTTGATTATGGGAGCTCCTTCTGGCCGGGAAGGCTGGATTACATCGTCTATTCAGGCAGCGTCATGGATGTCGGCAACAGTTTCGTGACCTTCACGCCGGGGATGCCGCCTGACACGCTTGACATATACGGCCTCCATGCGGATGATGCTCTGCGGGCTTCAGATCACATACCGGTCGTAGTTGATTTCGCCCTGCCGGTGTCGGTCGCGGAGCTCGGCATACACTGTCTTGACGTCGGCCAGGGCGAATGCACGCTGATCGTTTCACCCACAGGCGGCACGCTGCTCCTCGATGGCGGTGGGGACGGCATAGGGGATGAAGTGGTGATCCCCTATCTCGAGAGCCTGGGCATCAGCGCGCTCGATTATGTGGTCGCATCCAATTACAACCGCGAGCATATCGGAGGCATTGACGAGGTGGTGGAGCATCTCGGCATCGACTCGGTTAGAGTCGCCGTACTCGACCGGGGCTGGTCGGGATCGGGCTCGCTCTATGAGACCTATGAGGGCAGCGTGCGTGACAAGCGCGAGGCAATCGCCGATGGCCAGGTAATCGATCTCGGCGGCGGGGTCACGGTCACCTGTGTCGCAGTTAACGGAAACGGCGTGCTGGCTCCCCCCTTCGACGGCCAGTATGAAGAGGCGGATCTCGGGATCGCGCTGGTAGTAGACTACCTGGGGTTTGACTTCTTCGTGGCCGGTGACCTTCCGGGTGTTGAGGTGTCCGGACACAGCGATATCGAATCATCGATAGCAGGCGAGGTCGGGGATATCGATGTTTATAGGGTCAGCAGCCATGGAGGCGCCCAGAGCTCCGGCGAGAGGCTTGTGTCGGCACTGCTGCCGGAAGTGGCTGTCATCCCTATAGGGGACGACGGGCCTGGCGGTTACCCGGATCAGGAGGTCATCGATCGCCTCGCAGGCTATGGCAGTTACATATACCAGACCGAACTCGGCAACGGGGCCCGGATACCGGCCGGGAAGGGCGAGGTTGTGGATGGGAACATCGTGCTTCGCATGAACGCAGAGACATATACGATAAACGGGTCTTCCACCTATGACGTGGAAGCCGACGGAGTCACTATCGGTACTATAAGAGCCGACGATGCCAACGGTGAACCACTGCTTCTGGGGCAGCGGGTCAAGGTTAGGGGTGTTGTGACCGCAGGAAGCGGCGTCTTCTCGGTTTCCGACAACAATATCTTCGTCCAGGACGCCACGGGTGGGGTGAATGTGTTCCAGCAGTCCAAGATCGGACCTGAAGTGACGGAAGGTGACAAGGTCGAGGTGGATGGCTGGGTCGACGTCCTGGCCGGCCTTACCCGGATCACCACGCCCACGATCACCATCAAGGCGAGGGGTGTGATCATACCTGAGCCGATTGTGCTCACAACACAGGAGATTACAGCCTCCGGGGCGCAGTATGAGGGCAGCTTGGTCCAGGTGAAAGAGGTTCACATGGCAGGAGGCACATGGCCGGAAGCCGGATCCGACGGCACGGTGCTTGTGGATGATGGATCCGGCGCATGCACGCTCTTCATCGACGAGGACGCAGGCATTCCGAGCGCCTCCGAGATACCGGATACCATGAACGTGACCGGAATTCTCGGGCAGCGGGACACGGCTTTCCCCTTCCTTTCGGACTACCGACTCATGCCGCGGTCGGGTGCCGACATAGTACCGTCCTATGATGATGGCGGTGTATCCAAGTACGGGCTTATCGCCGGGATACATCCCAACCCCACCGAGCGGCTCGTTCGAATCATGTTCACAAGGGCGGCGACCGCTTACAACAAACGCCTGAGCTTATATGATGTCAGAGGCCGGAAGGTCGGGGGGGCCAAAGTGGCTGCAGGTCTGCCGTCCGTCGATTGGGTCGCCGAGGACGCCTCCGGGCGGGCCCTCGCAGGCGGCGTTTACTTCGTGCTGGTAGCGGCCGGAGGCTACGAGGAGACCGTGAAGATGGTAATCATGCGATAGGCAATTGAGGCAGCAGTTGACTTGATTCCTTCTGAATCAAGTTAGCTTTCACCTGAATTACCCGAGCCCGGCACTCAACCGGTGGCCGCACTGTAGTCCGCGTATGCCAGTTCCAACTCCTGCGCCACCCGTTCTCCCAACTGCATCCTCGTGCAGCAGGTTATAGGGCCCTCCTCTTCAGCCGGACTCAACCCGGCCAGAAACCGCCCGGGAAGTCGCGGATGGTGCGGGACATAGATCACGCTCGCACCGAGGCTCGAGCCGGACCGCACAATATTCATGGCTGCGTCGGGATCGGCGGCCACAAGCGGTCCCAGTTTCCTGCCGTCCAGGAGCCCAAAAGCCCGGTTCTCGATGAGAAGCAGTTTCCCGCCGTGTCGTAGCGCAGCTGCAATCAAAGGGCTCCGATCATCTCCGAAGGCACGCCTGTCCATCGAAAGACACCAATCCGGCATGCGGTCCGCGAACTTCACCCTCCCACCGGGACTTACCCTTCGGGTTCCCCGCACGCAGAAGCCGGGTATCTCATGTCTGCCGGCCCGGTACTCATCCTTGAAGCCGAACTTGGTGTAGAGCTTCCTGCCTATGTTGGTGGCGTCAAGCTTCAGGGTCTTCAGACCCATTTGCTCGGCCCGCCCGAGCAAGTGTTGCATGATGGCCGCGCCTACTCCCCGGCCCTGAAAAGCCGGCTCCGTCCCCATGAAGCCGATCCATCCGACAGTCTCATAGGTGGCGAGACTGCCGTAACCGATCGTCTTGCGCCCATGCCGGGCCACCACGAAGTGGCCGACCCCAGCCTCCGCAAGTCGTCTGGAGAAGCTGAAGAGCCACTCTTCGACATGTACTCCTCCCCTTCCCATCGCCCTGGCGAAGACCTTCGCCCCATCCTGCATCTCCCGAAGCCCGGCCGGTTCTATGACAAGACCGCTCATACGTGGCTCATCGGCCATAGCACACCCCCATACCCATATTAGGGCGGCTCAATATGTCAAAACAACCTCAATCTGGCGTGTCGGTTTCCCCTCCCGGCCGAGGGGGTTTTTCGGTTGACAACCTGCTCCCTTCTGGAGTATGAGTCTATGCGTACAGGACATAGGCGGAGTGACCATGCCCGACAATCGGCACACCGGCAGGTAATGGTGTCTGTGTCCTCTCCCAGCTCACGGAAGAGCTGACCTTAACGCCTGAAGCGGAGGTTTCAGATCATGTCATGGGAACGTCGCCTCGTGCAGCATGCCGTCCTGACAACCATCGTACTCGCCTCGCTGGCGCTGGCAGGCCCTGCCGGCGCACAGCAGATGCACTTCACCACAGACATCCCGGAACAGGCACCCGAGTTCTACCCGGGATGCAGCAGCACCGGCAGCGCCGGTAACTTCACGCTCCGGTTTAGCGGTGTTCAATACGACTATGTGAGAAACGAGTCCTTCTGGCTCTATGTCCTCGAATGGAATGGGACGCCGCCCGCTATGGATCAACTGATAATAGGAACGGGAGACTGTATCGTAAGAGCGACCATAATAACGGCCTGCCCTGCCGGCTATACGATCAGCGTCGACGGTGCGACGGGCATATACGGTATCAAGTGGATAGCCCAGCCTGCGATCGCGGAGCTCCACATCAGTGTGCTGGTCAAAGGCATCTATGAAGTGGGGCCGGTTCCCTATGCCGTCAAGGCCGGCGGCAACACGTATACGGGAACCATCTGCGGCCTCATCTGCGAGGAGGACTGCGAACTGAGTATCGTGTGTCCTCCCGATGTCACCGTTGATTGCGGCAGTCCCACAGATCCGGCGAACACCGGAGAACCCACGGTGGAGGGCACCTGCCCGCCTATCGAGGTTACCCATAGCGATGTAGATATCGCCGGCGCCTGCCCGCAGGAAAGGACAATCGAGCGCACATGGCGGGCCGTGGATTCCTCAGGGTTTACCCGCCAGTGCGTGCAGCTGATAGGCATCGTGGATGATGAGCCACCGGTACTCACGTGTGCAGCCGGCGCTACGCTAGGATGCAATGAGGAGGTCGTCTTCACAGATCCTGAGGTCACCGACAATTGTGACCCGGACCCCACGCCGGTGCCTTCGGGTCCGATGGTGGTCATGGGGCCCGGCCCCTGCCAGGCCACCCACACCATGTGCTGGTATGCATATGACGCCTGCGGCAACCAGTCTGAGCAGTGCTGCCAGAGTATCACGGTGACGATCGATACGGAGCCGCCGGTTGTAATCCCCGGTCCCGATGTCACGCTCGAGTGTAATGAGCCTGTGGTCTTCGGCGACCCTGAGGTCACCGACAATTGCGACCCGGACCCCACGCTGGTGCCTTCGGGTCCGACGGTGGTCATGGGGCCCGGCCCCTGCCAGGCCACCCACACCATGTGCTGGTATGCATATGACGCCTGCGGCAACCAGTCTGAGCAGGTCTGCCAGAGCATAACTGCGACCATAGATGAAGAACCGCCCACGCTTGTGTGCGCCGGGGACAGAACCATCGCGTGCACGGAGGCCGTGGTCTTCGATGACCCCGAGGTGTTCGACTCATGCGATCCCGACCCTGTCGTCACGATTGATTCCGACAGCACCGTTCCGGGGCCGGGTCCCGGCGAGATTACGCATACAAGATGCTGGACAGCTCAGGACGCCTGCGAAAACGTGGCGGAGCCTTGCTGCCAGGTTATAGTTCAGATCGATGAAGAACCGCCCGTCTTGACCTGCGCTCCGGATGGAGAGGTCGGATGCAACGAAGAGGTCGTCTTCACCGATCCTGAGGTAAGCGACAACTGCGATACCGATCCGGAGGTGGTGGTGGTCTCCTCCACGATCACACCAGGACCGGGCGGCTGTGAGGAAACCCACACCAGGTGCTGGATCGCCTATGATGACGCCGGCAACCAGTCTGAGCAGTGCTGCCAGAGTATAGTCAGGATGGTGGATGCCGAGCCGCCGGTGCTTGTGGCCGCTCCGGATGCCCAGGTCGCGTGTAATCAGGAACCGGTGTTTACGGATCCTGAAGTCTCGGACAACTGTGACACCACCCCGGTCGTTCAGGTAACCTCCCAGACCATTACCCCCGGTGCCGAGGAGTGTGACTTCATCTACACCAGGTGCTGGACGGCATATGATGACTGCGGCAATGTCTCGGATCAGGTATGCCAGAGCATCACCGGAAAGCAGGACACAGTGAATCCGATCCTGACCTGTCAGCCCGACAAGGAAATCGGGTGGGGCGAGCCTGTTGTCTTCGACGATCCCGAGGTCTGGGACAACTGCCCGGGGATGCCGCCGCTGGGAGAAGGCGGCGATGTCGTCAGCGCGGTGCTTGATGACGGCAGCCAGACTTTCGAGAAATGCTGGTTGACGTTCGATCCCTGCGGCAATCTCTCGAACGAATGTTGCCAGGTCATAACAATGCGGGGCGAACCCGAAGCCTATTGCACGTTCGGGTGCTGGGACTGGTCGGCTGCTTGTCTCTCGGAAGACTATAACCACGATATCTCGACCTTGCCGGCATGCTTACGCGACGAGCACTTCGATGAGGTGTTCTTCCAGGGCGTGCTGATAGGCCTTGAGGACCCGCCCTACCACTCGGCATACTGGTCCAGTGCACAGGCAGTCGAGGACTTCGTCTGCGGCTATGGGATACCCAAGGTCCTCGACCGCGACTATGTGGACCCACTCCGCGGGGAGCTACGTGGAGTGCTTGCGGGCGAGCTTCTGGCGCTGGTCCTCAACCGGGAGTTCTCCTGCGACGGCTCCTTCGAGGGGCTCGGCTACCCCGCTGGGTCAAGCTGCTACGGCGATTACGTCATACCCGAAGACGTGGCCAAGTTCGCCGGCCTGACCGTGGACGAGTTTCTCGTGGTTGCGAATCACGCCATCGGCGGGGACACCGGGGCTCTGTTGCCCTATGGAGCCAATCTGTTGGAGCTCTGGCAGGCGACGGCTTTCCTCAACTGGCGTTTCAGTGACTGTGGCGGCCGGTTCGCCCAGACGCTCAGTCCCCCGATGCTTACAGGTGACTTGAGTGAGGAGACACCAGGGACCGCCGAAGAGACGGACCCAGCCTCAAGGCCGAGCCAACTCAGGCTCGACGTCCAGCCGAACCCGCTCCAGGGAAGCACTACAATCGAGATGGATCTTCCTGTGAGCGGAAACGTGCAGGTCGGCATTTACGACATTCAGGGGCGGAAGATCGCGACCCTGATCGACGGTCAGAAACAGGCCGGCTCTTACAGCGCCGTATGGAACGGAGATGACATTCAGGGTATGACAGTCGCCTCCGGCGTCTATTTCTGCAGGATGAGAGTAGGCAGCGGACCGGTCATGATGGAGAAACTGATCAAGTACTAGGTGGCATTAGAATCCAAGCCAGCAGGCGCCGGGCTCACGGATCAACCGTGAGCCCGGTCTTCGTAGCCAC
>CAZRAU010000130.1:0-6196 GCA_964598025.1 uncultured bacterium
GACAGGGCCGGTCACAGGTGACCTGCACGGCTTGGCGTCAGTATGTGTCTACCTCAGCCACCAGAAAAGATCGATGATCTCACAGACAAGATCAACAAGGAGGAACTGAGCAACCAGTAACATGGTGTCGCCCCCTTTTCTATTGCGCCAGACACGGCGCTCGGGTCGTCCAGCTTACTAGTCGGCGTGGAATGAGGGCGGGTTTAGGGATTTCTTGCGAGAGGAGCGCGCCGCTTATGGGGGGCCGTTGCCGTCACCCTTACTGCAAGCACGGTGAGGTCGTCCTGAGGTTTGCCCCCGGTGAACCGAAGCACATCATCGTGGACGCGTGAGACTATCTCCGCCAGATCGGCTTGATGGAGATCCACAAGCTCCGAGACCAGCCTGGCTTCGCCATATGGCTCGTCGCCTTCGTTCAGCTCATCGGTGATGCCGTCGGTATAGAGAAACAGCAGCTCGCCTTCCCGGATCGGGACGGTCGTGTCATGGTAAGCCACTTGGGGGTCTATCCCAATGACTATGTCGGTGTTGTCGAGGTGTCTGGGGGTGTCGTTCTCGTGCAGCATAATGGGCGGTGATTGCCCGGCATTGCAGTAGGTCAGCGTGGCCTCGGCGAAATCGATCAGGCCATAGAAGATGGTTACGAATGTGCCCCCGCCGGTATACTCATGTATGATGCGATTCAGAGCCGAAATGACCTCCGACGGATGTTTGCCAGGTTCTGCTTCGGCCCTCAGACTGGATTGGAGGGATGCCATCAGAAGGGCCGCCGGTACACCTTTTCCCGACACATCGGCTATCACTAAGGCGATCCTGTCCTCACCGAGAGGGATAATGTCATAGTAGTCCCCGCCCACAGGCTCGCTTGGTATGTTCATCGCGTGCGTCACCAGCCCCGGTATTTCGGGGAGTGCCTTAGGCAAGAGACGATGTTGTATCTCCCGGGCAACTTCGAGTTCCTGATCCATCTTCTGCTTCTTGACCGCTTCGAGATAAAGACTGGCGTTTTCAATGGCCATGGAGACCTGGTCGCAGAGCGTTTCCAAGAGCTCGACATCAGTGGCGGAATAGAACTCGTCCGATCGCTTTCTGCCAATCGACATGAAGCCAAGGAGTTCGGACTTGAAGATGAAGGGAACGACCACGGCCGCATTTGCGTCCACCAGGGTCATAGTCTCTTCTTTGCTTAAGGGCAGGCGTCTTCCGGAGGCCAGCTTGCGCTCGGCATTGAATGCGGTCTGGGTCTTGGAAAGATGGGTGCAGAGTGTGCCGTCCTTGTCGAAACCTCGTAGCATAGCATGCTTCACCCTCACGCCGTAGCGGGCTGTGTGCCGGCCGGTCTTGCCGTCCAGCAGAAAGACCACGACTATGCTTGCGTCCAGCACTTCGGCTACCCTGATCGCAAGATAGCTGACCAGACTCTCCAGGTTGATGATGCCCACGAGCGAGTGGCTGATCTGCTTGAGCACTTTCCTGTAGTCGTATTCCTGTTTGAAGAAAACCTTGTCGACGCCCATCCGAATCCGGGTCTTGAGGGGTGAAATCAGCAGGGTTATGACGAATATCGATATGATGGAGAACAACAGATCGGCGCTTCCTATGAAGCTGGAGGCGAGCCTCCCTATCCCATAGACCACAACGAAATAGACCGATGCAAGGACTGCGATGAGCAATGTATAGACGAGGCTCCGCTTCACAACGATCTCGAGATCCAGGAGCCCGTACCTCACGATCGCGTGCCCGAACGCCAAAGGCACAAGTATCAGGGGGAGAAACGCCAGCTTCTCACCGGGTATCTCGATCTCGGGCCGGATGCTGACGACGACCTGGACGAATACCAGGGGCAGGGTGCCTACAAGCGTACCCCAGACCACAAGCCTGAGCTTGGATCTCATGCTCTGAGTTGCCACATGCCTGTACGCATAGATGAATGCCACCAGCCCCATCACGACGAACGCGATGAAATAGACGGCCGTAACATTCCTGAAAACCGTGACGGCGCGTCCGAAAGCCCTTCCCCGCGAAAAGATCATCACATTGAAATACAGTGATACTGCGAACATGATTGCAGCCGGGGAATAGAGCGCGAACTCCAGGAGGCCGTGTCGCTTGAGGATTTCTCGCTTCTCGGGGAATATTAGGAAGAAATGCAGGAACAAGGCAGGCAGAATGAGCATTAGAAGGTCATTCAGAACGTACCTGTGAATCGGACTCGGCGATCCTATCCCCACCGTGACGATATTGGTAAGAACCAGGCCAAAAGCCAGGGAGAGGAAGTAGAAGACCAGAGCAACCTCATCATTCCGCCTGAAGCAGACCAAGAGGCCTATGGCTATGAAACTGAAGCCCACCGCCATCAGGAATATCTTCCTCACGATCTCGGGAGGGGGGAGGTTTGTGAGCGTCACGGGTAGCGCAAGGTCGCGGCCTCCTCTGCGGATGCCGTATGCGACGATGTCGCCCGGCCTCGCTTCGCCAAGGCAGTCCGATTCGCTCTTGGCCGTAGTGCAGGGTACACCGTTTATTGAAATCAGCTGATCGCCCTTTCTCAAACCGGCGATTGCTCCTGGGGAGGTCGGGGCGACCCTTGCGACATTCAGGTTGTTCAGTATCACTCCCGCGTAAGGTTGCTTGGGGATCCTGGAGGCTACGAACACCTCAAGGAGCACCAGGGCGGCGGCTCCCACGACGGCGGCTATCCTAATGCGGGAATCCATCTGGTCGTGGTAATCATGAAAAGAGGAAGGCCCGAGTGCTATATCACGCTCCCTATGCATGAGCTATCCTCGTGACGGCCTGTGCTTTTGGGCAGGGCAATCCGCCGCATTCGAGTATAGAGGTGGGGGTCCGGGCATTGTCAAGCTTTTTCAAGCTGCGGCACCGTGTGCGCCTCGTTGCCTCAAACCAAAAAGCGCTTGCCTTCGATTCGCGCTTCTGGTACTTTAGACCAACGGAGGTGCAGAATTGGCCAGAAAGCATCGGAAACTCACGAAAAAGGAGATAAAAGAAGACAGGGTCGCGGAGTTCTTTGTCGAGATGGTGCAGTATACCAGGGAGAACTCGAAGCGGATCGTGGGAATCGCACTGGTTGGCGTCGTGGCGCTCCTGATAGCCACGGTTGCGATCCGCGAGCGCAGGGCGGCGGAGAATGAAGCCGAGGTCTGGGTCTGGCGCGCCAACATGGACATGAAGACCGGCAATGTTGGAAGCGCGATGCAGGCATACTCCGCCGTGATAGAACGATACAGAGGTACGTGGGGCCACTCCGACGCGAGTTTCTTTCTGGCCAACGCCCGGTTTGCGGTGGGGCAGTATGACTCTGCCCGCGTCCAGTTCGGGAAGTATCTGAATCTCGGCAAGCGCAGAAGAGAATTCACCGTATCCTCCAAGGAAGGGATTGCTCAATGCCTCGAGGAACTGGGTGGGTATCGGGAAGGGGCTGAGAGCTATCTTAAGGTCCAGCGTGAGCACCCGGACAGTCCCTTGGCTCCGGATGCCCTGATGGGCGCGGCCCGGTGCTACAGGCTTGCCGGAGATCTTGCGTCGGCGGAAAACGCCTACAACAATCTGCTGGAGATCTACCCGGATTCCAATCAGGCCGCACTTGCCAAGATACTGCTCATGGAGACTCAGGCGAAGCTAGAGAATCCCTCATGAGTGCCCAGCCTCTCAGGCTTGCATTCCTTTGGCACATGCATCAGCCATACTATAAGAACCCCAGGACCGGTATCTACAGGTTACCCTGGGTCAGGCTGCATGCGGTCAAGGATTATCATGATATGGCGGCCCGACTGGCGCGCTACCCTCGGCTGAAGGCGACATTCAACTTCGTTCCGTGTTTGCTTGAGCAGATACTCGACTACGCTCGGGGCAACCCACGAGAGGTTCACCTCGAGCTGTCAAGGAAGCCCGCAGACAAGCTCACTCGTGACGAAAAGGTCACTATCATCCGGCAGTTCTTTCTAGGTAACCGCAAAGCAATGATAGAGCCCTATTCCCGCTACAGGTCGTTGCTTGAGAAATGCCAAGACCTGGAGCAGGACTACAAGGTCGATGCCGCCGTCAGGCGATTCAAGACACAGGATTTTCTGGATCTGCAGGTCTGGTCCAACCTCGCCTGGATGGGATCGGCACTGCACGAGGATCCGTTGGTGGCTTCGCTTTTCTCCAAGGGACGTCAGTTCACGCAAGAGATGAAGCTGGGTCTTCTGGACAAACAGATCGAGGTGATGAGATCGCTGACCGGCCGGTACAGAGAGCTTGTGGAGGCCGGCAGCGCCGAGATATCAACTTCGCCGTACTTCCATCCGATGCTTCCGCTTATATGTGATTCGGGAGTGGCGGCCCGGTCGACGCCCGGTCTGGAATTGCCGGCCGAGCCGATCCGCGTGCCGGAGGATGCGGAGGCCCAGATCAGGATCGGCCTCGACATGCACGAAGCGGTGTTCGGGCGACGAGCTCTGGGTCTCTGGCCGCCCGAGGGAGGGGTCAGCGACGAGGCTCTTGACCTGTTGTCGAGGTGCGGAGTCAAATGGACCGCCACCGACGAGAAGGTCTTGGAGAAGACCCTGGGGATCGAGCTTAGAGAGACCGCGAAGGGCGAAGTGATAAGACCGGATCTCCTCTACAGGCCCTTCAGATTCCCAGGCAGTGGGGGAGACGTCGTCGTTGTTTTCCGGGACAAGCTGCTGTCGGATCTCATCGGGTTCGAGTATGCACGCCTGCCTGCCACTGAAGCAGTAGAGGATTTCATGTCGCGCCTGCTCAAGATACGGGACCGGCTGGGGAATGACGTGGAGGACTGTGTAGTGGTCGTGGCTTTGGACGGCGAGAACCACTGGGAAGCCTATGATCGGGGTGGGGACGAGTTTCTCAGGCAACTCTATACAGAGCTTTCCGAGAGTAGCTGGATCAAGACGGTGTGTCTGTCCGATCTACTTGAGGGAGAGGGCAGAGCGTCCCTGCTTAAGGACATCCAACCCGGATCGTGGATCAGAGGAGATTTCACCACGTGGATAGGACACAGCGAGGCCAATCGGGCGTGGGATCTGTTGTCGACAGCGAGAAAGGCGCTGGTGGCCGGGGCCTCGCAGCTCTCTGAAACCGACAGGCATGCCGCATGGAATAGCATTTACGCCGCTGAAGGGAGTGACTGGTTCTGGTGGTATGGGGGTGAGCACACCTGCCGTGAGGAGACAGAGTTCGACGCCCTCTTCAGGGCTCATGTGAGGAACGTGTACGAGCTGCTAGGAGCTCACGTCCCTCACGAGGTGCTGCAGCCCGTCATGATCGACAGGGGGGGAGCGGCCATTCGACTCAGGCCCGTGGCGGTTTTACACCCGGAGCTCGACGGAAGGGTTACGACCTTCTACGAGTGGAAACTCGCAGGTCTTTACGAAAGCTACCGTGACAGTTCCCGCGCCGTGTTCGGACACAGAATACTCGAGGCCATATACTTCGGTTTCGACCACGAGAACCTCTATCTGAGGCTGGATACGAGCGTCTCACCTCAACACCCGGACTTCACGGCTCTGGCCTTCCGGATCGAATACGAGGATCCTTCACACCGCGAAATAGTAGTCAGCGCCCCCTCACCCAGGTCACCCGGAAGCATCGGGCTCGACGTGAAGCCCGAAGACCTAGCGGATCGTGTCAGAGCGGTCGGCCTCGAGAATATCGAGATCGCCGTGGGATTCGACGTGCTCGGCGCAAAACCCGGCGACATCGTCTCGTTCCGCGTTGCCGTATTGAAGGGCCAGGAGGTCATCGAGCACAGACCGGTTCATGAGATCATAAGATTCACCATTCCAACCCCGGAATTCGACGCCGAAATGTGGAGTACCCTATAGCAATTCGTGTAACGTTCGTTTAATCAATCAGTTATAGAGAATCTGCGAGGTTGTGAGTTACGACCGAAGTAACTGCGCATAATCTGGATTATGTTTACTTGGAGCAAATACGCACCCTATCCAGGGACCAATCCAAACCGCGTCGAGCAGGGTCTGGCGACGTTCAACAGATCGGGGCCTGCGGAGGTCATTGTCGACACGCTTACCGCGAGCGTATCATACGCACGTCGGGGGTCAGGCTTGAAGAAAGGCCTTGAGGTCGCGCGAAGCGGCCCGGATGGCGTTGCGCGTATCCTGGGGAAGGCTCCCAAAAGGTTTGATGTGGAGAGATTGGTCATTGAACCGAT
>CAZRAU010000130.1:6206-7807 GCA_964598025.1 uncultured bacterium
TAGGTACCGGCCAGACGGCCGTCCAGAAGCAGGCTCGGAACGACCCTGGCAAGGGCCAGGAAGACTTTGGTCCGGTTTCTCTCGTCAATGAGGCGAACCTTGTCTCTGTGGCCCATTATGAGCGAGTCGAACTCAGGCAGAAAGCACACCGGCTGAGAGGGTTTGCTGTCCTGGAGCGCATCGACCTCCTCGGTCGGGATCCAGTAAGCCGCCTTGCTTCCCTCTACTCTTATCTCGGAGATTCGATTTCGGGCGGCTTGGAAAATGCGTCTCGCCAGAGGTACCTTGAAACCGGCCCAATAGGCGAAATCCTGGACCGTGGCCGGACCGTAGCCTCCGAGGTACTTGATTAGGAGATCGTGTTGCGCCGCCTCTTCGTCGGGCCCTTCTACGCACTCGGGCGGTAGCCAGGCTGTTACCAGCGCGAATCGATTGTGCTTGAAGTGATACCACGGGCCTGTAGACCGATCATGACATACCTGGCCGCGATAAGTGAGAAGTCTGAGGGCCCAACCCACGAGACGCTTCTGCTCGCTTTCCGTGTAGCCGCTTATGAGGCCCTGGACCCGTGCCAGCACGTCTCGCTTGACCAGGGGGCCTTCAGCTAGCGAGTTCGCGATGGCATCCAGAAGGCGGTTCCATGTCCTCGGCAGGCCCACTAGCGTCTGCTTTCTCAGCGAGGCTTCCCAGCCCTCACAGAGGGTGCGCCGCAAAGCCTTCTGATAGATGGGAAAATCGGCCGTAGGCACGATATGGACCGTTCCTCGCATCAGCCAGGCCTTGATCAAGATCTTCTGCTCATAGACGGCCTCGGTGAGCATCTCCCTGGTGAAGCCCTTCATTCTGCTCCAGAGGGACAGGTACGGTCCCCGCGCGCTCTGGGCATTGAGGCCGCAGATCCGGCCGATGGTGCCGGTGATATCCTCAGAGAGCGCCTGTGAGACGAGGAAGTGACGTGCGAGAGTTGTGGCGGAAAGCTCATCGAGCGTTATCTGTTTAGGCAGCGCCCTCCTCCCTTCTTGTATCCCTCCGCGGGCAGGCCCTCCACAGAATGTAGTCCAAGCGGCGGCCAATGTCCAGGCCGCAGAGCAGTCTCTCCCGGCCCGGGCGAAACCGCTCCCCTCGTAGCTTAGCGACTCCCGTCATAACAGTTATGGGAATGAATCGCGAGTGCAGCAAAGACCGTCGGCCCTGCGTGGCCGACGCTAAAACATCGCGGATGTCAGGGCAAAAAACTGAGGCATGGGCACAGCGTCACCGTGCCCATGCCTCTCAACTCGCGCTCTGCATCGGACTGATCAACTGCAGTCCAATTCCTTCACCAAATGAAACACCTGGTTTGCCGTAATTGCGAGTGTGGAAGCGTTGCGATAGGTGCAAGGGTCTGTGGATGGATGGAGTGAAGACCCAACCATCGCGAAAGGCCTGCGGCAATCGCGATCTCGAGCGTCCATTCTGTGCCCCCTTGGCTCCCGTGCAGTTCGAGATTTTAGCAGACTGCTTCGAGGACGTCAAGCGAAATGAGTGTGGGGTCAGATCTTGAAAATCGAATTCGCTCTTCAAGATCTGACCCCGGCAGTACGTTAAAACATAGATATATG
>CAZRAU010000131.1:0-7528 GCA_964598025.1 uncultured bacterium
GAAGGAGATGAAACAGATTACCGATCGCCTGGAGCTGAACTACATCTTCAAGTCATCCTTTGAGAAAGACAATAGATCGAGTGCCGCCTCATATAAGGGCCCGGGGCTTGAAGGTGGCCTGGAGATCCTTGGGCGGGTAAGAGATGAAGTAGGGGTGCCGGTTCTCAGCGATGTCCATTACCCCGGGCAGGTGGCCCGCGCCGCTGAGGTGCTTGATGTAATACAGATCCCCGCCTATCTCAGCCAGCAGACCGATCTGGCGATCGCGGTGGGAGAAACCGGGAAGCCTGTGAATGTCAAGAAAGGGCAGTTCATCGCGCCCGAGGACATGAAAGGTGTGGTCTCTAAGATAAGAGGCACAGGAAATGCAAACATCATACTTACCGAGCGCGGAAGTTGCTTCGGCTATAGGAGGCTGGTGGTGGACATGAGGTCGCTTCCTATCATGCGCTCGCTGGGATGCCCCGTGATTTTTGATGTGACCCATGCCATAAGAATATACGGCTATTCGAGCGCCGATCCCAAGGGAGGGGAGCCCGAGTTCATACCCTACCTTGCCCGGGCTGCGACTGCCTGCGGTATCGATGGGCTGTTTCTGGAGGTCCATCCGGCCCCAGGAAAGGCCCGGTGTGACGCCGCCAGCATGCTGCCCCTTTCTAAGGCCGGTGAGCTCTTGAAGCAGGTCGTCGAGATAGACCGGGCAGTGCGGAATCTCCCGCGGGAGGGTGGCGGTGCCGCTTAAGGAGAAGAAGATCGCGCTCTTTGGAATGGATGTGGATGGCGTGCTTTCGGATGGCGGCGTGTACTATGGTGACTCGGGAATGGAAATCAAGCGCTTCCACGTCCGCGATGGTATGGGGATTGCGATGCTGAGAAACGCCGGCGTCGTGCCCTTCATCATTACCGCCAGGCGAAGTGCGGCCACTGCCAGGAGGGCGGGCGAACTCCGGATCACGGAAGTTCACCAGGGGACGCATGACAAACTCGGGTGCCTCAGACGAATCGTCGCGAGACACAAGGTCACGCTCGACAAGGTATCCTTCATCGGTGATGACCTGTCGGACCTTGCGGTGCTCAAGGTTGTAGGACTGCCCATGGCCGTGGCGGACGCCGTTGACGAGGTGAAACAGGCGGCGAAATTCATTGCCGCGACGAACGGCGGCAACGGGGCTGTGCGCGAGGCCTGTGAGTATGTGTTGAAGCTAAACGGGCATGGCGACTCCTTCTTCGCCCTTTCAGGCTACAAGCCGGCGGATGACAATGGCGACGAGTGAGCATACAAACGAAGGTGCAAGTAAGGGCCCCGATGAAGGCAGAGACATGACCTTCCCCGGCAATGTTGAGGGTGGAGTCGATGTGTTAGAGACCGCCCGGGCCGTGATAAGGATCGAAGCGGGGGAGATAGCCCGGCTCGAAGACCGCATAGGCATGGAGTTTGCCCAGGCGGTCGGTCTTATAGTCGCCTGCATAGAGCGGGACGGCAAGGTAATAGTCACCGGGGTAGGGAAAAGCGGTCTGGTTGCCAAGAAACTCGCCGCCACTTTGAACAGCATGGGGACCACGGCCTTCTTCCTTCACCCTGTGGAAGCCGTGCACGGCGACCTCGGCATGGTGAGCGCCCGGGATGTAGTGATAGCCATCTCTAAGAGCGGCATGAGTGATGAGCTGGCCGCGCTCTTACCCACGTTTAAACGTCTGGGAAACAGAATCATCGCTATCACAGGGCACGCCACCTCGGATCTTGCGAAAGAGAGCGACCTCGTGCTGGATGTCGCTGTGACCAAAGAGGCCTGCCCATACGGCCTCGCACCCACAGCCTCGACCTCGTGTGCCATAGCCATGAGCGATGCTCTTGCAGTATCGGTATTCGTTGTAAGAGGCCTCAAACCAGACGATTTTGCCTTTCACCACCCGGGTGGCGCTTTGGGGCGACGGCTACTGCTCAAGGTCAAAGACATCATGCATACAGGGGACAGCCTGCCCCTTGTCCGGGAGAAGTCGGTCATGGGTGATGCCCTGCTGGAGATAATCGAGAAGCGCCTGGGCGTGACCGGGGTTGTAGATGATCAGGGGAAGCTTGTCGGCATCATCACGGACGGCGACATCAAACGCATACTAATGGGCCATCCCAATGTCAAAGATGTCCGGGAGATCGAGGTCGGAAGCGTGATGACCCGGAATCCCCGCACGATTGATCAGGAAGCCCTCGTTGCACGCGCCATCCAGCGGATGGAAGCAGATCCCCACCGCCTTATAACCTGCCTCATGGTAGTGGATGACGGAGGCTTCCCCATAGGCCTCGTCCATATGCACGACTGCCTGAGGACCGGCATAGCCTGACCCCGGGACGGCCACTGCGTGCGCTTGTCAGCGGTTTGTACCTCATCGCATGCCTCGATTGGCTATCTTCACAAGAACGACTCGCGGCCAGTATAGAGAACATGCGCCTTCCCGCGTGAACAAATCCCCGAACTCAAGACTGTTGGTGGCGTAAGTGACGACAAGGTCGGCGGCATCCGGACCGGCCAACTCCGGATGGGCCTTGGCCGCGTATACGAGTGGTTGCTCGCCGTCCGACTCGGGCGGACGGTAGACGACGACCGGGGGACTCCAAGGGCCTGTGAGCGCAGGTGCGGTACGCAGTCCGATCGTTGAAGCGCCGAAGCCGTAGCTCGCGATGTGGATGAACCATCCCGAGCGCTCATCCCGGTGGAGCGAGCATTCACTTCCGGCGTCGTCCAGAACGAACGCCGGACCGCCTTCGCCGAGTGAGGCTTCCGGGACCCACCCCCGCCCGTCCCCCGCCCACCATTCGGCGCTGTCCGCCAGATCCGTATCGCCTGTCACGAGGACTGCCGTGTCCGCTTGATCCTGGTGAAAAACCTCAACAATCTTCATGGAGATCGCAACATCGGTCTCCTTCTCCTCATAATGTGGATTGTCCCGCTGGCAAGTACGGCACCAGACCGTCTTGTACTTGAATCTCGCAAGGACGGGAACAACTCCTGTGGCTGAGAGGCATTCCAGATAAAGCCTGTGTCTCGCAGTGACTCCGGGCCTGTGTGCATCGAGATGCGATGCGATGGCTGTGAAGTAGTAGATCTTCTCAAGCACGGCGCCCGCCCCTATCACGGAAAGGTAGGACGCCAAGAGTGACCGAATGTCAAGCCACTTGGTGGACTGACCGGCCAGATCCGCTGACGCGGCTCGGGCTGAGTGGTAGAGATTGAAGCCGTCAACCAAGAATACAGTACGGTTCATGACTGACCCCAAAAGCAAAACCCTCTAGGTCGCAACCTAGAGGGGGCCACATAGGTTCGGTGAACCCATATGGGGCTGACTACTAATAGTATCGTCCATGTGTTACGGGGTGTCAAGCCAAATATCGTGTTCATCTTCTCGCTTGCCGCCTAGCGGAGCCCGAGTGAAGCGGCAGGTTATGCGAAAACAGCTAGTTCAGCGCCCTCCGCACTTGGCCACGACTTTTCGTAGAGCCTTGATGCTCATTTTATCAGGTCCTTGTCGGTGAAGCATGCGATGGCAATTAGCGCAAACGGTAACAAGATCTTCCACCCGTGTTCGCGAGCCCCTCCTGAGCTTCGATAGCGGAACACGATGATGTGCCTCGGCAAAGCCACGGCCAATCTCGCCGTACTTCTCCACGAAATTGAATCCGCAGACCCCACAAATGAAACCGTCGCGGATCTTCGCGTCGCGGGCAAGAGATCGGGATCGCTCCCGTCGAAGGTGCGGGGCTAGCCTTCCCTCGATTCTGCCATCTTCGTCCTTGCCGTTCTTTGTGACTGCGGCCATCGCGGCAGTGAGTCTGACCGCCAGCGAGACGACCCTCGCCGTCAGAACGCTCCGCACAGCGGAATTGGTCCTGATTTCCCCGGAGAGGTAGACAGTGAAGAAACTGGCCTGGTATCGTTCCAACAAGGGCAAGTCGAAGTAATCTGGCTTAAGGGGGGAAGCGAGGAGCTGGTGACCATCGATTCTGGGCCCCATGTCTGTCAGTGAGAGATCCGGGCGCGACCGCTGATGATGCGTGAACGCTTTTGCGACCTCCGCGACCCAATCAAACTTCGTACTTGTGCAGCATAGCGAAAGAACCGGCCGACCGATGTTCGGGAACAAGTCAAACCAGAGTTCGAGCCCACCCGCCATACCACTCAGGCTTATGACGCGTGAGGCCCATCCACGAGTGTCGGTCTCAAACGGTCTTGTATCGGTACGACGAATCCTCGGGTCAGCGAGCTGAGCAAGTATGTCTTCCTGCAGAACACCAGCGAACTTCTTCAGACGACGCTTGTGCTTCTTGTTGAGGTTTTTCACACAATCCTTTCATTCTGGTGCATAACGGTATGCCGATCAGTGGCGGTATGGCCGGCCGTTCAACTGAATCGGCTTGTTATCTGCCTCTCCTAATGTATGATCTCACGAATTCTCTGGGCGTTATGACAAGAATGTTGAATGTACCGGAGATGCTCAGAAGATCCTTGTCACCACTCACGATGACGCCAGCACCCGCTGAAAGAGCGCAGGCTATGAACTTGTCATCATGAGGATCTCGGCATATCGGCTGATCCAAAACAGGGGCCTCCACTATCAGTGCCTGTGCAAGCAGAAGGCCAAGCAGTCTTTCGAAATCGGTGTTGCTGCGTGTCCGAGAGAATTCATTGCCAACCCGCCTGTATTCTGCTAGGATCTCAGGCGAAAGAGCCAACTGAAACTCGCCCTCAATGAAGGACTCGAGGATAGTCAGTGCTGGGCCGGCGTAGAAGGCACCCGAGATCAGAACATTGGTGTCGACCACCACCCTCAAGATCGTCCCCTGACCTTGGTAATGGCCTTGCCTATGTCCTTGCGTCGCAGCCCCTTCTTCCGGGCCTCCTGCTGGAGCCGTTTCTGTAGTATTGTGAACTCCTCAAACGAAGGCGGAGAGATAACCTTCAGCATAACAACGTCATCGTGCCACAATACAACAAACTTGGATCCCGGCTTGAGCCCCATCTCGCTCCGTACCGATTCTGGAATAACTACTTGCCCCCGCGAAGACATCTTAGTGGTGGCCAAATCCTCTGTCATTCTGTCCTCCTATTGGTTCTTACCAATAAGATTGTAATACTCGTGGACACCTTCTGCAAGCGTCCAGTGTCGACAGCTAAGCAGATAACGGTATGCGAATGACAGGCGATTTCCTTCTCCGCGGCTGGTCGATTCGCTGGTTAACTCACGGTCGTTTCGTCACTGTGTACTTGACACCCTCGACATCAGAGAAATCAGCATCCTGAGTCCAGAACGCAGCCCCGAAAGCCTCGGCTGTGGCAAGCATGACACTGTCAGCCATCGGGAGTCGCCTGCCCAGGCTCGTTCGTGCTGAGTCAAGAGCCAGCGCCAGTGTCAGATCCACGACTGTGCCCTGCTGCATCACCGCGACTGCCTGCAGAGCGTCGTGTTCACCTCTTTGCTCAGCGATACGCTTGAAAACCTCGAAGATACTCAGTGTTGGGACTATGAGGTTCTTAGCATCTTGTATAGGCTGCGCGAAGAAATCAGCATTGGGGCCGTCCGCAAAGAACTCGAGCCAGCCGGAGGAGTCCACCACGTTCATACTCTGTCATCCTCGCGCTTCACGGAGGTGTCTATCCCGCGGACGAACCCGCGCATCTGCTTGGCCGGGCGAACCGGGATCAGCTCTATCCTGTTTCCGTAGACAATGGCCTGGACTTTCTGGCCAGGCTTCAGACCCAAGACCTCGCGTATGGCTTTGGGGATGACAACCTGGAACTTCGGGGAAATCGTTACTGTCTGCATACGCCTCCCTCATCGATATAATAATCATCCTACTTGAATTATATCGATACTATATGCGTATGTCAAGATCTCTGTGAGTTAACTACGGCATACACTGATCCTGTGAACCACGCTTTCACCAACGACCTTTCCGTGTAGTGCACAGGAACTCTTAACCCTTTGATTATCGCACTTCCGGCGCCTCTGTCAACAGATTTGCCATCAAATAACGTGTTAGGCGGTTTCCGGTCAATAACAGTCCTCCTGAGTTCTCAAAGAGAGTCCATTGGGCTCTTAACCCCCATGCCACCCTTGTTAAGCACATGGGTGTATACCATGGTGGTTCTTACATCCTTGTGTCCCAAGAGCTCCTGGACAGTCCGGATATCGTAGCCGTCCTCAAGAAGGTGTGTAGCGAATGAATGCCTGAAGGTATGACAGGTTATGCGCTTAACGAGCTCTGACTCTCTCACTGCAGCCCTGACCGCCTTCTGAACGATTGACTCATCCAAGTGATGCCGTCCCTGTCGCCCGGTCTCTGTGTTGCACCACCTGGCCTTCTGGGGAAACACGAACTGCCAGCGCCATTCTGAGGCCGCGTTCGGGTACTTCCTGGCTAGCGCATAGGGTAGCTCCACCCGGCCGTAGCCGTCCGACAGATCCTCCTTGTGTAGTGCCCTGACCGCTTTGAGGTGCTCGATGAGAGGCTCCTTAACACTCTCAGGCAGCAAGGTTATCCGGTCCTTGAAACCCTTGCCGTCACGGATGACGATCTGGTTTGCTCCGAAATCCACATCCTGAACCCTCAGCCTAAGGCACTCCCTGAGCCTGAGGCCAGCCCCATACATGAGGCACCCGATCATCCAGACCGTGCCCTCTAGCCGCCCGATTACGGCCCTTGCCTCTCTCTTGGTCATAACAACCGGTAGGTGCTTGGGCCGCCTTGCACGAACCACATCCGATAGATTCCCGACCTTGCGCCTGAGCAGGGCGCGGTACAGAAATAGAATGGCACTCAAGGCCTGGTTCTGGGTAGAGGCACTGACCTTGGCCCTCAGCGCCAAATGGCTCAGGAACCCATTTATCTCAGCTTCCCCCATCTCGGCCGGATGCCGTCGATTGTGAAACTGAACGAATCGCAGTACCCAATGGCAATAGGTCTTCTCGGTGCTTCGGCTATAGTGCCGGGAGCGCAAGACCTGTCTCATCTGCATTAGTAGTCTCTCCGGCTTGACCGTCCTGTATGACCGACGAACCGACCGATCTTCGCCGGGACCCGACACCGTGGATCGTCCATGATCCTTCGCTTGGCGTGATTCACTCATCACCCTACCCCTCCTCCCCTCCAATGAACCACTGTGGTTCATGGGTTGATACTTGAAAGTCCCTGACACAGCACAAGCGATATAGATCGTGCCGGGGGGAGACCATTGGGGGGCTTAAGAGACTCTACATTCAGTTTAGCGGAGCCCAGGCGACTGGTCAATGGCATTCTGCCTTCCTTGCTCCGACCGGGGCCTCCTCACCGGACAGGGAGCATGAGCTGGGAATGCTTGTCCTGCCAGACCAACTTCTTCGCTGTTGAGCGGAAACCGCATAACACGTTATTTGGACGCAAACCGGTTGACAGACGCCCGGAAGTGCTGTAGAACAGGCGTATAGGGTTCCTGAGTATTAACCGGAAAGATCTCTGTAGAAAACGTGGTTAAACGGATCGGCATATGCCGTAGTT
>CAZRAU010000132.1:0-7497 GCA_964598025.1 uncultured bacterium
GTATGATGCCGATATCAAGGTGTATACTTTTTTCACACTTGGAGTTATGATGGAGTTCCGGCGCATCGGGGTCGGTGGGTTTATTCTGTTTGCTGGCAAAGGGTTAGGGGGCTATGCGGTTGTGGGAGGGTGGCATGACACTTGCAATTATAGGGTTGCTATGAAGCGACTGTTGCGAAATGGCCCAGTTCTGGCAGCGGCCCTCATACTTCTGCCGGCTCTTCTCTTAGCGGGGCCGGTGGGCTTAGGCTCGCCCTGGCTCGGGCTTCCGGGCAGCCCGACCACGGGGCCGGAGGCCGCCGCTTCCTCTCCGGCATCCTCCTCTGAGAGGGTGCTTCTGCTGGAGAAGATCCTCGTATCGGGAAACAGCCACATCGAGGAGCAGGCCATCCTCAGCACACTTCAGCTGGCCCCGGGCGACACCATCAATGTTGAGGTGCTTGAGCGTGAGCGTGTCCGGCTCCTGGGTGCCTACCGTATGCTCTCGAAGGTGAGTTTCTTTACCCGGCCGGGGTCTGAACGCGGGACTGTGATCCTCGAAATCGATGTCGTGGAGAGAAGGACCTTCGCCTTCGAGACGGGCTACGGCTATCACGATGTCAACGGTTGGTTTCTTACGCTTGCCGGGTTGCGTTTCGATCAGCCGAATCACACCGATTCCGTGCTGAGACTGGGGTTTCGGCTGGGCTTCAACCTGGTTTCGCTTGACGGCGAGTGGCTGAAGCCGCCTTCCCTGGATGGGGGCCTGGGGGCGAGCGCAAGATTCCACATCCAGAGCGAGGACCGCAGCTTCTTCGGAGGCCCCTGCGTCGATGGCGCCGGGTGCGGCGCCCCGGGCTCCTGTTCCCCGGATGGGTCCGAGTGGAACGAGTTCAGGCAGAAGATCACGCGGGCCGGGGGGGAGGTTTCCGCTCTCCACAGGGTTGGCGGTATGCTCTTTTCGTTCGGGGTGAGGGCGGAGTCCGTCAAGCCGGAGAGCACGTTTCTCGATGTAGAACGGGATGAAGATCTGGAGTTTGAGGATCTTCCCGATGCCTTGAAAGGGGATGTAGGGGAGGCTCTTATTACGGGTCTTTTCCTGCGCGTGGCGCGCGACACGCGCGATGATGTTATCTACCCACGGTCAGGATCGGTAACACTCTTTTCGCTCGAGGCCAATAACACGATGCTGGGTGGTGACGAAGTCTACACGCGCATGGTTTTCGATTCCCGGAAGCTCATAGACCTGGGAGGCGACCGCGTGCTCTCGGGCAGGCTGAGTGCGGGGATCACTTCATCGGGCACTCCCTATTACGAACGCTTCACGCTTGGAGGCATATACTCCATTCGCGGCTTCAAAGAACTGAGCCTGTCGCCGGCCGCCGGCGATGACGGCTATTGGCTCGCCTGCTGTGAGTTGCGTTTTCCCCTGATCCCGTCGGTTCAGAACCCTCCCCGGCTTTCGGGGCTGGTCTTCCTGGATAGCGGCATGGGGTGGCAACGCGAGAGCGCATGCCCCGAGAAGGTGGAGGCCGCGGCCGGCTTCGGGGTGAGGTTGAGACTGCCTTGGCTGGGAATGCTGGGATTCGATGCAGGTGTGCCGCTTACCGAAGGGCGGACCGGTGAGAATTTCCGGGTTCACGGTTCGTTGGGATTCTCCTTCTAGCGGTTAAACAGGTGGGATCTGTGGTGACAGCGAAGAACATGATGCCCCTGGCGCTGGCCGCGTGGCTGCTTGTCGCGGTTGCGGCCTATGCGGGGGAGGAGCGTCCCACCATTGTCGAGGTCGAGCTCCATATAGATGACGGTTATCTCGAGGCCGATATCACGGCAAGGGGTCTTTTCTCGGAGCGGATCACGGGCACGGTCCAGAGCGGGCTTCCGGCTGTGGTCGAGTTTTTCTATCACCTGATGGAACCGGGGGGGAGCCCGGTCGAAGGGGGCGTGCGCTCCTACTCGCTTAAGTACGATGTGTGGGATGACGTCTATTCGATAACCGGGCAGGACTCGACCATTTTTCTGCCTTCACTGGAGGCGATGCGCTCTGTGATCCAGCACATGAAGAGCATCTCGCTTGTGCCGGTAGAGAAGATGGTGCCCGAGCGATCTTACTTCGTTCAAGTGAGCGTTGCCGTAAACCCGCTTCAGGGTACCGACAAGGGAGAGATGACCGGCTGGGTCCGGCAGCATGTGGAAAGCAGTGAGACCTCGTGGCATGAGCAGGTGCTCAATGTGAACGAACTGATCGAGCGTTTCTTTTCAAGCGACGATGACTCGCCGATGAGAAGCAAGTGGTTCAGATCGGCGGTATTCAGGCCGTATCTTCTGCCTGCCGGTAGTGAGGGGGAAGGCTAATGTCAATCCGGTATCGGCTTGCAGGCATGTGCATTCTGGTAGCGCTCTTGCCGGCGATCCCCCTGTCGATTCTCGTGAGCAACCTCCTGGAGAAGAGCTTCAACGTGGGGCTGAGCGAGACCGTGGAGGGGGCCCTGGATAGCGGGATCACGGTCTCAAGAAAACACCTTGAATCACTGCACGCAGCCTTCGAAGAGGAAACAGGGCGGGTGGCCGCACTCTTTCCCGGGGCCTTGGAGGATTCGGCCCGGGTTGCGGCGTATCTGTCGGATACTGCCGCTTCGAGGGCAAGCGATGGTTTCTTGCTTGCGAGGGTAGGGCGGCCGGAGGCTGCGAAGGCTGACCATCCGGGCCTTCCTGTGAAACTGTCCTGCCATTACCACCGATTGCTGACAGCCGGCCTCATAGAGGGTACAATAGTCAATGAGCGGACCAGACCTCCTGATTCCAACCCGGGGCTCACATACTATGAAACCGAAGACAGGTCGGTCCAGTTTGCGCTCTGGACCCCGCCTGGAGCTTCCACTTCATGGCTGTTTTATAAGAGGACCGATCCGGAGTTCTTGGCTCATGCCGGAAACCTGCTTGAGGGGCGCCAGCTCTTCGCCCAGCTCCGCTTGGCCCAGGGACGGCTTAAGCGCAGCTTTTTCTATCCTTTTATCCTAATCTATGCGGTGATGCTCGTGCTTTCCCTGGGGATCGCCTTCCTCATGTCCGAACGCCTGACGGGACCCATAAGGCGGCTCGTGGGTGCAACCTCCGCTGTGGCCGACGGTGACTGGCGCATACAGCTCCGGCAGAAGCCCGGTGGCGAGATCGGACTTCTGATGGATAGTTTCAATCGGATGGTAAGCCGCCTGGACACCCAGCGGCGCAGGTTGATCGATCTTGAGAAGTTGGCGTCCTGGAGGGAGATGGGCCGGCATCTCGCGCACGAGATCAAGAACCCGATTCTCCCTATTAGGCTCACCGTACAGGAGATGAGGGACCAGTATAAGGGCGAGGACCAGCCTTATCGCGACCTCCTGGCGGATTCGGTGCGTGTGGTGGAAGATGAGCTCACCCACCTTCAGAGGCTTGTAAAGGAGTTCTCTTCATTTGCCAGAATGCCCGGACTGGCTCCGGTCTCAGGATCCGTCGAAAGCCTCGTACGTGATGTTGCCAGACTCTACCCGCAGGCTGAGATCGCGATAGAGGTAGGGCCCGAGCTGCCCCCGGTCCGCTTCGACCCGGACCAGATGAGACGGGTCCTCATTAACCTGTTTGATAACTCGCTTTCCGTGCTGCCGCCCGGCCGAGTCGGGGAGATTCGGATCCAGGTAGGGATCGAGGGCGAAAACCTCACTCTCGGCTTTTCAGATAACGGGCCGGGTATCCCGCCGGAGAGCATCGGCAGGATTTTCGATCCCTACTTCACCACCAGAACCGGCGGAACGGGTCTCGGGCTTTCGATTGTAAAGAGCATCATCCTCTTGCATGGAGGAACCATCGAGGCAAGCAGCCCTCGAGGGGAGGGCGCCTGCTTTACCATAACGCTTCCGGTCGCAGGCCCGGCTGCCGGATCCGATCAGGGCGCGAAAGCATAGCATGAGCGGGACAAGGAGGCGTAGCTGCGAATGGCCGGAAAAGTACTGATAGTTGATGACGAGCCCAACGTCCGGAAGACGATGGAGATGATCCACAGGAACGCCGGATGGAGGACTGCCTCTGCGGAGAGTGGGGCGGCGGCCCTTGATCTCCTCGCCGATCAAGCCTTTGATCTTATCTATCTCGATCTCGCCATGCCCGATCGCCGTGGCATCGAGGTCCTAAAGGACATAAGACTGCGTCTGCCGGGCCAGATGGTGGTCATTCTCACGGGTCAGGCCACGATCGAGAAGGCGGTGGAGGCGACCAAACTCGGTGCGTTCGACTTTCTCGAGAAGGATTGCAGCAAGGAGAGGATCCTCCTGACTTCCAAGAACGCGCTCGAACGCGGTTCGCTCGACAGGGAAAACCGGATGCTCCGCGGCAAGATGGCAGAGAGACAGAGGTTCCTGGGCAAGAGCAAGGATCACGAGGAGGTGCTCCGCCAGATTGCCAAAGTCGCCCCGACGGATGCTCGAGTGCTTATTGTCGGCGAGTCCGGTACGGGCAAGGAACTGATTGCCCAGGAGATTCACCAGCGGAGCCATAGGGCGGGGAAGCCCTTCGTCAAAGTGAACTGCGCGGCGATTCCCGAAGAGTTGATCGAAGCGGAGCTCTTTGGAAGTGTCAAAGGGGCCTTCACAGGCTCGGTCGTCTCTCGCGAAGGCAAGTTTCAGGTGGCTGACGGGGGGACGATCCTACTGGATGAAGTGGGCGACATGAGTCCTCGTGTCCAGACCAAGGTGCTTCGGGCCATCCAGGAAGGAGAGATCGAGCGCGTGGGCAGCGACAAGACCATCACGGTCGATGTCCGTGTTCTGGCCGCCACCAATAAGAACCTCGAAGAGGAAATAGCAGCAGGTCGCTTCAGGGAGGACCTGTACTTCCGGCTGAATGTGGTTCCGATCGTTGCCAGACCGCTCAGGGATCATCCGGAGGATATCGGTTTGCTTGCCGGTGTTTTCATCAAGTCGTACTGCATCGAAAACGGCCTGCCGGAAAAGAGGCTGGATGACAGAGTTGTGGAGGCGCTCAAGCGCTACCGGTGGCCCGGGAATGTGCGCGAGCTTAGAAACCAGGTCGAACGGCTTGCCATCATGTCGCCGGGCCGGACCGTGCATGTCGAAGATCTGAGCCCCGAGCTCCGATCGCGGAAGACGGCGCCGCCTACGGAGGGGCCGGGCTCCGAGAACCCGCCGGTGGTCTCCCATGAGAGTAAGATCGCCGATGGCTCGCTTCCGCTGCAAGAGGCCAAGCGAGAGTTTGAACGCAGGATGATCCTCGGCTCGCTTGAGCGAAACGCCTGGAATGTCACGCGCGCCGCCGGGGAGCTGGGCTTGGAGCGAACAGCGCTTCACAAGAAGATCAGAGCTCTCGGCCTTGGAAAAGGGGGAGCGTGACGCCTTGCCACACCCTGTGAACACCATATACATGAGCATGGGTAGCCTCTGCCGCGCCGGCTGTGAGGTGGCCGAATGCGTAACTTATGCAACTACAAGTGCTTACGAGAATGGCCCGGGCCGACTTACCGGACTGCGGAGTTGGCACTCTTCTTGTAACTGGAGAATGACCGTAAGCACAGGCCACGCACGGCAACCGTAGCGAAAGGATGTGAACCATGTTTGGAAAAAACCTGAGCCAGTTGAGTCCCGCAGTGACCGCGATATCACTTGCTGCGCTTATTCTCATCTTTGCAGGCTTCGCCGCCCTCCCTGCGGCCGAGACCATGGAAGATGAAACGGGTTTTCACCTGGGCCTTAAGTTTATAGGGTCGTCCCTTCATCAGGATGACGCCGGCGAGGAAGAGTTTTTCATAAAGGACGACGGCGGCGGCATCCAGCTCGACTTCGGTTACAGGTTTAATCCCACATTCATGCTCGAACTGAGTCTGGGTGGGGCGGACCACGAGACCTCGGACCCCGCCATCGACGCCCGGCTCGAGGTGTTCCAGATCCTGGGGTACTACCGTTTCTCGCCCGAACGTGCCTTCCGGCCGTACCTTAAAGGAGGCCTGGCAGGCTATGGCCTAAGTATCGACGGGGGTTCGTATAGCTGGCGAGTGGAGGGGGGCGGTGTGGCGCTTGGTGGGGGGTTCAGATACTTCTTCTCTCCACACTTCTCCATCGGTCTGGATCTCACCCATAACATGATCCAGTATGACACTGCGGAAATCGACGTTGAAGGTTTCAGCTATGAGTGGGAAATCGACGAAGAGGGGTCGTCGACCGCTCTGGGCTTGATGTTCGGCTATTCATTCTAGCCCGGATTATTCGCAAGCCCTCTGCTGCGGCGCCGTATCTGCCGGCGCTGACGGCGTCATCCTCGCTCGCCGATCCTCAGCGTATCTTTCGAATACGCTTCCGGCCGTCTCACTCGTCTTCCTTGCCATCACTGTCATCTATGGTACCTCGCGACGAGGTTTGTGAATAATCCGGACTAACCGGCCGACAGGTTCCGATCCGGCAACCATCGCTGCATGTCCGTATGATCACGGGCACACAGCGTTGTCTTGGTGCCACACCTGTGACTTGAGACCACACCGCATGAGACACCAGCCTGATTCTATGTGCTCTTATATCAAGGGCTTTCACAGCCGGGGTATGGCACGGCACCTGCATATACCCACAGGTGGAAGTGATTGAAGAGACTGTCACCCACTAACCGAAGGAGGTTTGATCATGATGCGACGTCTCACAGCAGCGCTTCTTGTGATGCTTATGGTTTTCCTGTCCCTCGTCGGCTGCTCGCGGGATAGCACGGTCACTTCGCCTGATAGTACCTCGCCCCCTGAGCTCCCCGCTCAATCGACTATGGCAATGAGCCTGTCGATGTTCGAATCGGCCCAGGTGGACGTGGACGCCCTGGCGGCGAATGGGTATGAGACCCAGCCACTTGCATCGGGCCTCGACTCCAAACTCCATTTCATCAACGCCGCCCTGCGCGTGTATTTCCTCAACGTCGTTCTCTGTGTAGCCCTCGTCGAGCCTGTTGCAGCCTTCGGGCTCGCAGCCCGGTCACTGCCTCAGCCCCAGAGTGACGGCTCGTGGCTCTGGACCTATATCTTTGTCAGCGACACGGCCGAATACAGCATCTTTCTTAACGGTAAGAACATGGGCAGCTACACGGCATGGAAGATGGAGGTTTCGAGCACCGATCCGTCGGCTCCCTTCGACCATTTCCTCTGGTTCGAGGGTGAGGTAGAGCGGGGACAAGCCTCCGGTTACTGGCAGTTCTATGAGCCGCAGGATGAGCCGGCTCTAGTGACGGCCGGCGCCGGCCAGGCCCTTTCCACGCCCGGAGTCGAGTGCATAAGGATCGACTGGGAGAACCGTGCAGGCGACGAGCACGAGCTCGTGTTCCTGGTGAACAAAGCCGGTGTGCCCGAGGAAGGGTCGTCCCTGACCTATCTGGAGCTGCCGTCCGCGTCATCCGTCGATTTCTATGATGCGGCAACCGGCGACAGCGGCATGATCATGTGGTATCCCGACGGGTCGGGAAGCATACAGTGGCCCGATTACAAGGACGGGGAGATGTGTT
>CAZRAU010000133.1:0-7432 GCA_964598025.1 uncultured bacterium
TACGGAGAAAAAGGTCCTGGTGATCATGCTCGGGACTATTCTCGCCTGGATAGTGCTGGGGGAGAGGGTGGGCCTTGCCCCCATAGGCATCTTGGGGGCTTCAACGCTCTTCGTGGTCCAGGCCATCACCTGGAATGACGTGGAGAGATATGTAAACTGGGGTGTCATTCTCATGTACGGAGGTGCCATCGCACTGGCTGCAGCCCTCGAGATCACCGGCGCCGCCAAGTGGATTGTGACCTACATGCTCGGGTTTGTGGAGCTCAGCCCATTCGTGCTGATATCCTTCGTGGCTCTTATCTCCATAGTGCTCACCGAGGCCATGAGCAATGCGGCGGTTGTCGCGCTTGTCCTGCCCATCGCTTTCGAGCTGGGTGACTCGGTGCCCGGTGTGAGCCCGATGGTCATGGTATTCTCGGTGGCCCTGCCCGCCGGCCTGGCCTTTTCGCTTCCCATCGGTACCCCACCCAATGCGATTGCCTATTCCGCCCGGTACCACAGGATCCGCGATTCGATAAAGGTAGGCGTGCTCCTCAACCTCACCGCGCTGGCGGTCTTTCTATTGGTGGCCAGGTTCTACTGGCCGATGATCGGAGTATATTAGGAGGGGGTTTGGTTTAATGGGTAAAGTCATGCTTATTCTCTCGCCCACGAGGCATAATCCCAAATCCGTGGATCTGGCACTCTCGCTTGTCCGCAAGACCAAGCGGTCTCTCCTTGCCGTCTTCATAGTGGATACCAAGGTATCGGACGCAATATCGGGCAGGATTGTGGACATCGGCTTCCTGGGCGATAAGGTCAGCACGCAGCTTAAGAACGCGATCCTGAGCGAATATGAGACACGGGGGAGACGCGAAGTGGAGGACGTCAGGGCGCGCGCCAAGCAACTCGGGATAACTTGTGAGACGGTGGTCGGCAGGGGGGATTATGTGAATGAGAGCCTGCGGATTGCCGCGGAGCAGAAGGTGGAGGACATCATAGTCTCCCGGGCGGAGCGATCAAACATATCGCGCAAACTCTTCGGTTCGGCTGTGAACGAACTTCTTGAAAGGTCGCCATGCCCTGTGATGGTGGTGAGTGATTCCACCATCGAGAATCATGAAGAGACCAATGCCCACCAGCCCGGCTAGCGGGGTCCGGGGGCCGCTCGATTCGATCGGCTCCCAGTCGGCACAGACGGAAAGGTCTGCCAAGGTCCTGCCGCTATAGGACCGCGCGAAACCGCAGTCATACCCCAGCCCACATACTCCAAATCCCCCCTCCAACCCGGGGTCAGATCTTGAAGATCGAATTCGATTCTCAAGATCTGACCCCGGGGGTCGAAAAGCGGGCTAACTCATTTTGTGCTTGACAGAACTCGGGATATGCTGCTACGTTGCCTGAGGATTTGCGTGTATCTATTTGTGGGTCAATATGTTGTGAGAATTATGCGGGCACTTTTCCTCAGAAGCAAAAGGAGGTGAAGGCGAGCGACTTCCGGATTTGCTGGTTCTGACCACTAGAAGGAGGGTGCAGAATATGAAGACTGCGCTGCTTATAGTCGCAGTGATCGTGCTTGGTTGTTCGACCTGCCTGGCGGTTCCTCAGGTGGGCCAGACCGAGGTCGGCGGTGATTTCTGGTTCAGATATCACATGGACAGGGCGGATGAGAGTACCCAGCGAAGCGCCTTCAATATAGAGAGGGGCTATTTCGGACTGGGTTATGCCTGGACTGATGATATCGACGGCCAGATGACCGTCAATGTGTTCAGTTCCCCGTGGCAGTCGACCGCCTCGGGTTGGCAATTCGAACTGAGAGATGCTTATGTGAACATCGACAACCTGATTCCCTGGGGCAAAGCCCGCATAGGACTCCAGAAGAACTACTTCGGCACGGTCTACGACTGGAAATACCAGACCGTGCGGCGGAGCCTCGCGGACGCCGTAGGTGTTGTCCAGGAGCGGGACTACGGTATTGCCTTCATGGGGCCGCTCGGCGAAGGCCTGGGCGAGTGGACCCTGGCTTCCATGAACGGTGAAGGGTTTGACTCGGGCTTAAGCCCGGCTTGGGGGGACAAGCAGCCCAACGTCATGGCCAATGTGCGGTTCACGCCGGTCATGCAGACCGTGGTGGGCCTCTCGTTCCTCAAAGACAAACGCTGGGTCTATGGCTGGGACGATGTCACCTATCAGAACAGGCTGGGCTACGGAGATGAGACCGCGGTCTCTGTGCTTGCCAAAGTGGGGAGCGGTCCCTTCAGCCTGATGGGTGAGTATCTCTACTATGATTATCCGATACCCGACAGGGAAGACCCAACCGAGGTTGCCAGCGTGACCGGCGCGGGCTTCAGCATATTCCCGATGATGAGGCTCTCGGAGAAGCTCGAGGTAGTGGGCAGGTACGATTCCTGGGACCCCGACACCGATTGCGAAGACTCGATCTGGATGCCGACATCTCCGGGTATGCTCAGCGGCAGCCCCACCTCGGTGCCGACTCCCTGGTGGATTCCGGGCGACTATGATGCTTCCTACTACTACGTAAAACACGATGTTTACGTGGTCGGATTCAATTATAATATTACCGAGCGCATGAAGGGTGCACCCGGTGTGATCTTCCAGTTTAACTGGCAGAGGATGGATCCGAAGGAGGATGTAGGTGCAGTCCAGCTTGACCCCGTCGATTCCTTCATATTTCAGGTGCGGTGGGGTTGGGGCGGGCTCAATTTCTAAGCTTACTTGTGGCCGGCAGGTGTTCTACTGCCTGCCGGCCTTGGCTTTAGGAGGGTGGCATGTGGTTTAAGAAGAAACCAAGGGTCCTGGTCATAGGGCTTGATGGAACACCGTTGTCTTTCGTAAAGGCCAGGATGGAGGAGGGCTTGCTGCCCTCTTTCAAGAAGATCTTCAGCCGAGGCTCGCTGGTCGAGATAACCTCCACCCATCCTTTTGTCTCATGTGTAGCCTGGTCCACCTACATGACGGGCAAGAATGCCGCGAAACACAACATCTTCGGCTTCATAGACAGGAAACCGGGCACCTATTCCGTATACATCCCCAATGGATCCAATATGACGGCCGAGACCCTGTGGGAGACCTTGAGCGAGCGTGGTAAGAGCGTGCTGGTCATGAACGTGCCGGTCACCTATCCGCCGCGCAAGGTGAATGGCTATCTGGTCTCGGGTTTTCTGGCCCCAAAGCTGGAAGGGGCGACCTATCCTCCCGACCTAGCAGGCAAGCTCAAGGCGCGCGGATATGAACTGGATATCGATCCCTGGCGCGCCCGCGAGAACCTGGACAATCTCTATCCGGATCTGATGCGCGTCTTTGAAGCCAGGACCAAGGCCTTCCTCGACCTCTACAGGCAAAAGAAATGGGATTTCGCCCAGCTCCATGTCATGGAGACGGACCGGCTCTATCACTTCATGTGGGGACACATGGAGGATGGACATCCGAAGTACGCGGGCGAGTTCATGAGTGTCTTTAAAGCGATTGATGAGTTCCTGGCGACGATCGACCGGACCGTGGGCGACGATGTGACGGTCATCATCATGTCCGACCACGGCTTTTGCAATCTCAAAAAGGAGATCTATCTCAACAGGTTCCTGGAGGAAGCCGGGTACCTCGCCTACAGGTCGGAGGAAGCCAAGTCACTTGGAGATATTGATCCGGCCCGGACCAAGGTTTTCTGCATGGACCCGGGCAGGTTCTACATAAACCTCAAGGGCAGGGAAGCGGAAGGCATAGTCACCCCGGAAGCATACGGGGCGCTCCGCGACGAGCTCGCCGGGAGGCTCGCCGATCTCAAGGATGAGGATGGCAACAAGGTCATCAAAGATGTGCTTGCCAAGGAAGACATTTACAGCGGACCCCACTTCGATGTGGCTCCCGATCTTGTGATAAACCCGGTTGACGGTTATGACCCCAAGGGTGCGTTCGGCAAGAAGACGCTCTCCGGCAGGGGTCCCATCGTCGGTATGCATACATACCACGATGCCATGCTCTATGTGAGCGGGCGAAACCTATCCGGGGGAGGGAGTGTCGTGGATGTGCCGATGACCATCTATGACATACTTGGGGAACGACCCCCCGGCGATCTCGACGGGAGGTCGCTTCTTACTCCATAGAGGTTCATTGTAGAGGTCTCGTTACTCTATGTAACCCAGTCCTCTGAGCCGCTCCTCGACCTTTTTCTGGTCTTCGTCTGAGTACGCCTTGGCTGTCCCCTTGGCCTTCGGGATATAGCCGAGCGTTTCCATCGTGAGGAGGACCTTGTTGACACAGGTATCGACGTCTTCCGTGTCGGTATCGAGCTCCACCTCAGGCTTTTCAGGAGCCTCATAGGGCATGTGCCATCCCGCAATATCGGCGATCTCGCCACGCTCGGCACGCTTATAGAGACCCTTCGGGTCACGATGCTTGCAGGTATCCAGCGTTGCCATGACGTGGACCTCGAGGAAGTTGTCGACCAGCTTGCGCGCCCGGTCGCGATGTTCCCTCAACGGCGAGACGGCTGCAACGATGGAGCAAACACCGTTACGTGTGAGGATCTTGCCCATGAAGGCCAGCCGCTTGGTGTTAAGGTCTCTGTCCTTCGCCGTATAGCCTAAATCCGGGCTGAGGTTGGCTCTTATCTCATCGGCATCCAGGTTCTCGACTCTGATGCCACGCTCCTTGAGGGCCTTCTCGACGCCTCTTCCGATCGTTGACTTGCCCGAAGCCGGAACTCCCGTGAACCATAAGAATGTACCCTTGTCCATCAAAATCCCCCTTCTTAGAACTGAATGACCTTGCCCTCCATGTCCGCAGGGACATCTATTCCCATGACGTCAAGCACGGTGGGTGCAACATCATAGATCTGGAGGCCCTCGAGCCTCTTGCCTCGCTTCTGCTTCGGATCCCAGAGCATAAAGATACCGTGTTCGGCATGGACCGCATCATCCGGGCCGACCTCGGTTTCGAACGAGTGGATCGAATCGTGTCCGATGGTTCCGGTCGATCTCCAGTAGAGATCGCCGAAATAGACGATGAGGTCCGGGGCCTGGTCGATGTTGGGCCCGCTATAGGCCTCCTGCGGCTTATAGGCCCGGGTGCCTATGTTGTTGCCCTTCTCATCGGTTATGGCCTCCAACTTGACGACTATCTCATCGCGCACTTTCTCGTAGTCCTTGGGGTCTATGACGCCCTGCTTTTCCCTGCCCTTGACGTTGAGGAAGAGCCGCCCATAGTAGCCGCCCAGACCCCAGGCCTTGGTGCGGCCCCAGTCCACATCGGCCTTTTCAAGTTTAACCAGGCCCTTGGGCTCGGACTTGAGCTTCATGTAGCCTTCCTGGATGAGCCAGTCGTTTATGTTGACCGCCCCCTCCATCTTCTTGGCCCCATGATCCGAAACCACGACCACAACGGTATCGTCGTCGAGGACCGACATGAGATCGCCTATCCTCTTGTCCAGGTACTTGTGGTAATCGAAGATCGCGTTCTCATACTTGTTGCCCGGCTGGTACTTCCGGTGGGTGTTGTCGAAGAACTTCCAGAAACCGTGGTGAATCCGGTCGAGACCTATCTCAACGAACATGAAGAAACTCCAGGGTTCCTGCTGAATCAGGGCCTTTACCAGGTCGAACCGCTTCCTGGTCATGTCATAGATCTCTTCCAGGAGCTCATCCTTGTTGTCGGTCCGGAATTTCTCGACATCGAGAACATAGTCGCCGACGATCCGTTTCACGTCGTCCTTTATGTAATCGGGAAACGTGTAGTCGGCGTTGGTATCGGGCGCAAGCCAGTCGGTTATCATGAAACCGTTCACCGGTTTGGGCGGGTAGGTCTGGGGTATGCCGACGAGACCCACCTTGTAGCCTTCGCGCGAAACCACGTCCCAGACCGCTGGCTCCTTGATGGCTTCGGAGTTGGCGATCCAGAAGTCGTCATAGGAGTACTCGCTGCGGTTTCTGAAACCGAAGATACCGAGTTGGCCGGGATTTTTGCTCGTCACCATGCACTGCCAGGCCGGCACCGTGATGGGTGGGATCGTGCTCTTCAGGGGTCCCCAGACGCCCTCCTCGGCTAATCGCTTGAAGTTGGGCAGCCGGTCGAGCCACATGTCGAACACCAGTTCCGGCGCCGCGCAATCCAGGCCTATGACTAGAACCTTCTTCTTCGATCCCATTCACTTCTCCTTCTGTTTCCTATTCTACAAAGGGGTTCTTGAACTGCTTCTGGGCCTCGAAAACCTCAGGCCGGATAAGCTCCGGCGGCGGCGTACCGCCCTCGACCAGCATCTTTCTTATGACCGTGCCGGAGAACTTGATCTTCTGGTCGTCCCCGTGCGGGCAGGTCCGCTCGCTCTCAAGGCGGCGGCACTTCTTGCAGTGGAAGAAGTCGCCTCTCAGGGTGATGGGCCGTATCTCCAGGTCATCGAACTCATCAAAAATCTCTATGGCAGCCTCGGGAGCGTAGTAATTCCCCACGCCGGCATGGTCCCGGCCCACGATGAGATGGGTGCAGCCGTGGTTCTTTCTTATTATGGCATGATGGACGGCCTCACGCGGACCGGCGTACCTCATCTCCATGGGGAGGATGCTCAGGAGCACGCGGTCTTTTGGGAAGTAGTTGTCGATGAGGGCGTCATAACACTTGAGAATCACGTCATCCTTGAAGTCGCCCTTCTTCTTCTTGCCTATGACCGGGTGTATGAGCAGCCCATCCACGAGGCTCAGGACGGTCTTCTGCATATTCTCGTGCCCCAGGTGGGGGGCGTTCCTGGTCTGGAAGCCGGCGACGGTCTTCCATCCGCGCTCCTCGAACACCTTTCTGGTTTCACTGGGATAGAGATTGTACTTGGGGAACGGTTCCCTCGTATCGTCGACAAGGTGTATGTCGCCTGCCAGGAACACATCCTTCATCTCCATGGTGGAGGCAACGCCAGGGTGCTTGGGGTCGTCGGTGCCGAAGACGGCCTTCGCGATCTCAGGCTTGGGATGCGAGTACTTCTGTCTGAGGTGAAGCACTGCCACCGCATTACCGCCTTCATCCTTGAGGCAGACATCCTCGCCCTCTTTGAGAGCGCCGGCCTCTTGCTCCGATACATCCAGGAGGATCGGGATGGTCCAGACCACACCGGTGCTCAAGCGGGCCTTCCCGAGGATCGATTCGAGGTCGGCCTTGCCAATGAACCCCTCGAGCGGACTGTATCGACCATGACCTATGTTCCGGACATCGGTGATACTCATGCTGTCAAGGGTAATGCTCTTCATTTTGTTGATTCCGGCGCGCGCCTCTTCAAGTTGCTTTCCCGAGAGAGACCGGTCGATGAGCTTCCCACCATGCGGTCTAACCATGGCTCTGGTTACCTCCTGTTCGCGAATACTCATTTAAGGCTATCGGCATAGATATGCCCGCTCATTATAGCAAGTTAAGTCGCGTTGCGCAACAGGGTTCGGTGCTTGCCGCTCGCGCCGGT
>CAZRAU010000134.1:0-4821 GCA_964598025.1 uncultured bacterium
TATAAAGATAAACAAGCGCAGGCGCAATGTCGTCGTTTCCAGGAGAGTCGTGCTCGAAGAGGAGAGGGAGAAGATGAAAGTCGCTCTCCTTGCCGAGCTCGAGAAGGGCCAGACGCGCGAGGGCGTTGTCAAGAACATCACCGATTTCGGCGCCTTCATCGACCTGGGCGGCATCGATGGCCTGCTCCACATAACGGACCTGGCCTGGGGCAGAGTGAGCCACCCGTCGGAGATGCTCGCGATCGGAGACGAAGTCAATGTCATGGTGCTGGACTTCGACAAGGAACGCGAGAGGATCTCGCTCGGCATGAAGCAGCTCACGCCCTACCCGTGGGAGAACATCGAAGAGAAGTACCCGGTGGGAGACAAAGTCAGGGGCAAAGTCGTCAGCATCACCGATTACGGCGCTTTCGTGGAGCTCGAGAAGGGCGTCGAGGGACTGGTACACAAGTCGGAGATGTCCTGGACGAAGCACGTGAAGCACCCTTCGAAGGTCGTCGCCATCGGCGACATGATTGAGGCCGTCGTCCTGAAGATCGACAAGGAGCACGAGAAGATCTCGCTGGGCCTCAAGCAGATCGAGCCCGATCCGTGGGAGACTCTCGAGGAGAGGTATGCCACCGGAAGCCGCATTGTGGGCAAGGTGAGAAATCTCACGAACTTCGGCGCCTTCGTCGAGATCGAGTCGGGGATCGAGGGCCTCGTGCACATCTCGGACATGTCCTGGACCAAGAGGATCAGGCACCCGAGCGAGATTCTCAAGAAGGGCGACAGGGTTGACGTCGTGGTGCTGGGCGCCGACAAGGAGAACCGCAAGATCTCGCTGGGCCTCAAGCAAATCGACGAGAACCCGTGGATGAAGCTGGTCGACACCTACGGCGTAGGCACTCCGACCAAGGGGATCATCACCAAGGTGCACGACAGGGGCGTCGTTGTCGAGCTCGAGGAGGACGTGGAGGGCTTCGTGCCGCTTTCGCATCTCGGGCAGGACAACATCGCGAGGCCTTCGGACGTGTTCAAGCCGGGTGACGAGCTTCCACTGAGGGTCATCAAGATCGATCCCGACTCGCGCAAGATCCTGCTTTCGGTCAAGGAGTACCTGGACGGCCAGGAGCGGGACGAGATCGAGGAATACATGAAGAAGTACGGTCCCAAGAAGATAACCGTTGGTGACCATGTCGCCGCAATCGACGAAGGGGAGGAGAAACCACCGACCACTTCAGAAGCAGCGGCAGGCGAGGAGCAATCTGCGGAAGCGGACTACGACATGGAGGCTTCCGAGGCCGGGCCCGGAGAGGGCACGGATGATACCGGACCCGAGACCGGGAGCACGGGGGAGGCTCCTCCTGCTGAAGCGGTTACGGAGGAGACACCTGGGGAAGATGAAGACGGAGAGAAGCCGGCTCATTCCTAAGAGGTGTTTTCGCTTGACACAGGGACGAACCTTGTCTTATGGATTGAAGTGGCAGGTTTAATTAATTGCAGACAACAAAGTTAGAGGCGTGGGCGATTAGCTCAGTTGGTCAGAGTGCCTGCTCGACAAGCAGGAAGTCACTGGTTCAAGTCCAGTATCGCCCACCATACTTATATTGATGTGAATGAGCCCGAAGCGGGGTGACTGTAGTGGGCGGATTGTCGAAACATGTCTGAAAACAGCAAAGCGGGTCGGCGGCGTCTGGTAGCCGACATAAAGGCGGGGAGCAGCCTGGTCGAAGCCGCCGAGTCGATAGGGAAGCAGAGAAGCAGGCTGATCATCGCTGCGCGTGTGGGAACCGATGTCCTCGGTCTGGCCACCGTGCTGGACAGGGACACTGAAGTGGAGTTCTTGACCTTTGACTCGGTTGAAGCGCGTGAAGTGTACAGGCACACTGCCGCTCATGTCATGGCTCATGCTGTGAAGCGCCTCTTCCCGGAGGCCAAGTTCGGCATCGGGCCCGCCATAGAAGACGGGTTCTACTACGATTTCGATATCGGCGGAAATCTCACCGAGGACGATCTCACCAGGATCGAGAAGGAGATGGAGAAGATAGTCCGCTCCGACACCCCATTGGCAAGGGTGGAGATGAGCCGTGAGGAAGCGATCGGTCTCTTCACCAAGCTGGGGGAGAAATACAAGGTGGAGCTCCTTGAGGACATGGGAGACCCTGTTGTCTCGACCTACCGCGAAGGGGATTTCGTGGATCTCTGCCGGGGTCCCCACCTGCCTTCCACCGGCCTTCTGAGATCTTTCAAGCTGACGGGACTTGCGGGCGCTTACTGGCGGGGCGATGAGTCGCGGCCGATGCTTCAGCGGGTTTATGGCACGGCTTTCGAGACCGATGAGCAGCTGGGCGCCTATCTTGAGAGAATCCAAGAGGCGAAGAAGCGCGATCACCGGAGACTGGGCATTGATCTGGATCTCTTCTCGATTCACGAGGAGGCCGGTGCGGGTCTGGCCTACTGGCACCCGAAGGGCGCCATTGTCAGGAGGATCGTTGAGGATTTCTGGCGGCAGGAACACGAGAAACGGGGCTATAGCTTGGTCTATACCCCCCATATCGCGCGAGCGGGTCTCTGGAAGGCCTCGGGTCATTTCGATTACTATAGGGAGAACATGTATGTGCTCGAGGTCGACAGCGAGGAGTATGTACTCAAACCGATGAACTGTGTGGGGCACATACTCATATACAAGTCCCGGAAACGAAGTTATCGGGATCTGCCATTGAGGATGGCGGAGCTCGGGACGGTTTACCGGAGAGAACGGTCCGGAACGCTGCATGGCCTGATGCGGGTGAGAGGATTCACCCAGGATGATGCGCACATATTCTGCACCAGAGACCAGATTGTGGATGAGATAGTCGGAGTAGTGGATCTTGCCATATACATGCTGACCAGCTTCGGATTTGCATCATATGAGGTGGATCTCAGTGTCCGGGACCCCAACAGCCCCGAGGATTACGCGGGGTCCGGCGAGGACTGGAAACAAGCCGAAGAGTCGCTTGCGGAGGCCCTGGCCCGCATGGAGATACCTTTCTGCCGCAGGGAGGGCGAGGCAGTCTTCTACGGTCCCAAGATAGACATAAAGCTATTGGACGCCCTTGGCAGGGGATGGCAAGGCCCCACGATCCAATTCGATTTCAATCTGCCGGGGCGGTTGGGAGTGGAGTATGTGGGCCAGGATGGGTACCCCCATAATGTCGTGATGATCCACCGGACAGTGATGGGAACGATGGAGCGGTTCATGGGCACGCTGATTGAGCACTACGCAGGCGCCTTTCCGGTCTGGCTGGCACCCATGCAGGTTTCTGTGCTTCCGGTTCAGGAAAAGAACGAGGCTTATGCCGCCGGCGTGCTGGAGGATCTCCGCTCCGGTGGTATTCGGGCGGAGATGGTGGGCTCCCAGCAAAAGCTGGGTCATCGCATCAGGACCAAGACGATGGAAAAGATACCGTATATCCTGGTGGTCGGAGACAAGGAAGAGGAGGGCTCGACCGTCTCCGTAAGGAAACGCAAGGATAGTGATCAGTTTGTGGTCCCGCTCAAGGAGTTTATTGGCGGGCTGAAGGATGAGATATCCAAGAGACTTCCCGATTCTTAGGAGGTGGGTAAGATCGCTAAGGGAGCAAAGGTTGTCAGGGTCAATGACAGAATCAGAGTAGCCCAGGTGCGGCTTGTAGATGAAACGGGCGGCATGGTAGGTATCACCAGCACCAGGGAGGCTCTCGAAATCGCTCGGGAGAGGGGGTTCGATCTGGTGGAGGTTTCCCCCAACGCCAAACCCCCCGTCTGCCGGATAATGGACTACGGCAAGTACAAGTACGAACAGAGCAAGAAGGCCAAGCGGGCTAAGAAGAAACAGCACGTGATGCACATCAAGGAAGTCAAAATGCGGCCCAAGATAGAGCCGCACGACTATGATTTCAAGATGAGCCATGCCCGGCGCTTCTTGGAACAGAGCAACAAAGTCAAGTTCTCCTTGCTTTTCAGGGGACGGGAGGTTACACATCCCGATATAGGTTTGAAGATTCTGAACAGGGCGGCGGAGGATCTTTCGGATATAGCCATCGTGGAATCCGCTCCCAAGAGGGAACGGATGAGCATGATCATGATTGTATGCCCCAGGCAGATAATCAAGAAGGAAAGCGAAAAGAACGAAACGCATAAGATGGAGCAAGTGACGGAGGGTGGAGATGGCAAGGACTAAGAAATCTGTCGAGTCCAGGAAACGCAGGAAGAAAATCTTGAAGGCAGCGAAGGGGTTCGTGGGGTCCAAGCACCGCCTCTACCGCACGGCCCTGGAGAGTGTAAGGCGATCGCTTGTCTATGCTTACCGTGACAGGAGAGCCAAGAAACGGGACATGAGGTCGCTCTGGATCATGCGGATAAATGCGGCGGCCAGGCTGAACGATATCGGGTACGGCAGACTGATGGATGGTATCCACAAGGCGGGGATAGAGATAGACAGAAGGATGCTGGCCGATCTGGCTGTCAATGATGAGGAGGCCTTCAGGGAGATCGTGGGCAAAGCTAGAGAGGCCCTGGAGAAGGCTTATGGATCTGCATGATGAGGCCGCCGGGGCGAAGGAGCGAGCGTGTGCTGAAATCGCCTCCTGTGGGAGCCTCGAGGATCTGGAGTCTGTCAGGGTCAAGTATCTGGGTAGGAAAGGGTCCCTGACCCTTCTTCTAAGGAAACTCGGTGAGGTCGACCCTGAATCAAGGAAGTCTGCGGGGAAGATCCTCAATGAAGCCAAAGAAGAGATTGCCTCGCTTATCGAATCCCGAAAGCAGGGGCTAAAAGAGCGGAAGTACGCCTCAGACCTGTCGGCCGGGTCTATAGATATT
>CAZRAU010000134.1:4831-7410 GCA_964598025.1 uncultured bacterium
TGCCCGGCCGGGCCTTTTCGGTAGGGAAGCTGAATCCTGTCCTCCGGGTCATGGATGAGATTCTCCAGATCTTTGTGGGCATGGGTTTCACGCCTGTAGAAGGGCCGGAGATCGAAACCGAATACAACAATTTCGATGCTCTGAACTTCCCACCCGGCCATCCGTCCCGGGATGACCACGACTCATTCTATGTCGACGGCGGTTTCTGCTTGAGGACCCATACATCGCCCGCGCAGATCAGGGTGATGAAATCACAGCCGCCTCCGGTGAGGGTGGTTGTGCCGGGTCTATGCCATCGCAGGGACACTCCAGATGCGTCCCACCTGATGAGTTTCTACCAGATCGAGGGGCTCTATGTGGACCATGACGTGAGTCTCGCCGACCTGAAGGGCACGCTTGCGGCTTTTGCAAGAGAGGTCTTCGGCGAGGAGACACGGACGAGATTCCGCCCTCACTACTTCCCGTTCACCGAGCCCAGCGCAGAGCTGGACGTGTCGTGTCTGGTCTGTGGTGGGAAGGGGTGCAGGCTCTGCAAGCGCACGGGGTGGCTCGAGGTCCTCGGAGCGGGCATGGTTCACCCCAATGTGTTCAGGCATGTGGGATACGACGAACGCAAGGTTACAGGGTTCGCATTCGGCATGGGAGTTGAACGGCTTACCATGCTCAAACACGGTGTCGGGGATATTCGCCTTCTGTATGAAAACGATTCGAGGTTCTTGAGACAGCTTTAGGGGGGAGAGGACTTGAGAGTTCCATTCGGATGGTTGCAGGATTTCGTGAAGATGGACGTCTCCCCGGAAGAAGCCTGCGGCTATTTGATCATGCTGGGTTTTGCCGATGCCCAGATAGTACCCAACGAATGGGAGTGCCTGGAGAATTTCATCGCAGGGCGGGCGGTCAAGGTCGCGCCGCATCCTGGGGACAGCCACCTCAAGGTCGTGGACGTAAATGTGGGTTATGCCACTCTGAAATCGGTCTGCGGCGCCCCAAACATTGAAGAGGGACGAATGTACGTCGTGGCGCTGCCCGGAGCGAAGCTTGGCAGCGGCCGGGCGATGGAGACTGCGGAAATCTCAGGGGTCGTTTCACAATGCATTCTCTGTTCGAGCTGGGAGGCTTGGCTGGATGATGCCAGGGACCGGTTGCTGACTCTGGACTCCTATATCGCCCCTGGCACCCACCTGGTGAAGGCTCTGGCCCTCGACCAACCCGTGATCGAGATGGAGGTGACGCCGAATCGAGGTGATTGCCTCGGTCTGATCGGAGTTGCACGTGAGCTCGCCGCCGTCTTCGGCAAGGAACTGATCATACCGGAGCCCGGTGTCTCTGAAAACGGGAGGCCGGCGGCCGAGTTTGCCTCGGTGGAGGTTGAAGACGCGGAAGCGTGTCCGCGCTATGGTGCGGCGGTCCTTGAGGACATCGAAGTGAAGGGATCGCCCGCCGACGTCAGGGCGCGGCTCCGGCTTGCGGGTATGCGTCCGATCAACAATGTTGTGGATGCCGCCAATCTTGTTCTCTTCGAAACCGGCCATCCTCTCCACGCATTCGATCTTGACAAGCTGGCGGGAACCCGGATAGTCGTGCGGCGGGCGGCCGACGGGGAAGTGATCACGGCGATAGACGGAAACCAATACAAACTGACACCGGACGACCTTGTCATCGCGGATGCCGAAAAGCCCGTGGCGATAGCGGGCGTCATCGGAGGTGTTGACTCGGAGGTCACCAGTGCGACGAAGCGGGTTCTCATCGAGGGAGCCTATTTCGACAGGTCTTCCGTGTGGAGAACATCCAAGAGACTGGGAATAGAATCGGAGGCCGCCTATCGCTTTGCCAGAGCGGTGGACGTGGGTGCTGTACTCTATGTGCTGGCCAGGACCGCAGCCTTGATACAGATGGAGACGAAATGCACGGTTTCGCGTGGCTTCATCGATGTGTATCCGAAACCGAGTCGGCCTGTTCACATCTTCGCCAACCCTAAGCGAATCAACAAGCTTCTGGGCACATCAATCCCCGAGCAGGAGATCTTGGACTACCTGGAACGGCTGGGCTTTCTTGTCTCGCCGGGAAAAGACCTGGAGGTGGTTGTGCCCAGCAGAAGGGGGGATGTGGAGTGCGAGGCCGATGTTGCCGAAGAGGTTGCCAGGATGTATGGGTACGATCGCATAGATGCCGTTATCAGTTGTAACTGCCGCGTCTATGCAGGTTGGCCTTTTGAGATGGAGTTGAGACGGAGGGTCAGGGAGAAACTCACCGGGATAGGCTTGACTGAAGCTGTCACCGAACCGATGCTCGGGCCGGAGACCCTGGAAACGTTCGGGCTGACAGGTGAGGCTACGGTGGAGATCAGGAACCCGGTGGGTATTCAGAACTCGATTCTGAGGCCCGGCCTGCTTCCGGGCATGATCAAGGTCCTGGTAGGCAACGAGAGGCAGGGCCAGGACGTGATCGAGTTCTTCGAGATCGGAAAAGAGATTGTTTGCTATCGAAATGCGGAAGAGCTGATTGCAAAGGTAAAGTACTATCTGCGTCATGAGAAACAGCGCGAGGTCATTCGCAGGGCCGGCCTTGACCGATGTCTG
>CAZRAU010000135.1:0-7020 GCA_964598025.1 uncultured bacterium
GCCGGCATAATCAAGTACGGATCACCCGGCTTCCCCGAACCCAACTTCTACGTCGAAGGTGGATACTCCAAGAAGCGCGGCCCCGGGCTCTACAAGTTCGAGATAGAGCAGCCCCTCTATGACCCCATCGGCCTCTGGGTGGGCGGCTCCATGTACGACCTTACGGCCACGCAGGACAAGGAGATCATAACGGACATCGAGAACATCCTGGTGGCGAGCCTGTTCAAGTTTGATTACCGAGACTACTACGACCTTCGCGGTGTATCCGGCTTTGCCCGGATCAGCCCCATGAAGAGCAAGAACCAGGTGCTCAAGGTGACCTACAGGGGCGATGAGTACCGCCCCCTGAGGAAGAAGGCCAATTCGGCGCTTTTCAGGCGTAACGAGCACTTCAGACCCAACCCGAGCAACATGACGCAGGTTTGCTGCGACCCCGAATGGGGCGGTGCGAAGGTCTGCGACAAGGTCGCCGTCCGGGCGGTCGAGATCGAGTATGATTACGACAGCCGCGATTGCGACAATGCCCCGACCAGGGGGACCTGGATGAGGCTTGCCGGCGAGTTCGCAAGCATGGAATGGGGAGGAGACCTGGACTACTCGCGCTACACTGCGGATCTGAGACGCTACCACAGGATATCCCCCAAGCAGCAGGTCGGCCTTAGGCTCAAGGCCGGGGTATTGGATGTGCCCGATGAGGCCACCTGCGGCTGCATGCCGGAGCCTTACTATTTCTTCCCCAAGCAGTTCTATGCGGGAGGGATCGGAACCCTTCCCGGATACGGATACAAGGAGTTCCGCGGGACCCACATGCTGCTGGCCAATTTCGAGTACAACTACCTCTTGAGGGATGAGATGGGAATCGTCTTCTTCTCCGATGCAGGGGACGCCAGAGGCGAGGAAGCCGCCATTAACGGTACTTGGGATGTCGGCGAAATCTGGGATCAGATGAAGATAAGATTCGATGCCGGTGTCGCGCTGAGAATCGAATCCTCGTGTGATCATACCTTCACACTGGGGATAGCTCAGAGACTGGACGATCTCGACAGAGGTGCGGTATTTACAGTAAGAGCTAGCAGGATGTTTTAGCCGGAAAAGGAGCCCCTGTAGGTTATGAGGCTAAAACTAACCTTAGGCCTGTGCACGGCAGGGATTGCCTTGGCTATGGCCGCGCCTATCGCGTCGGCAACCCCACTTCTCAGCATCCTTAATGTCTACGAGGAAGAGGAATACCTCTGCGTGGATTTCTATCTCAAGGATGCCCTGGACCGGGAGCTCATCCAGGCGATGCGAAATGGCATCCCGACCCTCCTGAGCTACCAGGTGGATGTCTGGCTCGACCGGGCCAACTGGTATGATAAACTCGTGAAGTCCGTGAGATACTCTTACCGGATGCAATACGATAACTGGGATACGCTTTACACGGTGAATGCCGCGGCCGAGGAGCGGCAGGAAGTCATAAGCGCCGGCGACATTGCCGAGCTCGTACACCTTGTGTGTAACCAGCAACGGATGAAGACTTGCAGGCTCGGCACGCTTGACCGGGGCCGGTCCTACTATGTTACCATATCGGCCGAGATCGAGGCCCTGAGTGCGGAGAGGATAAGGGAGATCGACTCCTGGTTGGGAGGCAACGAGAAGGATGCGAAATCCGAAGGCGGCGGGATGCTCGGATTCGTGATCGGGGTCTTCACCTCCGGGAGCAAAACGGCCGAAACCAAGAGCAACATCTTCAGCCTGGAAGGCCTGACCGGTTGACTGACCAAAACCCCCTGAAAAGCATAGAGGAACGCCTCGAGCGAAACCCCCGGGACAAAGACGCCCTCACCGAGGCCACCCGGTTCTATCATCAGATCGCAATGCGGGGGGACGATATCGCACTCGGCCGGGCCGAGGAGGTTGTCGAAGCCCTGCTCGGCCTGGATAAGCGAAATGCCGAGGCTCTCGCCATAGCCGGCAGCCTGCTTACCATGAAGGCCAGGCGGACAGGTTCCCTCACCAAGCGCATGTGGTATGCCTTCAGGGCCGCGGGGAAACTCGATGCTGCCGTGAAGACCGACCCCCGGAACGTGAGCGCCAGAACCATAAGGGCCTTCACCGCCCTGGTGCTGCCGAGGTGCTTAAGGCGGCTCAGGACGGCGGTCCAAGACTTCGAGTTTCTTATCGAGGTGAAGGCCGAAGACCCGGGGGCCATGCCCGATGAGATGATGCCCAAGGTCTACTATAACCTGGGGCTCGCCGAGGCCAAGATGGGAAACGGCATGAGGGCCCGGGAGATCCTGGAGGTCGTGACGGCCAAGTTTCCCGACTCCGAGGAGAACCGCCGCGCCCACGAGCTCCTCGAAAAACTCCGCCTCCGAGGTTATTAGAAATGAGAAACGTCTCTGTAGCGTCGGGGTTCCGTCCCCGGCGGTGGTCGTCGTCACTCCCGAGGCAACTCATGTCTGCTTCGCTCGCCACTCGCTCGCTGCTGAGAACGACATTCACTGCTCCGCGAGCGGCTTCGCTCCGCCCCGGCATCTTCTCTCCGGCCCTTGGCTTCATTCTGCTCACCTTACTGCTATCTTTCCCAACCTTGGCCGCCGATCCGGCGTCCGACCAGCCCGACCGCGTCCTTTCCACCCTGACTTACCGCGACGCCTTCTTGCCCCCGGGCACTCCATCGGTCGCCCTCCACGCCGACGAAACCGCCATGCTCTGGAACCCAGCCGGCATGGCCATGTCGGGTGTCTATTACCTGGGCTACGCGTGGAAAGGCACATACTATGATAACGACCTCCGGATCCAGAGCCATTATGCCCTCACCAAGGCCAGAGGCTTCGGCATAGGCTTCATGCGGGACGACTTCTCCAAGGGGGTCAAGACCACCAGCCTCTTCTCAATTGCCCCTCCCATCACGGACAAGTTCAGCCTGGGCTGGACCGGCAAGTGGAAGGGGGGCTTTAACTTCGATGTGGGTCTGATGGCCGTACTCGGCCGTCATCTTTCCTTCGGCTTCGTGGGGAGGAACGTCCGCTATAAACCCAAAGTGAGACGCTACTGGGAAAGCGGCATCGCCCTTCATGCCGTGCCGGGACGGCTCATCCTTCACTTCGATGTCGTCGTGGAGGACAGCCCCTGGCGAGCGGAGACAGGCCTGGGCGGAGGTTTCAATCTCAACATGGAAAAGGGCGTATCCATCACCGCCTCTTACTTCACTGACGGCGAGGGCCACGGCATCACCCGCGCGGGCCTAAGGCTCAAGATGCCCGCCAATACCTTGGAAGGCGAGTACACCCAGTACACCAACGACTTTCAGACCATGGGTGTGCGCCTCGCCACCCGCAATCCCTAGTCCACCTCTACATCCATGGTGTACTCCACCTCCGCCGACGGCCACCCCACACGGAACCTATGAGTTCCATCTTCGGTCGCCGTCCAGGATGCGCCAAGCGGACTGTCCGTCCCCCTATCCTGGGCGACAAGGGTGTAATCCGGATCAAGGATATAGACCCCGCCATCGACAGCCCCACCGGAGACATTGGCGGCGGTGACCGTGAGTGTCTGGCCGACAGTGAGATCGATCGAGTAGTAGTCGAGGTCCCGATAGCAGCTCATAAGGTCCTCGAAATGACCCGGACCAATGGGTGTTGCCTCGAACGAGAAGTCATTGTCCTCATAGATGTCGTCCGCGCAGGGGGCGGAGGTCTCAACGGTCAATCTGTAGAAAACGATCTCGTCATCCTCGTCCTGCTTGCCGGTTCTTATCAAGTAGGTACCCGGAAGAAAGGTGTAATAGTCGCTGACCTCCCCACCGGTTCGAAGACTATCGCTGACAGCGTAGATCTGGTAGACCGTACGCTGGAAACCGGCCACCCAACTGACTGCCGGCCCCTCATCGACTCTCTCGAGCCTGAAGGTCACCTTGACGGCCTCTTCCACCGTGAAACTGAAGTAATCGTACCGGTCGCTCGCCCCGCAGGAACTTAGGACCGGATAGGTGCAGGGAATCTCGATGTCGGCAACCTCGTTGGTGGCGCTGTTCGGTTCGAGGTAATCCATGGCGCCAGCGCAGTCAAGCGGGCCTGTGGTAAAACCGAATGTGTACGCTGTCCCCAGGCTGTGGCCTTCCTCGTCCTTGACCGTGGTGGGAACTGTGACCTCATAAGCAGTCTCCCCCGCGAGTGCCTCCGATATGTAGACCGTTGCCGTGTTGCCCAGCGTGTCATAGGCCACATGGTGGGTAGCAATGCCGGTGACACCGATCCCGGCCAGAGTTGACGCGTCCATCTCCTCGGAGAACGAAATGGTTATGAGCGGAACCAGCCCGACATCCGTAGCGCCGCCCGCCGGCGAAGTCTCGGTGACGGTCGGCCTGGTAATCTCCACATCAGTACCCCCCTCGTCACCGCAGCCTACAAAGAGCATCAAGCAGGCCGCCACAACAACCAAAGCCATGAATGGTCTATGCACTTCGCACCTCCTCTACCAACCTGGGATCCGCATTGCTCCACACGCTATCTTCTTCTTATCACAGCCCTTGACCCGCCGTCAACCACCCTCCCACACAAAAGCCCGAGGGGTCCGGCACCGGAATGGCGTGCCCGACCCCACACAAGAAGCCGAGGGGTCTGTTCACCGCCGCAGGCGCGTGACCGACCCCCGGGCAAGTTCTAGTCTATGTCCTACACCGTCCCCTGCGGCGGCGCGCCCGGCTGACTCTGCCCGCCCGCGAGAGCGCTCGGCGGCGCCTGAGGCACCTGGCCCGGTGCCGGCGGATTCCAGCTCGGCCCGGGAGTCGCCGGCGCGGGCCTGAGCCCGGCCGTCCCGAACTTACTCATTATCACCGCCCCCAACCCGACCGTTGCCGCCACATACAACACGGCCCATCCGAAGAACGAGATGATCTTGCCTATGACCATCAAGCCGCCGCCCGGAAGCCCTATGATCATGGCCAGGAGCACCAACCCATGGAGCGCGAAGAGTCCCAAGGCCAGGCTCGAATAGGGAGACCGCCCATGGCCGTTACCCAGCCGGGCGCCTACGACATAGCTCACACCCACAAAGCCCAGCAGCATCGCCAGAGCAAAAAGGAGTGGCAACGCAAAGACCCCGATGGGGATCCCGATGATGGTCACTATGAACAGCACCATGATCGGGATCAGGAGCACCTCGGTCAGAAGTCCGATGAGCCCCATCTTGAAGGCCTCTTTCCTCACTCTCACGCACACATTGTCCACCCCGCGCCGGAACACGGCCATTATGATGACCCCGAGCACCATGAGCATGATTATCCAGATGATGAAGATGAGGAGCCTGCCGCCGCGCGAAAAGACGCTGCCGGCAAAGAATGGACAGACGCGGGGAGCAAGCACCTTGCCGTGACCGATACTCACGGTCTCGCCGCGCACTCTCGCGCCCGGCTCCTTGGTGACTCCCCCTCCTACGGCCACAGCATCACCCTCGATCTCGCCGCGGGAACCAATGGTAAGTTCCCCGCCGATCGCCACGACATCGCCCTCGACCATGCCCTCCACTATGATGCTTCCGAGGATGGCGACCACATCACCCTCGACAGATTCATTCGCTTCAACATGGATGTCGTTGCCGAACTGGACTATGTCCTCGCCGATGACCCTCACCGTCGATTGCCGGGATACGCCCTCATCCCGGTCATACTCGTTGTCTCCGATCCTGATCCCGTCGTCATCGATTCGGATCTCGGTCGCCACCGAGTCGGCCGCCCGGGTCACGCCACTTGTGAAGGTCGTCCCGACCGCTACCAGGCAGACCATAAATGCAACCAGCCCTAACCTCTTCGCCATGAGTTTACCTCCCTGGGTTTATTGAGCCATCTTCCCATCTCATACATCATGAATATCACAAGGCCCCCCGCCATCAGCGTAAGCAAAGCCACCTCCGGCGCGTATGAGCCAAGCCCTCCCGGTGTCGACCCCGAGAAGATCATCGATCTTAAGACTGTCGCGAATTCGACGGCCAGACCCGCCACCTTGCTCAAGGCCAGATAAGTGGGGCTCGTCCTGTAGCCGCCTGTCAGGAGAGAGAGCACGGGCTCAGAGATCCGGGAGCCCAACTGCACGGTAGCAAGCGCGAGCACGCTCACGGCGGCAACCGTCGCCCCCCAACCAAGCACCCATCTTCTTCTACCCTTCACCCTCACTCCGGCCACGACCGTCCCGGCCACACTCACGAAGGCCTCCTGGGGCGCGGTCCGGATGGATGCAATCAAGGCAAGGTCGAGCGCATACTTGGCCCTGCAAGCCCGGCAACCCTCGACATGGGCCCTCAAGGCCTCTTCATCCCTGGCCTCGAGATCTCCATCCACCAGGCGCTCAAAGAGCCTCGCCATCGCTTCGCATGTGAAACCGTGCGTATCCAACTCAGATACTCCCCTGCCTTACGCTGATATCGCCGCTCGCCGTGGAGACCTCGATCTTAAGATCCCCCCGACCCGCCGATCCCCGGAGGTGCCGGCGCGATGCGTCCTCTACAACCAGAGGGAGCTTTGTGCGCATCATGCCCGTCGAGGTCCTGAGATCGACCTCCACCGAAGCCGTGTGATAGACGGTGAGATCGACATCACCGCTCGAGGTCTCTATGCGTATCAGCCCCCGCTCGGAATTGCTGCGGAACCTGACATCACCGCTCGAGGTTCCTATGTCCGCCTCCCCCGTCTGATCGAGGACCGTGATATCACCGCTACTGGCCCTCGCGTGGAGATCCCCCTCCAGCGTCCCCACACCGACATCACCACTCCCGGTGGATACCTTCATGTTCCCGGTTATCTTATCTATATCGACATCACCGCTGCCTAAGGAAATCTCGACCCTGCCCTTGACCAGCCCGACCGTCACATCCCCACTGCCCGCCGAGAACTTGAACGGCCCGGTGACTGAGTCGATATGAAGATCGCCGCTGCCTGCCCCCATCTGGAAACCATCTCCCATCCGGCCCGCCACAACATCCCCGCTTCCCGTCGAGACATCGACCGGCGCCGTCCGGTCGTCGATATCCACATCCCCA
>CAZRAU010000136.1:0-6959 GCA_964598025.1 uncultured bacterium
CATGTCGGGACTTTCCACGAAGGAGTGGTAGAGGTACTTGTTCTCGGGATCCAAGGGGTGGTCGATCTTGAATGAGCCACCACCTTTTGTAACGGTTCCGGTGATGTCGGCCTTTCCCTTAACCTGCAGACCTTTGTTTGCCGCAGAACCCAGAGCGGATTCTACCGTGAGTCCATAGCTGGCAGACTCCGTAGTTCCAAGCCAGTTCCCCTGGTGACCGCTGGCATCGACACCATAGCTGTCGGCGCTCTGGATGTAGAGCCCGTCGCCGGTGGCTCCGCTTATGGTTATTGCGTCGCCGGTATAGATAGTCTGCACACGTATGCCGCCCGCGCCAACTTCCAGCGCATCTCTGAGATGCGTCTCACCATTGACGTCCAGCGCGGCTACCGGAGAGGTCGTTCCGATTCCGAGCTTACCGCTGATTCTGGCATTTCCCTGCACGTCCAGTCTCTGCGCGGGACTGATGGTTCCGATCCCGACATTGCCAATGGCGTCGATTCGGAGTCTCTCCGTCCCCTGCGTGCCGAATCGAAGCGGCTGGTCCTCGTATGACCAGATAATGAAATCTCTGCACGTCTCGCACGGATAGCCAATGTGGACACCGCGCATCCAGCTTGTTCCTGTTCCCGGATGTGTAAGGTGGATCCGCGAAAGGGGATTCCCGTGAACTTGAAGGGTTGCACCGGAACTGCTTGTGTTGATCCCCACCTTCCCGTCCCACTGAACGGCCAAGATGGAATTATGACTTGCATCCTGGACGTCCCATCTGCTGTTGGTTGCATCCGGAATACCTGCGTAGAAGCGATACTCCCCACCGTCTCGCTGGTATTCAATGAGGGCTCCGTGCCCTTCTGACGCGATATTCATTGCGACATCCGCATCGGCATCGATGTCAAACTTGGCAGTGGGCGCATCTGTACCTATGCCGACACTTCCTGGTACCGCGGAATACATGTCATCGCCTGAGATTGTCCAGTCCTCGTCGGAATACTCACCAACCACTCTAGCCGAATCCGCAACCGCCGCATGGGTTGCCTCCACTGCCGAATCGCTCACCGCGGCCCGGAAGGCATACGGTGAAGGGGTAAGCTCGGTGCGAGGGGTGAGTTCGGTGCCGTCGATCTCAAGGCTCAGCCAATAGGTCTCGTCGAAGTCCAAGCCCAAAGGGGTTGTTTTGCCCAGGATCACATTGAAGATGCCGCAATCGGTCGCAACCGTATCCACCTCGGACCAGATATCGGTTCCTCCCGATTCCACATCGTACAGCCTGAAAATCACGGCGTACGTGCTATCCGCTGCCTGGCTGCCGTCTGAGTTCATCAGGACACCCTGATAACTCATGGTCCGGGGCAGGCCCCCGAGGGCTGCGCCGGAGATCAAGCCAACAAGAAGTGCACAAAGAAGCATGATTCTTCTCATTTCGAACATCCTCCCTTCGTGATTCGATTGGATAGCGAGGTCAATCATCCCGATGTCTCCTACCTGAGAACCACCAGCTTCCTGGTAGCCTCAAAGCGGCCCGAGACCATCCGGCAGTAGTAGACCCCGCTGGCCAGGCCGCATCCGTCGAAGCCCAGGGTCTGGTAGCCCGGCTCGACCTCGCCGTCCAGAAGCGTCCTGACCTCTCTACCTCTCACGTCGTAGATTCGAAGGCTCACATGTGTGCGCTCCGGAACGGCGAAACGGATCGTGGTAGATGACCTGAAGGGGTTGGGATGGTTTGGCGCCAACCGGTAGTTGGCGGACATCCCCGCAATGAGATCCTCGACCCCCGCCAGGATCTGAGGCGGCTGAAACATGCAGCCGACCTGGGCTATATATGTATCATTGCCGGCAGCCCCCGCCAAGGCCTGGCCGGCCGCGCAAAGAACCCTGTGGTTCCCGCTGCTTGAGTGGCCGAAGCCACCCGCAACCGTGCTCTGGGACAGGTACAGATCCGTACCCATGCATAGCGTCGGCAGCAAGGCAAGCACAAGGGTCAATGAGACTACACCTGCTTTTCGCATCTCGCCCTCCTTTCACTGTGCTGAATTGTGCGGACCAAGCGCTGCGCTTCCGCTCTCTACTTAGGGAATAGCCTGAAGGCCGGAAATGTTACAGCCTTGAGTTGAAAAGGTGGGTTTTGTTGCAAGGCCTGGAGTGCTTAAGAGATGGGAGGGGGGATATGCAGCCGTTCTGGGCCGACCACTTGAGTGATGGGAGGGCACGAGAGGAGTCCATACAATGACGGGAAAGGAGCCAGCGGCCTTACCGCCAGTCGCCTTCGGCGACGATACCACCCCAGAGGGCGGGGTGGATGCGGTTCAGGCGCCGGCGCTGGTCGTGGAGGCGGTCGAGCTGGGCTTGCCTGACCGCATCAACGGTGGAGCTCCCCTCAAGACGATGTCTGAAGATCCGCACCATGAGATCCCGCATGGCATCATCGTCGATTCTCCACATCGCCATTATAACCGTTCGGGCGCCGGCTATCTCGAATGCCCGGCGGAGGCCGAAGAGGCCTTCATGTTCCAGGAGCCGCCCGAGACCGGAGCCGCAGGCGCTTAAGACAACCCAGTCAACATTGCGGAGATCGAGACCTGTGACTTCATAGGCGGTGAGGAGCCCGTCGTCTTCCGCCTGCCCGGGTGCCAGGTAGAGACCCGACATGAAAAGCGAGTTGGCTATCCGTTCCGGGAAGGGCATTCTCTCCCTGGTGGCCTCCTCGCAGTAGAAGCCGTGCGTCGCTAGGTGGATCACGCGTTTTCCGGGGGCAGCCTGTTTCACCGCGCTTTCTGTGGCCTCGTTCCCGAGCAGCAGGATAGTAGGCTCGTGGGTTACCGATGAATAGAGGTCTGCCAAGGTTCGGGCCTCTTGTGCTGCGGCCGGGAGCGGCTCCGCTAATCGATAGGCTCCTGGGCAGCGACCAAGTGCGGTTTCAGTATCACCGGGACTCCTTCCGGCCAATTCCTCCGTTTCGCGGTCTACGCAGGTTGGATTCCCGACCGCGAGCAATCCGATGCCTCCGAGGTCTGCCGAAGCGGGTCGGAGGAGATCTCTGGCTGAAGAGAGGTGGTGGAGCCTCCAGGCTTCAATGACCGGATTGTCGCCGGGAGATAACAGTGTGTTGAAGTCTACAAGGTGGAGCCACGAATCGGGAATTATGAAGACAAGCGGTGCCGGGTTCGATCGATCTGCATGCGGGGCGTACTGCTCAAGAGGCGGCATCACTGGTGCCCAGATTTTTTCGAAAAGCTCGCCTGCGGCGGATCTGTAGACGGCCTCCTCACGTGCCGTGGGCCGTCGGCCTGGCTCGACCCCGTCGATGCTCCGTCGATAGGTGAAGACGAGGGAATCCACGGACGCCGCAGGACCGAGGTCAAAGAAGTCGAGGTCAAAGGAATCTCCAGCACTTGTCCTTAGGCGGAAAGCTCCATAGTTGGAATACCAGGGTATGTCGTCGGGGGATTCGGGGTCCAGCCATTTGTCGAAGCGTATGAAATGGATCAAGGTTGCCCCCCCGTCGAGGGCCGCCGCCAACAGGTCCGTAACCATCTCCTGGCTGGACTGCCGCGATCCCACTTCACGCCGCAAGTGCTCGAAGGCCGCCGAGAGGTCCCACTCTGCTTCGTCCATATCGCGTCTGGCTACGGCAAGGCTCTTTGCGTAGTTTTGGCCATCGCCCTGAGGACCGCGAACAACCAGATCAGCCACGCGCTGTGACGCCACGGTGAAGGCGTTCCGCAGACAGGCAAACTGCGTCGTGTCCGCCTCCAGTTCTAAGATTCGCCGGCGATCTGCAAGCCAATCCAACACCTGGCCGTGTGTGCCGGCCACACGGGAGAAGGCCTTGGCAAGGACCGAGTCGGTGACGTCCGGGTTTGCCATTGCTGCGCCTACCAGCGAATGTGCTGCGCCGTTGGGGAGCCATGCAAACTGGATCGCTTCGTGTGCTGATGAAATACCGTATATGCGCTGAAGCTCGGTCTGGGCTGTCTCAGCTTCCAGGGAAGTCGTCTTTACGGCGGAATCCCAATCCCCGATGTATAGCTCGATGCCAGCCTTCATTGAAAGCAAGTGTACAAGCTCAGTCTGATCGCTGCCCTCGGACTCTCTGTAAAGCAATACCGAGCGGGTGATAAACCCGAGCGCATCATCAGGCATGTCAAGGTAGTAGCACGCTCTGGCGAGTCCTTTAAGGCACTTGCTGAGATGGGGGTGCTCGGGTCCGAAGCACTTCTCCAGGGTCTCGAGCGACTTGAGGAGAACCTTCCGCGATTCCGCAAATCTCTTGTTTTCGTTGAGAAGAAGCCCCAGATGTCGTTCTTCGATGGCTACCTGGTAACTGTCCGCTCCATAGAGATCAACGGCCAAGGCGATGCCCTTCTCAATGGACCTTAAACCTTCCTCGTCTCTATTGAGATTGCTCAGAGTCATGCCCAGCCGGCATCTGTAGTGGATGAGATCGGGATGGTGGCTGCCGTGTCTTCTTTCGACGATCTCAATCGCCTGGCGGTAGAGCGTTTCAGCCTCCGCGCAATTGCCTATCCGGCGCTTGGTGTGGGCCAGGCCGGAAAGCGCGGCAGCGTAGCGTTCGTGGTCGGGGCCGTACGCCTCCTCTATGGCCTCGGCTGCTTCTCGGTAGAGCTGGGTGGATTCGGCATGCTTGCCCAGCTTGGCCAGTACCTCTGCCAGGGCGAGCGTGAGGTCCCCGGCTTGGGGTGTCTGCCGGCCGTGGACCGCGGTTGTTGCATCCAGGCTTCGGCGCAGAAGCTTCTCAGCACCCGCATAGTCGCCCAGGTTCGCAAGGCAAAGGCCCAGGCCGCTGGCAGCCTTCGCCGAGCTGGTATCGGCCGGCCCCAGGGCGTGTTCCGCGAGATCCAGACAGTGCCTGTAGAGTTGCTCGGCCTCTGCGAACTCACCTAGTTCATTGTGTATCGAGGCCAGCCTCAGCATAGGCGGTATGGTCTCCGGATGATCCGGCCCCAGGATTCTGATCTCAGTTGCCAGATCTTCTGCGGTGGCATGGCGGCGGTTGGCTATGGAGCTGCTACTGAGGTCGGTCCAGCGGTCTGAAGCCGGTTCCGACCCTCCGATACCGGGGCCGGCAAGGGCCGCCGCAGCGGCCAAGAGAACAGGTAACACGCTCAGAGGCTTCCACATGGCGACTGGATTATACACCTGCTTCGGATTGCAGGCAACCTGGTAACCTTCTGCGGATTCAAACGATATCAGATGTGGGTAGTCCGGGCGGTGGGCTCGCAGTGGAATATGTCCGGTCTTGACCTGAGGACGGGGGGCATGGTAGGATGAATCCGGTGGACAACGCGGAGTGCGACGCTTGTTATCAGATGATTCTTCAGGCTCAGCCGGACGAGTCGGCGAGGCCGCAGATGCTCGACAGCGCCAAGGAACGCACGGTGGCTGGGTTCATGCTGCCCCCGGGGAAACCGAGGAATATGTCAGGGACTTCCTGGCAGGTAGTCCCGATACGGTCCGTACGGTTTCGGCCTGGGTAAGGACGGTGGTCGTGAACAGGGTGTGGGGATTCCAGGATACGGAGGACATCGTACAGGCGGCGCTTCTGGCCCTGGTGCGGAATCTCCGGCAGGGGAGGTTCAGACCCGGAAATCTCCGTGCCTATGCCCGGCGGATCGCTAAGAACATGTGCATCAGCCACTACAGGCGGGTCAGGGCCAGGGGGAGCCACGTGTCGCTTGAGGCTAATGAGTATCTTTCCGTCGACTGGAGATCGGGAGAAGCAGCCGAGCATCGCACCTTGTTGGACGAGGTGCTTGAGCGGTTGGACGAGGGGTGCCGTCAGATTTTGAATTTCGCGTATATACAGGGATACAGCGGTTTGGAGATCAGCAGGCGGTTGGGGGTTTCGGAGGTGGCGGTCAGGGTCAGGCTATATCGCTGTATCAGGAAGGTGCGGGCACTGCTGGAAGGGGCCGGTGGGCTGGGTGCCCGAACGGCCTGAGTTGAAGAGACGGGGTGTTTCAGATGTCCGGTTACGGCAGTGACGATAGGTGTGGGCGTATAAGAGAGCTGGTGGTCTGGCTGCCCTCCGGCACGCTTGACGAAGCCGAGCGGGCGGAGGCCGAAAAGCACGTGGCCGGGTGCCCCGCATGCGCCGATCTCTTGAAGTTCGCTTCCACACTAAAGGGCGCCCTCCGAAAGCAGGCGTCCCCGCACCCGGATGCTGATGCCCTGGTGCGCTTTGCCGAAGATAGGGCTCGGATGGATCCGCGAGCTCGCTCGCGTGTAGAGAACCACCTCTCCGCTTGTCCGGATTGCAGGAAAGAGGTGGCGATGCTGGAGGCTGTCGACAAAGATGTTTCCGAAGCGGTGTCGCCTGTTCAACTGATGGAACGTGCGCGGGGTGGGCCTACCGGTTTGGTATCCGGGCTTCGTTTATTCTGGGACTCACTCAGGGGAAGCATTCTCAGGCCGGTACCCGCGGCAGTGTATCTTGTACTGGCCGCAGTGGGTATCGGGCTTTACATAGCTAGGCCGGCGATGGAGCCGGGTGTGATTCCCGGTCCACGGGAATCGGACATAGGGGATGTTTCCGGTCTTTCCGGTGTCTCCGGCATGTTGGGTGGGATTGTCATTCTGCCTGACCAGACGGGCCGCATGCGCGAGCCCGGTGTCGTTCCGGCCGAGGTCGCAGAGATCGATGCCGGAAGGACACAGTTTCTCTTGCTCGAGCTCATCGGCCTTCAGTCTCCTCCTGCCGCCGAAGACCTATACACGGCTCAGGTGCTTGCGGATGCCTCGGCCGAGCCGGTGTTCACCGCATCGGTCATGGGGCGCGAGTTCCGCGACAACTACACGCTCTGCCTTTCGCTTGGGGAGGGTGGACTTCTGCCCGGCGCGTACACCGTCAGAGTGGTTGCTCCCGACGGTAAGCCTGTCTTTCGCTCCTCGATATTGGCAAGATAGTATTGCCTTGATCCCCCGATATTGAACCGTAG
>CAZRAU010000137.1:0-6946 GCA_964598025.1 uncultured bacterium
AAGGAAGTAGGGCATTAAGGTGTGGAAGCAGAGCTGCGAGTTCCTCGCCCGTCACGCTCCTTAGGACCCGCTCGCCAATATAGTAATAATACATGTCACTGAAAGCAAGAGAAAAATGCAAGAAAGTTTAAGAAAGTTCAGGGGCTCGACTCCGGCAGAAATCGGAAGTCCAGGGAAGTCTTGATCGGGGACGTCTATATGTTCGCGCGCCGTTCCCCCGGCGCCCCGCTTCCGGTCCCGGCTTGCTATCCGGTCTTGTTCCGTGACCGATGCAGCAAGACATCGCGAGCTTCTGTGTGGAACCGGCAGATGGCTGAGTCATGCCCGGTGGCCGTGCCCGAAAGTAGGTGCGTCGGCTGCCCGCAAGTGTTAGAATCCGGGAGGTCAAGCAACCGACAGGAGCGTGATTTTGAACTTGGAAAGCATGAAGTTCTTCGTGTCGAGATTCAGGAGTCTGTTCGACATCACCTCGGGCTCATCCACCTATCATATGCCCAGACCTTACCGAAACGCGGTGGTGAGGTTGCGCGGGTGTCGTATGGATCAGTTCGACAACCGCATGCGGCTGTTGGAGGAGGCCGGGCTCAACGTGTTTCTCTTTCCTGCAAGTGAAATCCCGGGTTGCGATCTTCTGACTGATTCCGGAACCACAACCATGACAATGGAACAGTGGTCACAGCTTATGCTTGGTGATGAGGCCTACGGGTCGAACGAGGGCTATTTCGAGCTGGTGCATCAGTTTGAAGAGACTTTCGGGCCGGCATGGCGCCAGGCGAGTCCGCACAAGCCTACCATTTTCATATTCCATCAGGGCCGGGCGGCGGAATACGCTCTTTTCACGATACTCAGGCGCGAACTCTGGGGGCAGGCGCATACCTGCGCCCAGGGTGATCTACCCAAGACACTTGACCGGAGCCTCGCCATTCGCATTGAGAGTAAAGCCGAGACTATTATCACAAGAGCCTCCGACCGGGGCCGGCCGTACTTCATAGTACCGAGCAATTCCCACTTCGACACCACCGAGGCCAATATCGAAGCCAATAACATTGTGCCGCTCAATCTACCCTGCAGGCAACATCTCGAAGATGACAAGAGTTACGGGTTCAGAGGCAACATGAATCTGAAGGAACTCGAGACGCTTATGGACAGTGTCGGCGAGAGAGTGCCTCTTGTATATATGACGATTACCAATAACACCGGTGGCGGCCAGCCGGTTTCGATGGCCAACATCCGGGGAGCGAGCGAAATAGCATCCGGCTCCGGAGTGCCGTTCTTCCTTGATGCCTGCCGCTTCGCGGAAAACGCGTGGTTCATAAAGAAGAGAGAAGCAGGCTACGAGAACAAGAGCATTCCCGAGATAGTACATGAGATGTTCGGCTACGCCGATGGATTTCACATCAGCCTGAAGAAAGACGGTCTGGCCAACATGGGCGGCGCCCTCGCAATCAAGGATGACACGATCTTCACGCGGAAGTACGCGGACGTCGCGGACAAACTGACAAACCACCAGATACTGACCGAAGGGCATCCCACATACGGCGGTTTGGCCGGGAGGGATCTCAAGGCTATCGCCGAAGGCCTGAGGACGGTTGTGAACGAGCGATATCTGATGCACAGGGTCGGCCAGATGGAGCGTTTCGGCTCCAATCTCGAGGGACACAACATTCCCATAATGCTGCCTACGGGAGGCCATGCGATCTATATAGATGTTGACAGGTTCTTTGATGGCACCGAAACAAACGATGACGATTTCAAGGGGATAAGCTTCGCGGCCCTAATGCTCCTGGCAGGACACAGAGTGGTGGAGCTCGGCATCTATGCTTTCGGCAGATCCCAGAATGGAAGTGAGGTGCCTCCGGACCCTAGAGTGAACAATGTCCGGGCCGCGGTCCCGAGGCTGGTATATGAAGATCAGGACCTCTCTGCCGCAGCTGAAGCGGTGAGAGTCCTTCATGAGCATCGAGACAGGATACCTGGGGTCGAGATTACGTACGGAAGAGACCTGCCGCTCAGGCATTTTAAGAGCCGCTTCAGATTCAAACCCTGACCAGGCTGGTTTAGAGCATAGGTCTGCCACGTCGCGCTCGTTTCCCGTCACTGCGGCGGACGCCGGCAGCTGTGCAAGCACGACGCATCTTCACAGACCATGTGCGTGAATAAGGTTTGCGCTTCGCCTCTCCGGTTGGTGTCGCCACGGTCATCTCGGCGTTTTCTGGTCTCCGTCCGGCTTTCTCGGCGATTGAGGCGTGTTCCGGCGAGTGTTTGTCGTCAGAGGATTCCGACTCGCGCGGGATCAAGTCAAGGCTGCGGTTTCTCAACTTCCATCCACATTCTACCATCGCTCACGCCCCTGCAGTAACCGCTATCGGCCTATGCGGGGGACCACGGGCTTACCCACGGCTGAATGCGTAAAAGGGTGCTTCGGCGGATGTCACCAGATGGGCACCCCCTGTGGCGAATTCGGGTTGCCGGCCTGTCTCTGATTCCGTATACTCATTGCGCTCAGTGGCAATCGGTACATCAAACCGGAAGGAGGACAGCATGCATAAGACACCGGCTATTGTATGGTTGTTTGCGTGTGCCGCAACGCTTCTTGCCTGCGGGTGTTCGAGTGATAGTGGGAGTGATGGTTCGGGGCCCAACCCCGTGACCGCCGTGAATCTAGACCCGGCCGAGATGAGCCTCGAGGTCGGCCACGCGAGACAGCTCACGGCAACGGTGACAGGTGGGGACAACAAGGACCTTGCCTGGTACGTCAACGACATCGAGAACGGGAACGAGATAGTCGGGGAGATAACCGAGAACAGTCCGGTCACCTATACCGCGCCCGACTACCTGCCGCTTACGGGGACGCTCTTGATCAAGGCGGTATCGGTAGAGGACACAACCAAGTACGATTCGTGCCTGGTGAACATCACCTTCACGAAGTTCTTTGTCGACCCTGGGAACGGAAGTGATCTCGGTGGGAACGGTGGCGTCAATCTACCATTCAAGACGCTAACCCACGCATCGGAGGAGGCAGATTCGGGAATGACCATCTTCGCACAGCCCGGGGTCTATAGCGAGGACACCGGTGAAACCTTCCCGATCCATCCGGGTGCGGAGGGCATGACAATAGAGGGGATGGACTGGGAACAGTGCGTTATCCGCGGACACGCCTTGGTAGGTGCCTACTATCCGGTTGTCAGTCTTGGGGGCTATGTCGGTGCTTCTTTTAGGAAGTTCACGCTCGAGCAGGGCCTGCCGGCCGACGAAACCGACGTGACCTTGTTTATCGGGGGGATCGGTAATCGCGTGGACAGCATAAGGATCTTCGAGCGCGCCGGCTACGCCGTCTGCCGGGCGGAGAATGCGACGGGGCCGGTAATCGAGAACTGTGTATTTGTCGTGGATGACGGGGTCACGGCGGATCGCGGCATAAACCTCTTTCCCAATAGCAATGGGGGGATTGTGAGAAACTGCACGCTTACCGGCTTTAACATCGCTTTGCGAATAACCAACACGTCGGATCTGCTGGTCGAAGGATGCATCATAGAGGGTAATGCCACGGGAATCGAAGTCGGCTACGAAGACTCCCCGGGTAGCATCAACCCTGATTTCGGTGGGGGCGCGCGGGGTTCGCTGGGAGGCAACATTATCAGGGACAACTCGGGGTGCGGGTTGTGGTTCGATCTGCCCCATCCCATTTATGCCAAGTACAACACATGGGATAACGACCCGCCGGTCGCGGGCGTGGACTATTGCAAGATCGGTGACGGGGGCCTCATCCTGGAGTGAGAGGACAATGGGCCAGGGGGCCGCTGCCTTGGCGCCATCGGAGCGCGGGCGCCCCGGGGGCAACGACCGGTCCCGCAAGGCAGGGCATGTCGCCCTGTGGCGGATAACCCGCCGAAGGCCTGGCGAAGACGGCTAAATGCAGGTATCACGGGCTTGCCCGGGGGTATTCCGTTGAATCTCCCCCAGTGAAACTCACTCCACCATGATGTTACCCGTGCCTTCGTTTCGGTAATCCGCGTTTTCGAGAGGCGGATTGTGGTCCCATGTGTTGTATTTGGCGTAGATCACATTGGTCGTTGAATTGACAAGGCCGTATTCCGTGTGGCCGGTTATGGTGTTACCTCCGGCGCTTCCCCTGGCGCCGCCACCGAGATCTGGATTGGGATTGTTGCTAGGAGAGCCCAAACAGCACAAATTCACACCTGTGATGTTATCGGTGATCGTACAACCTTCGATCAGCATATCGTTGAACCCGATGATATGCATGGCCTGCGCGAATCCCGACATCGTGCAGCTCCGGACAATGGCGCCATAGTTCTCATTCATGATCTCGAATCCACGTTCCTCCCTCAGGCCGTCATCGAACGCGAAGTGGCAGTTCTGGACGACCATGCCGGTCGTGCCGGTCAGGCGGCAGATCGAGTACCCGGCCCGCTCAGTCACCCTTATGCTGTCTATCAGGCCGCCGGTGGCCTGCACGTATATTGCGACGTCCCAGCCCGGATCGAGCGGATCACCCTGTTCAAGCGTGAATTTTCTGAAGACGGGATGACTGCCATAGAGCCAGAAAGCCTGGTAGTAGCTCGCAACCTCGGAGTGCCCCCTTATGATGCAGGTCTCCCAGTCCATACCCACCAGGCTTATGCTCTCCATCACCGCAATCTGGAAGACCTCACCGTTTGCCTGGTCATAGATCCCGGGTTGGACCAGCACGGTCATACCCTTCTCGGCCAAACCGAGACCGTAAGTTATGGTCTTCAGGGGAGAATTGACACACCCTGTGCCCGTGGCGTCATCACCGGCTGCGCCATCCACGAAGATTTTGGTGAACTGGAGGTTGACGCCACAGGTCGCGATCTTGGTCGTATCCTCTGTGGATACCGCCTTGATGGTCACCGTGGATGGATGGGGAAGGACATCAGGTGCGGTATAGGTCACGGGACTATTCTGAGCTATGGTGCCGAAGGTCGTATTTCCATTCCGGATATCGTTGACATACCAGGTGAGGGCCTTGCTTTCACCTCCCGAGACGGTTGCGATGATTTCCGTCGTATGGCCGAGCTCGACATCACTCTTGCCCAACGATATCTCCACCCCCGTAACCGGCTTGGGATCGCCACCGCCACTATCACCGCCACAGGCGAGCATACTCGCAAGAGCGGCAAGCGCTATTGCCAAGAAGAAGTTTCGTATTCGCATCTCGTCCTCCTTTTCGCAGTTGCGCCTGGCGGTGTGTAAGTGAATCCGCCGTGAGCCATCGGCCCTGTTCTTTATTCGGTAATGATGCTCCCAGCGCCGCTATTGCAGTAATTCTCGCCTTCAAGCGGCGGATCGTTGTCCCATGTATTGAACTTGGCATAGATGGTGCTCGTGCCGAGGTTGGACAGGTCGCACACGCTATTGTTTTCGAAGATGTTCCCGCCTGTACTCCCCCTGGCGCCCCCCCCAAAGTCGGGACTCGGATTGCTGTTAGGGTCGTCGAGGCAACAGACGTAGGCGCCGAAGCCGTTATTCTCGAGCACACAGCCTTCGATGAGGGCATCGGACGAGCCATTGAAGAAGAGGCCGGTGTTAAAGCCCGACACCCGGCAGTTTCGGACAATGGTGCCCTCATCGTTGAAGACGATCTCAAACGCTCTGTTCATGCCTGCGCCCACCGGAAGATCCATTCCCACATCAAGCACGCAGTTTTGGACAATTGTATTGGTGGATGTATTGACCCGGATACAAGACATCAGCGCACGCTGGAAGATTCTAAGGCTGTCGATCAGGCCATCGGGCTCGGTGGTATAGACCATGCTGTACCACCTGGCGTATCCAGGGGCTGCCTCGTCCCGGAAGGTGAACTTCCGCACTGCGCAGTCACTACCAGCAAACTGGATACCGGTCCAGCCGTCGAATTCGCTCGTTTCCTTGCGTATTATGCAAGTCTCCCAGTCCTCGCCCACCAGGGAGACGCCGGCCGGGACATTCATAGGAAAGGACTCATCCGCGGCGTCGGAATACGTTCCGGGTTTTACCAGGACGGTCATACCGTGGGATGCCTGGGTAAGAGCCTCAGTTATGGTTCTGAACGGGAGGTTCACACACCCGTTAGCTGTTACATCATCTCCATTTGCACTATCCACGAATATCCTGGTGAAATTCAGGTGGACATGGCATGTATCCATCTTGGTTTCGTCCTCGACCGAAACGGCACCGATTACTATCGTGGTGTTTGGTGGGAGGCTATCAGGGGCACCATAAGTCACCGGGCTGTTTTGGGTTATTGTCCCATAGACCTCGTTTCCGTTATCAATGCCGTTAACGGACCAGGCCAGGGCCTTGCTGTCGCCGCCGGTTACGACAGCGGTGATCTCGGTGGTATGGCCTATCTCGAGTTCCGACCTGTCCGCCGAGATGTCCACACCGGTCACCGGTTTAGGCTCCCCGCCCCCGCCATCGCCGCCACAACCGAAAACAAGAACAGAAACCACGACCGACGTGATGACAAAAGGCGCAAAACGCGTTCTCATCTATAACCTCCTTAGCTATCAAGAGTAATGCCATTCCGCCAGTGGCGGGCCAGGCACTCTGCTAGACCCCAGGCTCCAGCACCGAGTGTAGGCCAACAGCCGGAGAGGGTCAAAACCTATTTTCCCCCTGGTAATGATGGAGGCAAGGGGGCGGGTTGATGGCGCCGGCCGTCCCGGCCGGAGCCTCGAAGCACCGGCCTCTTGTATCAGGAGTTTCCCCAAAGAGTGACCTCTGATTCTTGCAACTGATTTGTTTCCAGGGGATTGTGGAGAATGTGAAGTGGGACAGGGGGTTTTTGAGTCAAGGGGAAAAATGGGGGAACTCCCTGTAGACTGAGTTGGGTCTCCTATTGTAAAGATTGAACTATGAAAGTAGTCGTAACCCCAATCTTTTCAAAGGAGACCCGAGATGGATGATAGCAGGATAGCGGTGA
>CAZRAU010000138.1:0-6900 GCA_964598025.1 uncultured bacterium
CACCGGGCCTTTCCGGTGCGGACCTGGCCAACATCATGAACGAGGCCGCGCTGCTTGCGGCCAGGAAGAACCGCGACAGCGTTACGATGCAAGATCTTGAAGAGGCCAAGGACAAGGTGATGATGGGGCCGGAGAGGAAGAGCCTCGCGCTGAGTGATGATGAGAAACAGCGTATTGCATTCCATGAGGCCGGCCATGCGCTTGTGGCCAGCCTCATCCCTGAGGCAGACCCGCTGCACAAGGTGACCATAGTCCCAAGAGGAAGGGCCCTTGGGATGACCGCGCAGCTCCCCGAGGATGATCGGCATAACTGGTCGAGGAGCATGCTCATGGCTGAGATAGCCGTGTTCTTGGGGGGGCGGGCTGCTGAGAAGATAATCTTCGATGACTTCACCACCGGTGCCAAGGCCGACATCGACAAAGCGACCAGCATAGCCAGAAAGATGATCTGCGAATGGGGCATGAGTGAGTCCGTGGGACCACTCAGCTTTGGTCCTAAGGAAGAGCAGATCTTTCTGGGCCGGGAGATCGCGCAGCACAGAGACTACAGCGAGCAGACCGCAGAGCTCATCGACAAAGAGGTGAGACGCGTTGTGGATGATGCAAGCGAGCGTGCGGAGAATCTCATCGCTGATAATGTTGAGAAGCTCAGGAACCTGGCAAATGCCCTGCTTGAGAAGGAAATACTCGATCGCGACGAGATCGACAGGATTCTCGACCGCCATGAACCGGAGCCCCCGGCGGCGCAGTCCTCCGAGGAGACCGCACACCCGGCGCCACAGACCGAGCCGTCTGAGAGCGAACTTGAGATGACACCTCCTGCCGAGGGAGAGAAACAGGAGTAGACGCGATGTCTAGCCGTGTGGGCAAGAAGCGGACTGACCACTTCGATCGAGCCGAAGTGGAGCGCGCGGTCAAGCTGTTGCTCCATGGGGTTGGAGCTGACGTCGCGAGTGAGGAACTTGCGGAGACTCCACGGCGCGTCTGTGACCTTTATCAGGAGATACTCGCCGGGATGTGGCAGGATGCCGGCACGCTTATCAAGCCGATCAAGGCCGACAGGGATCATGGGCTGGTGGTCGTCAAAGACATCCGATTCGAATCGGTATGTGAACACCATCTACTGCCTTTCTTCGGTAAGGTTGGTGTGGCCTATGTTCCTAAGGGCAGGCGAATAGTGGGGATAAGCAAGATAGTCCGGGCCGTCGATGCCATCGCCCACAGGCTACAGATCCAGGAACGCATAACGACGGAGATAGCCGATGTCATCGACAGAAGACTCAGGCCGGCTGGTGTCCTAGTGCGGGTCGAAGCCGAGCATCTCTGCATGACTATACGAGGGGTGAAAAAGCCGGGCGCGTCGATCGTCACGACCGAAGCCAGGGGAATCTTGGCACAGCCGGAGAGTCAAGCCCTTGCACTCTCGTCCATTTCACGATAGACTACACCACCACAAAGTCCCAGACAGGAGAGAGAGTTGGAACTTAGATTGAGGGATTTCACACTCCCTCTCGGCACACGCACCATCGTGATGGGGATACTCAACATCACTCCCGATTCGTTCTATGACGGGGGGCGATATGCCAGCGCAGAAGCCGCTGTCCGATGTGCTTTGGAGATGGCGAAGAACGGAGCGGACATTATAGACATCGGCGGCGAATCCACAAGACCTGACGCGCGACCGGTCGGCGCGGAAGAGGAAGCCCGGCGAATACGGCCGGTAGTGAAGGCCCTGGTCGAAAGCGGTAGTGTCCCCGTCTCGATCGATACGAGGAGAGCCACGGTCGCGCGGGAGATGCTGGAGCTTGGGGCGCACATGATAAATGATGTGAGCGGTCTTGCCTTCGATGAGGCGATGCCCGGGGTGGTGAGCGACCACTCTGTTCCGGTCGTCATCATGCATATGAGAGGTACTCCCGCCGATATGCAGAGCTTCACCGACTATGAGGATGTCGTCACCGACGTTAGGCGGGAGCTTGCCGAAAGGGTGGAAGCCGCAGAGACTGCCGGTGTGCGGCCCGAGAACATAGTGATCGATCCCGGCATTGGGTTTTCCAAGACCGCCGAGCAGTGCCTGGAGCTCATCGCCAGGCTCAATGAATTGCTTGATCTCGACAAACCCATCCTGGTTGGTCCATCCAGAAAATCATTCATCGGCAAGACTCTCGGGCTTGGGCCCGAGGATAGGCTTGAAGCTACAATTGCCAGCTGTATAGTCGGTGTCAGCAAAGGGGCGGCTGTGGTGAGGGTGCATGATGTGAAGAGTGTCTCGCGTGCGCTTCGGATGTTCGAAGGACTAAGAGGCCATGGCCGTACCCACGAACTGGGGGTATCCCACAGATGGAATGGCTGACCGGCTGGTGGATTGACATTCTCGATATTGTAATAGTCACATTCATCTTCTATAAGCTCTTCCAGCTGATACGGGGTACACGGGCCGCCCAGATGTTCCTGGGGCTTATCATCATAATCGCTGCATCCTTCATAGCGGACTGGCTTCATCTTGATGCCCTCAACTGGATCATATCAAGCCTTAAGACCGTGTGGGTGGTGGCATTTGTGATAGTGTTCCAGCCGGAACTGCGGCGGGTCCTTGCCCAGTTGGGCCAGAGCAGATTCGTTCGCTATTTCGTGCGTCCCGAGCACCTGGCGGTACTGGATGAGGTGACCCGCGCGGCCAGGGAGCTTTCCTTGCGCAAGATCGGCGCCTTGATTGTGATCGCGAGGGAAGCAAGTCTCAGGAACTATATCGAGACGGGAACGCGGGTGAATGCCAAGGTAACCTATGAGCTGATAATGACCATATTCACGCCGCAGACTCCGCTGCATGACGGTGCCTGCATAATAGTGAGAGAAGAAATAGTCGCGGCCGGGTGTATTCTCCCGCTTTCGGAAAACCCCATGCTTTCAAGTTCGCTGGGTATGCGCCACAGGGCTGCTTCAGGGCTTACCGAGGAGACAGATGCCGTTGTGGTCATAGTCTCCGAAGAGACCGGGTCTATTTCGGTGGCGGTAAGGGGAAATCTTAGGAGGAAGCTCGATCCGGATGCTTTGAGGCAGACGTTGGAGGAGATATTGGCGCCTGTCCGGGAATCCTAGCCAGCCTGGTGAAAACGATTCATCTGCTGTGTTACACTCGCGTCTCGTCATTGCGACGTACCCCAAGTACGCCTCACTCCTCGCCGCTTCGTGTGCCTTGCATCTGAGTGGTTTTGACCAGGCTGGGCCTGGTGGGTACAGAGTGTTCATCTGCTGCGTTACACTCGCGTGCCGGTACGCTGTAGCGTCGGGTCTCCGCGCCCGACGTCGGCTCCTCTCGTTGCTTGGAACGGCAACACTGCGCACGCCCACCGTATCCTGGCGTCCCCAACCGGCCTCATCACCGGCCGTATTCGGTTTTAAGACGCCCCCACGAGAGTGCTCTGCAGGCCGCAGAGCAGCCGACTTCCACTACATCCATCGGGTCGCGGGGAGCTATGCACCAAGACGGGTGGGTCACGGAACCGGAAGGCATCACGATGCCTATCACGACACCTGTGACCATGTAACACCTGTTCGCTACGATCGGGCGGCATGCATCCCGGTGAACATAGACAATCAGGGAGTCGCCGCCACAGGAGGCCCAGGCGAACTCATCTCCGCCGGCCATAGAAGTCCGGACCACCTGAAGAGGCCTTACAAGTGTCACGAGATTCCCGCCATAGTCAAGCGGCCGGGCAGCATATTCCTCAGGTGAAATCGGTAGCGGGGCCTGGTCACCCGTGCCACACAGCACCGTGGGCCCGCCCCTCTCCAGTGTGATATCACCCAGGCCGGCGAGCCCTGTCTCCGGGAAAATGTAGCCGTCGTCTGGTAGCTCGACCCGCCCCCGGACCATCACCGAGTCTCCCAGGCGAAGGTGCTCCGGCGCGCCATGGACCAGGATGCCGCACCTGCCTTCGCGGATCCAGAAAAGCCGGTCGCCGGTTTCGAATGTCGAGGGTTCCACTATGACGGAACCCCAGACGGTCACGTAATCTCCGAGCCTGTCCGGTTTTCCGTCGGCGTTGCTGTCCCTTCTGAGGTCGCAGATGTGATCGCCGCCAGAATGATCAGTGTCGTTCGCACGGAAGGGTCTGTACTGCCAGAGGTGAGACTGAGCGAAGGAAACTCGAGGAAGAAGAAACAGCAACGCCAGACAAGAAAACCAGAGCCATGACATGTTTCTGTTGGACCGATCTCTACATCTATGCTTAGTGGTGCCTATCTCTTTCACGCCTGGATCGCCTCCTGATCTGCCAAACGTTCAACCTAGTGTTCGCGGCTCAAACTGGGAACGGGAACCGGCGTCCCACACAACCCGTCACATTCACCTGCCGATGGTGCCGCCGCCCTCAGGTTCGCACGGCTCCCGTTCGCCCCCCTAAGAGCCTCCGGGCATATCGAAAGCAAGTGGGATGCCAGCAACCGGGGAGTATCCGCCCCATGACCTATGTGGTTGGCAATAAGAGAATTAGTGCGGCTCCGAACCTGACCTGTCCAGTGCCCCGTCGCTGCCCTGGTGTCACTTCCTTGACACCGGTGGAGGCGGCAACCGGCTGTATGTCTTTGAATCCCAACCGGATAGAGCACCGTAAACGAAAGCTACGCCCATCAACGGAAATTTACGGTGTCCTCGAGCGGAGCCGGGGTTCATCCATCCAGAATGAAATCAGAAGTGCAAGGACGGCAGTGCCCATCACCGCAAAGAAGAGGGCCTCGAACGAGGTTCTCTCTATTATGTAACCACCCAGCATCGAGAGGAGCAGGATAGGGGCGAGAAGCGTGTTCATGAAGCCCAGGTAGGTCGGCCTTTCGGCATCAGGGGAGACATCCAGCATGTAATTGGTTTGCCCAAGGCGGATGCCGCTCAAAGTGAAACCAAGGAAGAAGAAGACGATGCCGAAGCACCATGCGTTCCCGAGCCCCGGGCATCGGCCGCTCAATACCGCGAGCAGCGGGGAGGCAACCGCGATCCCGGACACAAGTACGAGCACTATCTTATTGCCGATTCGGTTGCTCAAGGATCCCCAGAGCACGTTGGAGATGACGAATCCAAGCATCTGTATGGCAAGAAAAACACCAGCGGCACCAGGGCCCAGCTTCAATTCTTCACGGGCGTAGAGAATATAGAAGGGTAGTGCCATACTCCATACACTGAGAAGCACCCTTACTATGAGGAATGTCCTGTAGCTGCGATTGGTCTTGAGAAGTCTTGGGCCCCGGAGAAGGAATTTCCTGAAAGGTATTCTCTCCTCATTGACCGCGGCCTCGGGCTCGCTTACGAGACAGAAACTTACGATGGCCATGGTAACGACAACTGCGGCGGCAATGAAGAGCATGGCGAAGTTGTCCGGAAACGGTTTCGAATTGAGGATACTCCTTACGAACAATCCTGCGAGCGCACTCAGCAGGCCGCCCAGGGAAAGCCGGGCTCCGAAGAAGGTGCCGCGCCTGGTTGCAGGTATGGCCTTGGCGACTATATCCATGAAAGAGATGCCGGCGACTCCGGCGCCAAGTGTGTATATGGAATATAGAATGAAGAAAGCAACCAGGAAGACCCCTGCGTGAGAACCCGCAAGTACCGGAACCAGGAGCGCTATCGTCCAGATCGCGATGCACCTTACCAATCCGGCCCAGACATAGACGGGCTTCTTGCGCCTGACGTGTTCGATGAAACCGGCCACGACGAACTGGGGCATATTCCAGCCTGCCTGACTCATCGTCCCCGCGAGCCCCACCAGGACCTTGGACCCGGTCAGCGTGCTCACAAATAACGGTAGGACCGTGGTGCCGCCTATCAGCGCCTCGGCAAGGTTAAAGAGGATCCCGTTGATGACTCCAAGTATGAATGTCCGACCGTATCTCAATACCATTCTCCCCCACCGGTGGCCGGGGACAGACCCTTCGGTGCCGGCGGAACCTTGACGAATATAATCGAAATCTCCAGGCAAGTCATCTTAGATAGGAGGTGCGTGTCTACTGGAAAGAGACTACAACTTGGTGCGAGTGACTCCGGAGGCGCGATACCGGCGGGCCGGCGGCAGGATTATAACCCCGGCGTATCCGGATGGATTTCAGTAGCGTATTCGTCCCCGCGAAAGGGGCACCCCCTGTTGCTCCAGGTTGGATGAGAAGTTGCATCTCTTCTATACACATGTGTAATTTGGTTACACTTTTTGTCTGACCTCTTTCCACCTGCTCGCCGCAGTAGCGGGTGAGACATGTCTTTATCCTGTTGGTTGACAAAGGATTGGAGGTTCGCCGGCACAGGCACCCATCATGGTATGCAGTATGCAGTGGGATATGGCCGGAAATGCCATGGCCAGGATCAAGTTCCGGATCGCTCTACTTGCGTCAAGACAGGGACATCTTGCTGACTTAGGTCTGGATGGAGGTGAGCCTGATGCTGAGAACATTTGTGCTGGTATTGGGTGTGTTGGTGTTGGTATCAGTGGTGGTGTCGGCGCAACCTGTGAGCACGGTGTATGATCTTCATCTTCGGTACGAGGGAGCACAGATGATCGAGTTGGTACCCGGGGTTGAGGTGCCCGCTGACATGTGGCGTGATGATCATGTCGTGACAGCGGGGGACCTGGTGGCTGTGGGTGTGAGCATTGACGATGCGGGGGCGATAGTCGGGTACAGCGAAACAAAGGGTATGGCAGTGCCGTGCACCTGGAGCCAACTGAAGTGGTGTATTGAGAACAACATCCCTCTGGCTCAGTGCTGCGGGATGGCAAAAGAGAACGGTTAGAGTTTTAAGCCGGGTGCGTCCTTGCTGTGGACATGGCGGTTTGTGGATGGCAGTGTGTATGCTGGCCATATGAGTCAAGTGTTGGCGATGGTTGAGTGTCTCTTCATGAACGGGGCGACCAGGGG
>CAZRAU010000139.1:0-6807 GCA_964598025.1 uncultured bacterium
TCGGCAAATATCATGTAGTAGGTCTTCCAATTACCCCTGCCGTGAGAGATCCAGGCCACCGCAGCCGGCTTCTGGGGATCATTATACAGAAACTGCTCCGCAAGTGGGTTCTCATACGTTGGGTTGTCCCTATCAAAATCCGACAGATCACACGTCGGCGCAAAGAGCACGAATGGGCGCGGGCCGCTATTATCAAGCCATGACATCCGCCACGTAGGATCACACACCTCACATATGAAGTCTCCTCCCAACCGCCATCTGCTGGAAACCACGCCTATATTGACTACTATGTCCACACCTTCATAGAGCGAATCTGCCATATCCAGCTGCCTGGTCTCCATGTCTTCGAAGTCATAGTCCGAATCCTTCATGTATCTCGTCTCAAAACCATTGGCCTCAAACTGCGATATCAGCCCATCCATCAACTCGGGCAACCCTTCCGGGGAATTGCCTTCCAACTCTACATCACCGACAGCGAACAGGGCCCTGTCTGTCGGTACCGTGACATCAACCCTGTTGAGGAAGTTCTCCACTGCACGGGCTACCTTCCACCTGTGAGTAAGTGGAAGCCTGGCCACTTGCATGTCTCCCAGATTGTCATAATCGAAATCCACTGTCATGTCCTCGGTAACACATATAGTTGAGTCACCAAAGAAACAGGCACCGGAGGGATCGAAGAAATACGCGACCTCCACCTGGTTCTTCTCCGGCTCGCCGCCCTCGTTGGCATCGCCTACTATAAGTACCCTGGGATAAGCCTCTCCTTGTGAATCCGCCGATACCTTCAGCACCTGAAGGTATTCCCACAGGTCTCAGTAGTAGGGCGACGTGGCAGAGGCCAAGTCAACCGAATAGCCCTTTGACTCAAACCAGGACACTGCAGGTCCACATTCTGCCAGAAGCGAATCGGGCCCATAGAACACCCAGTCGGGCACCTCCGGACTCAGGGGCCCAGCGGCAACCGCCATGCCGGGCCCTAAAGGGTTACAAGCCTTGTCAATATGCGTGATGCTGTGTGGCTGGGCCGGCCTCTTGAGCAGCCCGGCCAGAAACGGCGGCGCATGATCGCGCACGCGCATGGGCCGAAATGACGACCGCTTACCTTTCTTATCTATCTCCACTATCCTATAGAGATCATAGCCCCCGCCCACCCGCAAGGAGTAGACATCGGGTGCCACTACCGCCCCACGGGCTACTCTGCCAATCTCATGCCAGTCGTCACCGCTACCCCCCTCCACCACGTACTCCCTGGTCTCCCACTCGGCCTCCACGTGCCAGCCAACCACTACATCGCCGCCATCCACATAAGCCCATCGTGACGCTAAGGCCGCTGCGAAATTGGGATCGTAGTACCAGCAGTCACAAAGCATGCCGAAGGCATCACGATTGGGCCCCTCCCCGTCGGACCCATCGGGGTTTAAGTTACCGTCGAGGGCCATACCGCCCTCACTCTTCAGGGTATCTCCAGTTGTTATGTGATCTCCAAGAACCGCGAAGCATTCATCGTTCTCTTCAACAGACCACAGGGTGAATCTCAATGTGTCCCGCTCTCCTCTTATCCATCGCTGATCGTTTACAAAGGCACCGGCCGAACCGTATATCAACTCCTCTGCATCAGTGCTGATATCCATCTTCGTATCGAATACCACCCAGGCATCCACAGAATCTTCATCTATAATGAACCCCTCCGGGGGGTAGTAGTCCTTTACCGACGGGGCCAGCGTGGTGAAGCCGTTACGACACATAATGAGGGTCTGCGGATTTGCATCCAGATAAGCATGACCGGCTACACGGTCCTCTTTGCCCCTCACCCCATCGAGGCCTTCCCAGATGGCCCGCAGATTCAGGATGATCTCGGGCATGGTAACTGAATCCGGTGGCCCAAACGAGACACGCGCATCATTCCAACCACAGAATGTGCCCCCATAACAACACTCGTTGTCAATGACGGCACTGTCGCAATTCGACCATTGATCAACCCCGCCATAATATATTGCTGCTATGACATAGCTTGCGTGAGGGTGCGGTGGTTCCATCTCACCGATGGATATCTCGCCGCCATAGCCGTCGTTCATGTACCGGTTCCACTGAGTCACCAAGGCACTCCACCCTGCGGGAGTATGAGGGTAGACTTCAATGGCCTGCCCTTCCGGGTTACCATGGGAGATAATCATTCCGGCCCCGGCACCTGATCCGTACAACGCCCGCACATCAGGGATAGTAACATCAGGATCCAGGTCGATATCCGTGTTGAAGTAGTACTCCACCGTGTAGTCCTGGTTCGTAGCTGCTTGCTCCATGATGTCGGACGTCGCGCCCCAGCAGGCATAAGGCTCGATCCGCCAGGCATGCTTGCTCCTCGGCGTCTCGTTGTTCTGTGCCGACAGTGGAGCGGGTGCAAAACACATCAGTGCCAGAACGGCACTCACTGACACAATGCCTGGTATCCCTCGCATGATTTCACTCCCCGTCCACTGCGTCGGTCTCGCCATAGAGATCATCAAGGAAGCGCTGATTCCTGAGAGGCGTGTCCCGAGTATCGAGGCGTCCGCGAGGCGTGCCGCACCGGACAAGTTCTATCTGCTCGAGCGTCTTCTGTACCCCCGAATCCGGAACGAAAATGTGGTACTTTTCACCGAACACGACCATTCCGCCGGAGTTGACGGTCCGCCAAAAGCTGGCCTCAAGCTGTTCCCAAAATGCCGCCCGGTCGAACGCGGTCGTCTCTAATCCGGAGAGGGGCATCAAGAAAAACCGCATCTCGTGTGGGGACGAAACCCATTTGACATAGACACTGTGAGAGTCTTTCCGCACCGACTCCACGAGGGGAGAGTGAATATACGCAGATGCCATGCGTGCCAGGCGCCCATAGTCCGTTGTGCCCTTCCTGGCTTCCTCAAGGGCCCTCACATTGAGCTCGTGCTGTGCAAGGATTTCATCAGCAACGGTGACCGGCGGAGGTTCTTTGTCGCCGGGACCGGCGTAAATCAACCCGTTGAGGTAGAGTGTCTTGCCGTCCTCACTCTCCGTAAACTCGTAGGGCCTGCTGATCTTGATTCCATATCCATACACCAGGCCTGGAGATGAAGTCGAGTCGGCCGTGCCCTCATCTGTATCCGTAGATGCAGCCACGCCACTCACTGAGAACAATATCAGGAACCCCGCACATATTGCCGATAGACGTCGCATCTTGGTACCACCCCCTTCTTCTTATCTCTCAAAAGAGCATAACACGTGCCAAGGGGGCGGCTTATCGGAATTCCCGTGGCTGGCTTGAAACTGAAGGCAGTTAGGTGTGTACACGCAGAACCCGCCCAGCATCAAAGCCACCCCAATGGGGTCATGGGTACACAAACTGGGGCATCATGACCCACTACGCCCATTCATTACCCACTCCGGCGCAATGCTGCCCGGCTGGTTCCCGGCGAGGAGGCCCACAAATTCATTGGCATACCGGAAACTATAAGAAAACTGTACCCGGCTGGCCCCTCCGGTATTGCTCTTGCAATTCCAAACGTGATGCCGTGAGAGGAGGTGATATTGATGCTGATCCTTCAACTACTCATTGGCTTATTTCTGATGTTCGGTGCCGGTGATGCTCTTACAACTGCCAGTCCGGTAGCAGATGAAGTGAGCCTGGGAGAGGAGCAGGTGGAATACCAGCGGCCGCCGAAAGACGACCAGCCACAGCCCCACCCCGTTACATGGGGTGAGCTAAAAGGCATGTTACAGTAATAAGATAGAAACCCCTCGCGCAGGTGCACTTGAGCATGGTTCAAGCGAAAGCTTGATTCATTATTTAACCTCAGGCATGCCTGAGTAGAGAGGTCACCGCGGAACCTGGTTTGTGCGGGTCCGGCTCCCTGCGCGTAGTGTGAGTTGACACGTGGTTGTAGCCGCCCTATGCTTGACTAACGAAGCCTAAGCGGATCAAGTATGGAATGTGGGGATTTTGTTACAGTCTCCGGTAGTAAGAGGGAATCGGCCATGAATATGGCGCGCACCTACACTCGATGCGTGATAGGCGTCTTGGTCATCGGCCTAGCATTCGCCTGCATCGTCCTGCCTCCGTCCGTGGCGGCGGCCTCCGGCACAGCGCACAAGGTACTCAGCAAACTGGAGTTCGTAGTCACGCCATCGGTATGGTACAGCCTGGGGGAAGCAGGCTTTGAGGGAGACGATGAGGGATGGAGTTGGAAGTTGGAATATCCCCTTAACGGGTGGATGACGGAGATATGTGCCGAATCCCGCTTCCCGTTCGTTATCGGGAGGCACCGCTTCGGCACATCGTTGAAAGGTCGGTATGCCCACTCTATGCAAATCAATGGGACGAGTATCGACACGGATTGCGATAGCCTCGGCACTATGAGCGTCTACAGCGAGGCTGATTGTGAAGGGGATATTATCATGTTGGACATAGACGCGACCTTCTTTGTTCGCATCCCCCAACAGAGGATTCCGGTGACACTAGAGGTGGGCGCACTTGCAGGGTATCGGGTCCAGCGGTTCGACTTCACCAGGAAAGACCTTCACGTTACAATCTCTGATGGCCGACCGACAAACCGCCATTATCAGGGTGTAAGCTCCTATTACAATATGGATCTTCGTAGCGGTCGAGTGGGCCTTTTTGGGGACATGCGGACTCGCGAGAAGCTGAGGTACTACCTCGAAGTAACTTATGTTCCCTACCTGGAGGCAAGCGCGGACGCGCTGTGGGTGCTTCGGGACTACCCATTTTGGCAGGAGGCAGAGGGTAAGGGGTATACCCTGACCCTAAGAACCAGCTATACCATGTGGGGCCGCCTGTCAGTCCTCATGGGTTTTCGCCTGGTGAGTCTTGTCGCCGACCAGGGCGCTGTGGAAGGTGGTGTCCTCGACGGGATACCTTATGAAAACGAGCCGTTTGTTTCCGAAATCACCAGCAAGTACTTCGGTATTGAGGTGGGGGCTGTGCTACGGTTCTGACGCCTAAGCCCTTGTGTGATTCACACATCTGGCCTTTTCTGTCCATGGAGTCAGGCTGCCACAATCATGGAAACCATGTCTATGAATCACACACTCATCCGCTCTATTCGCTCAGGCATCTGATCTTGCGCCGGAGCGTCTTCCTATTGATACCAAGCATCTTCGCTGCTTTGCTCTTATTGCCACCACAGGCAGATAGCGCCCTCTCGATCTCATCGCGTTCTACCTGCTTGAGCCGCCCTGTGAGACCCGGCTTGCTTCCCGGGCTCACCATGAGCCTCTCAACACAACCTGGGTGTATTACTGCCCCATCGTCGTTTGAAACCACAAGTGCTTCCACCACGCTCTTAAGTTCGCGCACATTACCCGGCCACTCGTACTCAAGCAGCATCCGCCTGGCATTGCCACTCAGACGCACTACCTTGCCATAACCCTCACAGTGGCTTTCCAGAAAATGATCAAGCAGAAGATCTATATCACTCCGCCGCTCACGCAATGATGGTATACGAAGCACAACACCCCTCAATCGGTAATAGAGATCACGCCTGAATCTACTCGCTTCCACTTCCCCCCAAAGATCCTTGGTGGTCGCACTCACCAGCCGGACATCGACCGACCTGCTTCGAGTCCCTCCCACTGGCCTCACCACATGTTCTTCCAGCACTCTCAGAAGCTTCACCTGAAGGCCCTCAGTGAGTTCCCCCACCTCGTCAAGGAAAAGCGTGCCGCCATCCCCGGCCTCGATAAGCCCCTTTCTGTCTCGAAACGCGCCTGTGAAAGCCCCCTTCACGTGCCCGAAGAGCTCGCTCTCGGCCAATGTCTCGCTCAAGCCACCGCAGTCTACCACTGCAAAAGTCTCCTCACGACGCCGGCTCATAGCATGTAGCGTATGAGCCACCAATTCCTTTCCCACCCCGGTCTCCCCCTCAATCAGGACTCTCACATCCGAGGCGCCCCAGTGAGCAAGATCACCCACTATTCTCTCATCTGCGGTAACGATTCCGTACTGCCCAAGATTGAGCGCACCGGAGGATCGGGAATCAACGCCGCGCTTTGTGACCACTCCGGGGCCACTTTGTTCCCGTGATCCATCAACAATCGAAGATATGCGCCCGTCGATCTCACGTACGGCAAGCCCTACCCCAAGATTCGCATATGCCCGCCGGGCTGTCAGCATATGCTCCAACCCGACGGTCACATCAGGTTCCCCGTCCCGGCTCAGATGAGCTTCTCCTAACGCCATCTCACTCACAGCGACCTCATGGCACCAGGGAGACAGCCTGTGTAGTCGCTCGGCAGATTCAGCTAGGTGATCGATGCCATTAGCCATCAGTCCCTCGCCAATCTCGATCTGCCCGAGCACCCGCAGGCACACGGCATGTTCATATTCATCCATCAGCGCCTCAGCTAACTCCAGGGCTTTCAAGATAGATGCCTTCGCTTCACCGAGATTCCCTATGTCCAAAAGGGCTGCGCCTTCCCGTCTAAGAATCTCGCATTCCAGGTCACAGCCTTTGGCAAACTCACGAGCAAGCTCAAGTCCCTGCCTGTAAAATGCCAAGGCCTCCTCATGATCCCCCCGGATGCCGGCGACATCGCCTGCAACCTCCCTGGCCGGGGAAAGACCCATCTGGTCTGTGGTATTGCCCGGGAGTTGATAGTCAATCACAACTGCCGGGTACTCTTTGCCACCACCTTCCACCTGGTCCAGCAGATGCTTGCCGCCAAGAGGGACCTGGCCCTTGAGGGACTGTTTAAGAAGATGGATCGCTTCGACGTGGTCGTCCTCGACGACATAGGCTACGTCCAGCAGGATCGCGACGAGATGGAGGTGCTCTTCAC
>CAZRAU010000140.1:0-6473 GCA_964598025.1 uncultured bacterium
CCCGCAGCGCATGTGATGGTCCCCGTAGTATCCGACTTGCCGGTACCGTAGACCGCCGCAACCCGGATCGTACCGGCCTTGGTCAGCCTGAGTCGGGTGAGGACGGCCGGTCCGCCGTCGACCGAACCCACCGAAGCATCGCCGACGACCGTCCAGCCGGCGGCGAAGTCCCCGATCAGGGCGTCGCTTGAGTCATAACCACGGCAGTAGAGGCGTGTTGTATCCTCATCCGCGGTGAGCGTAGTATCCCCGAACTCGGTCCCGTCCCGAGACTCCACGCGAATGTGATTGAGCGATCCGCTGGATATGACGGTAACCGCACTGGAATCGGTCAGGGTGTACAGGCTGCCGAGGGGGATATGAACGCTCGCTTTAACATAGTAAGTCGGCGGCGACGGATCATGGCCTGCCGTGTAGAAACCCTCTGCTGTTATCGACCCCAAGGGGTCGGTGGTACTCCATTCCGCATCCGCCGTCACATTCACAACCAGATTGGAGTCGGCGTCAAAGGCATATGCGTTGAATTGGTAGGACGAGTCCTCTACGACAAACTGGGTGGAGGGCAATGCATCGATGAAGGAGATCTCCCCGGGTATCACTGTGACGGTGTCCGTCTTCGCCCATACCCCCAGATCGCCGGTCACCTTGACGAAACCCTTGCCGGCGCGCCTGGCCGTGAACAACCCTGCTGCATCGATGGTCCCAATATCCCCAAGCACCTGCCACGTAAGACTGCCGAGGCCGGCGACCGTGTTTCCATCCGCGTCATGGCCCGATGCCGTGAACTGGAGGGTCGAGCCCGCCGAGACCGTTGCCAGGTAAGGACTAATCGATAGGTCCACCAGGTTTCCAGGGATTACCTCCAGGTAAGCCGTTGTATCGGCGGGCCCCATACCGGAAACCCCGGTGACCCTTGTTATGCCTGCAGTTGTCGGATCGAACAGACCTGTGGCATCGATAGAACCCAGCGAATCGATCAGAGCCCATGTTATGCTGCCGGGGGCCTCTTCCTGGCCACCGGCGTCATAACCGGCGGCCGCGAACTGAATCGTGGAGTCCGCTGAGACAACTGCGGAATCCGGATCGATCAAGATATAGGCGAGAGGTGCTGCGCTGACTGTGACGGCCACGACCTCCGAGTCGGCCAGGGCGCCGTCGCTCGCGATGAACTGCACGTTATATATGCCTGCCTGGGTATAGTCGGGATCGAAGTCGAAGATGCCCGTGCCGTCACTGTTATCCAGGAAACTCCCGTTGGCGGGCACATCCTCAGCCGTAAGGGCCGGCGTCGTACCGTCGGGGTCCGAGGCCGTCACCGTGAAACTCAGGCTCTGGCCCTCATCCACAGACTTAGGTCCTATCGCGGTCAACTCAGGGGGCCGGTTCACATCGCCCACCGTGACGGCCACGACCTCCGAGTCGGCCAGGGCGCCGTCGCTCGCGATGAACTGCACGTTATATATGCCTGCCTGGGTATAGTCGGGATCGAAGTCGAAGATGCCCGTGCCGTCACTGTTATCCAGGAAACTCCCGTTGGCGGGCACATCCTCAGCCGTAAGGGCCGGCGTCGTACCGTCGGGGTCCGAGGCCGTCACCGTGAAACTCAGGCTCTGGCCCTCATCCACAGACTTAGGTCCTATCGCGGTCAACTCAGGTGGCCGGTTCACATCACCCACTGTGATGGCCACGACTTCCGAGTCGGCCAGGGCCCCGTCGCCCGCGATGAAGCGCACAGTGAATATGCCAGCCTGGGTGTAGTCGGGATCGAAGTCGAAGGTGCCCGTGCCGTCACCGTTATCCAGGAAACTCCCGTTGGCGGGCACATCCTCAGCCGTGAGTGCGGGTGTCGTACCGTCGGGGTCCAGGGCCGTCACCGTGAAACTCAGGCTCTGGCCCTCATCCACCGACTTGGCCCCTATCGCAGCAAGTACAGGTGGCTGGTTTCCTCTGAAGGCCACGAAGTATATGGTCTTGGAATTCTCATTCACGTGCTTGTCAGTCCCGACCTGGAAGCCATCAGCGGAGATTGCCTGGATGCCGTCGGCGAAGGCGGCCCCCGCACCGAATATGAAGGTGTTGTCGCCGGCCATGTCCTTATACCGCTGGACGGGATCCTTCGACGCTTGGCTTGCCACGATTAAGTACTCAGGCTCAAATCCGACTGCGGTAATGTCTCGATTGTCCGCACCATCCCCGACATAACTGCTGTCCGCGACAAGTCCGGGCAGCGCTTTCCAGGCCACGTAGTGATACATGCTGCCGCTTTCGTTGACCGTATGGTCCTTGCCGACCTGGAAACCCAGGGCTTCAAAATCCTGGATCCGGTCGCCCTTCTCGTCGGTATTGCTGAACTCCTTGCTCTTGTCGAGATCCTGGGTGGAGAACCTCTGCATGGCGTGCTCGGAGTCTTCGTTCATCACGATCACGTAGCCCGGCATGAATCCGGGACCACTGATACTTCGATCATCCTGGCCGTCACCCACGTAGCAGCCCACCGCCATGCAGTTCGGCGCCGCCTGGAACGCAATCCAGTAGTAGTCGGTACCAGCGCTGTTGACCTGAGGTGACGAGCCCACTGTAAACCCATTGGCATCCAATGATTCAATAAGGTCCGGCGAGCTTGGCTCTTTGGGGCCGAGCTCTTTGGAGAGATCGCCCGACATCGTCGAGGTCTTCGCCACTGTCGGCTGGGCGATGTCCCCCTTCACTAACACGACATCCGGCGCGAAACCTATGTCGGAGATCGTCCGACTTGCCGCACCGTCCCCCATGTAGACTCCGGTTGCCGTGCGGAACTGCGGTTCTTTGACGATGATACTGACCCGGGCTGTATCGTTGGTGCTGTACGGATCGACCTTGTCCAGCGCGTTAATGACAGCCGTGTTGGTTATGGTCTGACCGTTGGTCCCCATGTCGACAGTGGCGGTAATCTCAAGTGTCGCACTGCCGCCGTTCGACAGGTCCCCGATCGACCAGAGCCCCGAGCCCGGCGCATATGTTCCCTGCGAGCGCTGGTCCGACGAATAGATGAGCCCCGCCGGCAGAAGGTCGATGACATCGATGCCCGTGGCATCCTCCGGCCCAAGGTTCGTAAGCGTCACGGTGAAACGGACCGTATCGGTCTCGCCGGGTGATCCGGTGCTTACGCCCTTGCCTACCACAAGGTCGGCGCCTGTATGTTCCACGCCCCAGAGGAATGCGAAGGGCTGGTTTTTGTCTTCGCCGGTATCGGTCGCCTGGATGCTGGACACGCCCCACATGTCCCCATGCCAGAGTGTGTAGTCCAAATCGTTGTCATCATCCTGCACGGCAAGCATGATATGGTCGGTGTCCCAACTACCGTCAAGCATGATGGAATTAGATGGGGTTCCGGAGATCCGCTGTGTCTGCTCAGGGGACCAACCGCCCCCGCCGGTCCACGTCCGGAAGCGCACCGCCGCTGCCTCCCCATAGACGGCCAGCGCCTCCCCGGATTGTCCTTCAAAGGCCACCGCCACCCCAGGATGAGTCGTGCCGGTAGCGGAATTGGTTGCGGTCTCAGCCGCCTCCCATGCGGCTCCATCCCAGACGCTGAGCCATATGTCCCGGTTGGCGGTCAGAACCCCCAGTACGATCCGGTCGCTTTGGGGGTCGGGCGCCAGGGTCGTCCACCTGACATTGCCGGACGCATCGGCCGGCCTGCCAAGGCTGTCCTCACTGCTCCAGCCGGAACCATCCCATGTCCGGAAGTACACGCTGCCTGAGGCCTTGCCATAGGTCACAAGGGCGTCACCCGACTGTTGCTCACAGGTTACATAGATGTCGGTTCTGTCATCACCGCCGGCCGCATCCAGCATCTGACCGTTGCCCCAATCCGAGCCATCCCAGACCAGGGCGTAGTCCTCACTGTTGTCGTTGCTGGCCACCAGCACTATCTCATTGGAGCCGGGTATGGCCGCGAGCCGCACTTGCTTCGGCTCGCCGGGGACAGCAGTGGTAATCGGGACCTCAACCGACCAGTCGCTACCGTCCCATAGCCGGGACGACAGGCCTGCGGCGCCGCCGTCTCCGTTGTTCCATACAAGCAGGGCCCGGCCGCTCCGGTCTTCATAAGCGACATCGAAGCCCCACCAGAATGACTCGCTGACCTGGGCCAAGGGATTAAACGGAAGGGCCGCCCAGGATATGCCGTTCCACATCTCACCGGTGATATCGCCGTCTCCGTCCACACCGACGACGATAATCTCGTCCCGGGCCGGCGCTTCGGCGCCTGCGATAATCCTCCAGGTGCCGACGTCGGCCGTGTTTCCTGCGGTGCCGAAGGAGGTGCCGTCCCACTCATTGTACTCCGGGACGCTGAGACTGCCCACCCGCCATACGGCCGTCCCCAGGGGCGATGCCCCGAAAAACTCATAGGCCCCCACGTCGGGGGCAACATCGTGATAGGCATAGCCCAGATCGAGCCCCGCGTTTATGGCAGGAGACCCATCCTGGAGATTGAAGTCGGCGCCGGGGCCGTCCACAAACATGGGATCGGCTGATATCCCGCCTGATGAGTCGGCCGCTTCACCGCCATAATCGCCGCTGGGATTGTTCCAGACATCGTTGAACCCGCACACATTGCCGGCTGCACCGGTGATGCCGTACTGGCCGTTCTGCACAATGATGTTGTTGAACACCCTGTTCTGGCTCCCCGCACCTAGAATCTCCATCCCACTGAGGTCGTTGTCGTATATGGTATTTCCGTAGAAAAGGTTGCCGCCGGCAGACTCAGTGCTCTGTAAACCGTTGTCCCCGCAGGACCAGAGAACGTTCCTAAGGATCATGTTGGCGTCACCGTTCACCTCGATGCCGTCGTGATAAACCCCATGAACGCTGCACTCGGTCACCAGGCAGGAATCGCCGTCGACCTCGATGCCCGAGATTGTGGCAAGTACATCGCAGCTTACATCGAGGCAGTGGACCTCGATGTTGTCGGCCTGGACGCGCACCGCGGCGCCGAACCCACTCAGCGTTCTTATGGCCACAACACCGGTGCCTATTTTCATGTAAACGATCGGGTCATCCGCGGTACCCGGTGTTGTGAACGCATAACTGCGGTCGGGAATATAGACACCGGGCATGATAAGGACGCTGTCCCCGGGGGCAAGCACACCTTTGATATCGCCGTTGTCGGGCGATCTCCAGGCGCTCCCCGGGGCCAAGCCATTAGCGCCGTCGTTACCCGAGAAGGAGACGAAATAACTCACCGCACCTACGGGTAGTGCGCATAGACATAGCAATACTGTCAGCAGGACTATTCTGCGCAAAATCCGGTCAGACCCCCAATACCTGTGTTCCTCTGTGTTATCGGCACATCGGATGGAATCCCATTAGCAAAATTGGGAGGATTTGAACACTGGCCCTACCCGGCTTTTGCGAAGCCCGGCTGCCGCATCCCGAATCCGTGTAAAGCCCCGGCCGCCTCCGTGCTATCACGGGACCTACCCCCTTTGAGACGGTTGACCTTGCGGAAACCCGAGTTGTGGGGGCGACAGTCGACGGGTTTGTGCGTATAGTACCCCAGGATGTTCCGGGCGTGATCAGGGAACAGGGCGACTTTGGAATTCGATTCAAGAGCCGGCGCGATCCCCGAAACCCAGGTTGCTCACAGGCACTGATGATCTATCTTGGCGATGGAGACACGTATTCAGGCCGTCGGATCAATCCGGCCAGAGCATGTGGCAACGCGGAACGCCCGCCTATGTACTCCCACCATTGCTTTAGTCGAAGGAAGCCGGACTGCATCAGGTTCTCTAAGGTGGCTATGGTTGGACAAGGGTGCTGCCGACCTCAGCTGCCTGCCGGGGCAACCCGCAAGGGTTGCCCCCAAGGGGTCAGGTCCTTTCTGCTGTTTCGCTGGGTCGGGCCCCGGCCGGCGCACGATCTTTCCGTGAGGTAACGCCACGCATGGACTTGACCATCCCGGTTCGAGACCATAACGTCTCTTCGTGGGTGCCGGTGCCGGATCGGGGTTCCCCGGCTCTCATGCAATACCCAGGGCACACCGCCGGATGATGTGCAGATAAACCGCTGGGGGCGCTTGAGGAATGGACATTTCCGAGGACACCGGGTTCGAGAGTCTACGTAAAGACACAGGCTTCGGCCTCAGGACGGCCGGGGCGATTTGCAGAAACCACGGGCTCTCATGCGATTGCAGAGTCGTGACCCTGCGATCTCAACTTGTGTTTTCATCTGATGACAGCCACATCATCAAGGTTTTTGCCCCGAAAGACGCGGATTTCCATAAGTCGGAGACCATCTTTCTTACACACCTCTATGGGCGCTTGCCGATTGCCACTCCGGAGCTCGTTGCTTCCGGTTATTGGGGGGGCCTCCCGTATATCATCATGGAGAAACTCCGGGGAGTACCGCTGGACAGCCTCTGGATTGAGCTATCCCCCACCGAGCAACGGCGCATCATAGAGCAGATTGGAGAAGCGATCCACACCTTG
>CAZRAU010000141.1:0-6416 GCA_964598025.1 uncultured bacterium
GAGCGAGATGAGAGCATGGAAGAGGTTATAGGCCAGGAGTAGAAGAAGCAGAAACACCACCAGGGCATTAGGCTCGTGTTTGTAGACGTGATCTGCATGCCATTGGTTTACCAGTTCGTTGAAGCCATTGTTCTCTATGTGCCACCGGCCGTGCCCCAGGGTGATTAAAGATGTCGTCCCCGCTACTTGCTTGGGTATATCCGTCGCCCAGATCCATTCAGAGGGGTTCTGTTCATAATCACCGGTCATCTGCCGGCGCACACCGGTAGTCTCTACGGATCGAATCACCCGCACCGGCCCTCCCAATTGCTCCCAGGTAGTGAAACCCTCTATGTCCCAGCACCGGTAGTGTGTTCCTCCAGACTCAAAATGGGTGGCCACCTCAGAATCGAATAGGCTCCGCGCATCTACCAACAGATCGCGTCTCTCATCTTTTAGCACGGCCAGAAAATGCTTGCCCCGCTGTGAGAGTACCCGGCAGAAGTCGGCATTCAGATACAGGCCGTCACCGGTCACAACATTGAATGCCCTGGGATAGCGCGAAAGGAGACGCTTAAGTAGTCGTATGGCACAGGTCACCTCGCCCTCACCAGCCAACTGCTCCTCCATATCAAGCAAGAGGTATCCGTCTCGGTGAAGAAGCATCGCCAGGACATAACGATGGTAGTATTGTACCCGTTCCTCCCCCTTCACATTGATAGTCCGCCGTAGGCACTTGGGGCATGATCGCAGGTAACTCGAGGTGCTCTCGTGGCCGTCAAGGACCACAGGCCACATCCTGCCTACGAATGGTCTAAGACTCTTGTTGCGTCGTCGGCGGGCGTAGTGCTCACGAAGAAGTTCTCTGAGGTCATCTTCATCCAACCCACAAGCCACCCGACCTATGGTACGAGCACTGGGAAGATCCCCACCCAACCACCCCCGCCAGGCGCCGGCCGACCTGCGTTGTACCAGCCCATGGAGGCTCCCTATCCGTGCCCACTGCATAAGAAGGATAGAGCCAATGACAGTCACAGCACTAATGCGCGGCTTCCGGCGGCTCTCACCAACAGAGGTAATAGAATCCCGCAAGGAGTAGCACTTCTCGGCGTATCTCAACGGCCGTCTTAGGATACCTACTTCCCCTTAAGTTTCACTTTGTCCCAGAACAGGTTGGACAACTCGTCCACCAGATCACATACCTTGTGGTAGTTGGCGACCCAGCGACGGACCTCTTCCTCTTTATCTTTAGGCACGAAGCGTTGCCTGACCTTGCCGTCCTTCTGGGAGGTGATGTACATGGCCAGATGTTTCTTCCCCTTTGCACATCGACAGTTGGGATTACCACACGTGACTTTACGTATGGTAATGGAGCCCCTCAGGATGGGAGCGGAGTGAACCAGTTTGGCGATGCGGCTTCTTAGTGATCTCTCCTTGGCTGGCAGGTGTGATCTGTGGCGCATAAACCCCCTCACATTGTACTAGTAACCTATATAAGTCATAGCATGTCTGTCAAGCATTTTCTTCAATGCGAATCTGCTCTCATCGGCAGGAGTATACCTAACTGCTGATCAAATAGCTGCTTGCGTGTCGTATTCCTATCTAATTGCCGAATCGCTGACACCACAGGAGGCACGACGTTGCGGCCGGGAGCGACCCGAGTTCCGTAGCATCGCGTCTCCACGCGCGACGAAATCGTGGGGATGCCTTCGGCGTCAAGCGACGAGTGCCGAGCAAAACGCCGGACACGGCCGGTCCTCACAAGCCTAAACCCTGTCGCGCAGCCCCTCGACCACTATTATGACCGCCTCCTCAAACGACGAATAGCCGTTCCATGTCCCGGCATCGCCCGGGTCGATATCGATAGTCGGATCGATAATCTGCGCCTCTGCCAGCGCGCCCGAGAAATCGCCGGCTGCAACAAGTGATAGCATCAGGCAATACCTGATGTCGGAGGCTGAGATCTCAGGGTCGTGCTCGAATACATACCCCGCCCCCCCAAGGGCAAGTGCATCTTCGGCGGTTTGGATCGCATCCTCATAGGCTTCGATCGCCTGGTACACAAAGGCAAGCGCGACCAGACAATCGAGACAACCGGAATCGATGGTCACTGCCGTCAAGAGAAGCGGGAGCGCCGAAAGCGATTCCCCCTCAAACCTGTACAGCCGGAGCAAGGTCCAACCGAGGGCCTCAAGCACATCCGGATTGCCGGGCTCGTAGGAGTAGGCATCCTCAAATCGAACCAGGGCTGAATCAAGCTCGTCCGATTCGAAGAAATCCCACCCCGCATCCAGCAATTCGCCCACGGGGGTGAGCGTGGTGAAAGTCATGTCGCCGGAATCGACCCGCCGGCCATCGGCGTCGTCGGATGCAACCTTGTAGTGATGGATTGCGGCCGGATCCAGGTTCGAGAGGGCGACTGAGTGGTTCAGCACCAGAGCGGCGGCCTTGAGCGAGTCGGCATAGGACGAGGTCCGCCCGAAGAACACGATCGAGGTAGCGTTCTTGTCGGTCGTCCACTGGATGTTTGCCCCCCGCACACCGATGCCCGTTGCCGACGGACCGCTTGTTATCTTGGGTGGCGAGATGTCGGGCCCGCTGCCTCCACCACCACCCGAACAGCCTATCATCAGGAACAGCACGATCACCAATGCGCAGTGACAGACTTTCTTCATGACGTTACCTCACCATAATGACCTTGACCGCGGTCGACATGGACCCGGACTCGGCACGGACGAAGTAGATCCCGCTCGACACGCTCCTGCCGGAGCTACTCCTACCGTCCCAGACGATTTCAGTCGGGCCGTCCGCGGGACCGTCGTACAGGACGTCGACGAGCCTGCCGCGGACGTCGTACACACACATACGCGCCGGGCGCGCCTGAGGGACGTTGAGTACAAAGGTGCAGGTCTCCCTGAAGGGATTAGGCAAGCCCGACGAGATAGTGAGTCGACCGGTAGGTCCGGGCAGACCGGTGCCTATGCCGTAGATGCCGGGGCTCGCGTGGGGGACTGCAAGATAACCATCCGCCTTCTGCTGCCCTTCAACCGGCTTCCACGCGCCGTCAAGAACATAGAGAAGATCATCAGCATTGCTGGTTTTCACCTTTATGGAAAGCGGGGTCGCGCCCCCTCCCACTATGCACAGGTTATAGGCCGACGGCCGGAAGTCGACCGGGGCACGCGTGGCCCCTGCAAGGTAGTCGCTGTCCACAGGGAGACATGCAAGCACCACGCCCTCCGTTGCGGGTCCGCATGCAGTGAACCCGCCGTCGGCGCTTGTGACAATGACCTCCCCACCCACAATGCGCGAGTATGTGATGACTCTGAAGCTGGTGCCGAGATTGCCGTAAAGATCCGTTGCCGATACATAAAGGGTCTCCGCGGCCGCGACTCCTGCAAGATGGTGTCCGCGATAGATGCCGGCGCTATTGGGCACCTGCTCGGATTCCAGCGTATCCCGCAAACCCGCCGAGCCCAGTACCATCAGGGGGGCCGCCTCGGTCCGCTCGCCGGGCACAACAAAGAAATCCATGACCCTGTCGAGGAGCGAGTTCTGAAAGACCGCGATCGAATAGGCAGGGGGTGTGGTATCTGCGGGCGCCTGAAAATCGAATGTGCCCGTCCGCCAGCGATCGTGGTGGAACATGGGCCAGGGGGCAAGCTCCGGCGAAGACGGCGCACCGAGGTCCCAGGCGTAAAGCCTCGAATCGTAGGAAGGCACAAGAAGATCGAGATCGCCGTCACCGTCGATGTCCTGGACCAGAGGGCTCGAATATATGAGCCCGTCGATCTTGATCGGAAAACCCGGTGCAAAAGACCCGTCGGTCTCGAGACCCATCACGAAGCCGTCGAGGCTGCAGGTCACTATTTCCAGGTCTCCATCCGCATCGATGTCGGCGACCGCAGGAGCCGAGTAACCCAGGGCTCGGTCCCATTCTAGAATGACGGCGTCGGCCGCGTACGGGGTCCCGTCATACCGCACGAGCAAGAGCTTCCCCTCCTCTTGCCCGAAACCGACCGCGATCTCAAGCGTGCCGTCACCGTCGAAGTCGGCAAGGGCCGGCGAGGACCATGTGTTGAGGCCGGTATTGGCAATGATGGGGTTGGTTCCGACTATGGGGCTCCCGTCATGGTTCCACACCATGACACGCCCCCAGGTGTCGACTGCCACAATCTCAGGCAAGCCGTCGTTATCGAGGTCTCCGACCGCGGGCGACGACCAGTACGACGATCCGCGCGTATCCACGATACCGTCCGTCCCTTCTATATAAGGACTGCCGTCATGGTTCCAGATGTAGAGGTTGCCTCCGCCGGAGCTGCAGCCCTGGTCGCATACGACCACCTCCAGCATCCCGTCGCCATCCAGATCGGCCAGGCAAGGCGCCGCCCAGATCTTGCACTGGGTCTCGGCGAAAACGGGCGACCCCTCGATGTACGGGCTGCCATCGTATCTGAAGACATACAGCCTGCCCGGTCTGGACTCGGTCCCGATCACGATTTCCGGACGGCCGTCACGGTCCAGATCGCCTATGGCCGGAACAGACCTGACGAGAGCCGCAACCTCCTGAGGCCAGCCCGGTGATCCCGGTTCAACCAGCGGATTGTTGGTTGAATTCATAGGGGTGCCGTCGTGGTTAAAGACCAGAACCCTCGAGGTCGGCCAGCGCCGGGGAGGTCCACACTTCGCAGTCACCTTCGTAAGGAAACCCGGGAAGGGTCTGTCCGAAGACGTCGATGCCGGTTACCTCGAGACCCTTCGAACCCAGAAACACTTGCTTCGAACCGTTGTGGCATGCATCACCGGCAACCGGCGAGGAAAAGGCCGCACCCCTCAGTTCAGCCGGCCAGCCGGGCATATAGGGAGAGCCTGTCCAGGCTTCCAGCGTCTCCGACGGTGCACTCACGTTGCCCATCGAATCGCGCGCGCATACGTAGTAGTAGTAAGACTCCTCACTCGCCAGCCCGTCGTCCTCGTACCGGGAATAACCTTCAACCATCCCCACCAACCCATACGGCCCGCCATACGTGTCGCCGCGATAGACGTCATAACCCGATAACTTGACGTCCGGACTCGGTGTCCAGTATAACTCCAGATCCTCAAATAACAAACGGTACGCAAGCCCGGAGGCCCCAACCACCGACCGTACCTCCACCGTGTCACACCATGTGCGACCGTAGTAATCAGTCCACTCAAACTCGTACACCACCCCCCCACCTGTCTCCCGAACACGGTACGTCGAGCCTCCCGCGTAACATCCACCGCATATGTCTCCATAACTTACCGTACTGTCACACACCTCAACACCGCTTAAACCCCGCAGTACTCCACCAACACCCCGAAGACCACCACCTCCTGTGTTACGTACTCCATATGACACCCCGGTCGTATCACCGCCAAGGGCGCTGAACTCCAAGCGCTCACCCACCAACTCACCATCAAGCACGTCCACCCGGAACCAGTCCCGCCAACTTCCACCGCCACCCTCGCTCAAAAACGCCTCAAACCACACTCCCAATCCATCTCCCTTGCCCATACTCAAAAACTCCACATCGTACCACCCCACCACCTCACTGCCACCCACGCTCCCGTAACTCTCCGTCACGTCATGGACCACCACGTCCCAACCACCACCCACTCCAAGGTCAAACCCGTCCGTGAAATCATTGACGCCCAACTCCCCGCTCAGTACCAACAACCCCCCCTCAAACGTCAGGCTGTCGCCATCCTCCAACTCATGACCCACATAGCCCAGTAACTCCCCATATACACTCACGCTGCAACGGTAACTGTGCGCATCACCGTCTCCTAAATAACGCACGTGCCAACCTTCACTGTCCAACCACAACCAACATCCCGCATCGTGGCCCATAGACCCGCTACAGCGACCGAATACTTCCTCACTTACTCCCAAACCAAATGCCATGCCGCCAGGATGAGAACAACCACTGCCGATATGTATCACGCTGTCGCTCAATATGCTGTCAAACTCCACGCTCACATAAAGACTGCAACCCGCAACCGCACGAAGATCGCACGCCACTCCATCCAATGTACCCACATCCCCATTCGTCAGACCCACACCCAAACCTACACGCTCACCCCAACCGGCACGGCCGTCGTCATTGCCTTCCCAACCAACACCATCGTCCACCGATACCCCGCTCACATACAACCGACCCCCGCTACCGGTCACCTCTACACTGTCCTCGTACATCAGATAACCACGGTGGCTCACCGAAACATCCACATTACCCAATCCCAACGGCCGGTATGCTACCTCAGCCATGCCGTCTACATCCGTCACACCCAACCCGTACTCCCCTCGGTCACCCATCACAACCACCGTCGCTCCCGCCACACCAATACCACCATCCGTCACCTCTATACTGTATACACTGTCCGATAACGACAGCGATCCACCGCTTACATCAAGC
>CAZRAU010000142.1:0-6259 GCA_964598025.1 uncultured bacterium
ATATCGTCGGGTGTCTCATCGACTCACGCGAGCTCAGGGAGCGTGTCATAGGTTCGCTGCCTGGCATCTACTCGGCTGTGCGGATCCTCACAGTGCTTGACGAACTCGGGCACCCGGTGATCATGCCTCAGGGCCATGAAGATCGTGACTGGCGTAAGCCTTTTGTTGCCGAGGAGATCAGTGAGATGCTCCCGCGCTGGGAAATAGCCGCCTACCTCACCGATCCCGATATCATCTCATCCAGGGCCCACGTGGCGACATCGATAATGTGGATACTCACCCTTATACTCTTCGTATCCATCGTCGGCGGCGGTGTGCTTGTGGTCAGATCCACGTATGCGGAGATGAGACTCGCTCAACAGAAGACTACATTTGTGGCCAATGTATCCCATGAACTCAAGACACCCCTGACGTCCATACGCATGTTCGCCGAGATGCTGAGAGACGGGCGCCAACCCGACCGCGCGAAACAGAAGCAGTACCTGGACATAGTGACCGCCGAGACCGAACGGCTCACCCGCCTTGTAAATAACGTGTTGGATTTCTCCCGTATGGAGCGCGGTGAGAAGCGTTACCACATGAAGAAGATCGACCTCGTTGCCTTGGCATCAGGTGTCGTCGAGAGCCAGCGGGCCGGGTTGGAGCACAATGGCTTCGAGGTGTCCTTCAACACGCGCACGGGCCCGGTCGGCGTTCATGCCGATGAAGAGGCCCTCAAGCAGACGTTGGTCAATCTTCTTTCCAATGCAGAGAAGTACTCCGCGGACACTAGGCAGATCGAGGTAAGCGTCGGACAGGAGGCCGGGTCGGCTGTGGTCAGTGTGCGCGACAGGGGTGTCGGAGTCCCGGAGGCCGAGGCCGGGATGATCTTCGACGAGTTCTATCGTGTGGACGACACGCTCACATCCAAAGTCAAAGGTGCGGGGCTCGGGCTTACGATCGCAAGGCGTATAGTGAAAGATCATGGCGGAGACATAAGACTCCGGGCCCGCGACGGCGGCGGCAGCATTTTCGAGATCGTCTTACCTGTCGCCGGAGGAGAAACATGAAAGACACCATCCTTGTAGTCGAAGACGATGCTGCTATTCTCTCGGGCATCGTCGATCTTCTTGCCGGCGAGGGGTTCAACACATCTTCCGCCCGAGACGGTGCCGCGGCCATCCGACTGTATCGCGAGAGAAAGCCGGATCTCATTCTACTCGATATCATGATCCCTGAAAAGAGTGGCTATGAAGTCTGTAGAGAGATCCGGCGGGACGACCCGCACACCCCTATTCTGATGCTTACCGCCAAGGGTGAGGAAGTGGACAAGGTGGTCGGGCTGGAGATAGGCGCAGACGACTATATAGTCAAACCCTTCAGCGTCAATGAGCTCCTGGCCAGGATCCGGGCGGCCTTACGGCGCGCCAATACCACGCAGGGCGCCAGGAAGTGGGACGATCGCCTGCTTAAGTTCGGGAATGTCCGCATAGACCCGAGGACCCTCAAGGGCCGGAAGGGAAGAAAGGAGTTCCCGGTCACTCTGCGTGAAGTACAGCTCATGCAATTCTTCATGGAGCATGAGGGGGAGGCCCTGGATCGATCGCTTATACTCGATGAGATCTGGGGAGTCAAGTACGAGGGGACAACAAGGACGCTCGACCAGTACGTCGCCAGGTTGCGGCAGAAAGTGGAGCATGACCCCGCCAACCCGCACCACATCCTGACCATCCACGGTCTCGGCTACCGCTTCGTCTCGAGTTGACCATCCGGAGCCCGGCCCATCGCGGTTCTTGCTGCGGTCTACACAGCAAGACCCCACGCACTCTGCCGCACTGATGGGGCACGCACCGGGACGTCTCCTGCAATCCGCCGGCCGGAATGCCACCGGTTGTCGGTGCCACAGGGGTCCCGGGGCTGCAAGGGCTTTCATGTGGAGGGAAATGCTTGCCGACCGGGATGAAAAGTGCTAACTTTACACGCGAGCAACGCTAAGAGGAGTGATTGACATGGCTCAGAGATGTGAAATTTGTGGTAAAGGTCCTATGTTCGGGAACCGTATAAGCCACGCACATAATGTCACCAGCAGGAGGTGGAATCCGAATCTTCAGCGGGTTCGGGTGCGCGTGGCGGGCAAGGTCAAGAGGATGTACGTTTGCACGAGGTGTCTCAAGTCGGGGGCCGTACAGAAGGCCCCTTGAGGTCGATGTACTTGCGCTTGAGCCCCTTCTTGTCGACTCCGCTTGCGATGAAGTCCCAGGGAAGGGGCTTCTCTGTATCCAGTTCGACGGTCGGATCCGGTGAGGCGTTGCGGAGAAGAACCTTCTTCAGTGATAGCTGTTGCCGGGCGGCCTCAAGGATAGGGCCCGACAGCGACCGGCTGCCGCGCGCAAGCACGGCTTCGACCCAGGCTTCGTCAACAGACTGCGTCTTGAGGGAGCAGCCTTTGATAGCGCGTACCTTCCGGAGGATGCCCAGCTTGCTCTTCAGGGTGTCCCGGTCCCCGAAAGCAGCCCACTGGAATACCGTATGGGGCTTGGGGACAAAGGGACCGGCGGCAACGGTGAGTCTAGCCTTGCCGCGGACGTGCGCGAGACGGGCGACCAGGCCCACGATGGCCTCGACATCCCGGTCGGTCTCCCCCGGCAGGCCTATCATGAAATAGAGCTTGACCGTGGATACCCCTGCAGATGATAGCATCTCCACTGCGCCCGTGATCTGCTCGTCTGTGATCGGCTTGCCGATTCGGGCGCGAAGTGCATCGGTCCCGGCTTCCGGCGCCACAGCTATGGTCTTGATTCCACATTCGACAAGCAGGGTCGCCAGTTCCGGGGTGATCCGATCGGGCCTGAGCGACGAAATACCCACCCTCCGACCTTCTGCCGCCAGACGCCCGAGCATGGGCTCAAGATCGGGATGATCTCCCACAGCCGTCCCGACCAGGCCGACGCTTGTGGCATCCCCTGCAAGAGCGATGATACTCTCTCCACTGCGAGTCCTCAGAGGCTTGTACAGGTTACCGGCCGCACAGAAACGGCAGCCCCTCCCGCACCCTCTGCCCACCTCCACAAGGAACATGTCCCCGAAGTGGGAACCTGACCTCACGCCGGGCTCGGGAGCGATCCCGTCGGTATCGCTCCATACTCGCTCGACAGGCTTCTCACCCAGGGCCGGCACGTATATTCCCGGTAGGGCATCGAGCAAGCCAAGGACTCCGGCCTTGGACAGTCCTCGCCGCCCACCTTCCTCAATGGCCTCAAAAAGCGAATCCGCAACCGGCTCGATCTCACCCACAACAACGGCATCGACGAAATCCGCAATCGGAAGGGGGTTCACTGACATGGCGAAACCACCGCTTAGAACGAGGGGAAAGGTCTGCGTGCGCTCGGTCGCGAGCGGTGCCAGGCCGGCCCTCATGAGCAGCCCCGGCACGTTTACGTAATCGTTCTCATAGGAGACAGAGAAACCTATGACATCGAATCTGCTGATTTCAAGGTGGGAAAGCTCCCCGAGAAGCAGCCCCCGCTTGGGGGATAGAATGGGATCGCTGGGACCGGATGGAACGTATGCGAGGTCGGCAACTGCCACCCTGCTTCCAATGACCTCAAGTGCTTTGAGGAACCCGAGGCTGGCACAGGCGACCTCTCGCTTGTTGGGAAAGACAACCGCTGCCGAAAGACCGGACCCCTGCCCTCGGTCGCGTGGATCCACCCTATTCCTGGACGGACTTGCCGGTGGTGGGCTTGTCTATCTTGAATGTCTTCTGCTCGGCCAGAGCAATGACATTGTGCGGATCGATGGCCAATACCTGGTCTATTTGCTTCGCCGCGGCGGCTTCTCTTCCAAGGCGTCTCAAGGCGAAACTCAGGGCTATCCTGGCATCTATGAAGTTGGCGTTTATCTTGAGCGCCTCTTCGAGCTCCCGGACAGCCTCCTCCACCTTTTCCAGGCCGAGATAGGCTTCGCCCAGCTTGAACCTCACGTCCGCAAAACCGGGAGAGGCTTCTCTTGCCTGGCGCAGATATGTAATCGCCCCCTCCAGATCTCCCTCGCTCCTGCGGATCTGGCCAAGATGGATCAGCGCTTCAGTATGTCCGGACTCGAGTTCTATTGCGCGGTTGAAGAGATCTTTGGCCTTCTCCAGGTCCCCCTTCCTCAGATAGGCGACCCCCAGCGTCGAATAGACGGGGGCGCTGGGCACATCCCCGTAATCCACACGCTCAAGTACGGCAAGTGCGTTATCGTAGTCACCGACGCCAAGCATGAAGTGGCCGGCCAACCCCATCTCCTTCTCCACATCGGAGTCTATGGATATCGCCCCCTCCAACTCATCCTTTGCCTCGGGTTCACGCTCCAGGAAGTAGAGACAGACCGCGCTGTAGTACTTGGCCCTGGCATAGTTGGGGAGTATCTTCAGGGCCTCCTTGAATTCTGCGAGAGCGTCTTCGATGCGCCCCATCTTGAAAAGCGCAAGGCCCTTGCAGCAGCGAATGTCGGGGTAGCCGGGAGCCAGCTCACGGGCCTTGTCGAAGTAATCCAGGGCGGTGTTGTACTTGCCGTCCATCATGAAGGCGTTGCCGAGATAGAAGAGAGCATCCACATACCTGGGGTTTATCTCCAGCGCGGCATTGAGCTCCTCAACAGCTTGCTTGACTCTCTCCTCCTCCAGATAGACGATGGCCAGTTTCACTCTGACGTCCGCCCAAGTAGGTTTCTTGGCGCGAGCCTCCTCGAACTCGAACGTGGCCGTATCCAGGTCCCCGCGATTGTAAGCCTCCACTCCCCTATCGACATGCTGGTGGGCCTGCTGGCGCTCGTCCATAGTGGCCTTGAGATTGGCCAGCATGGAATCCAGGCTCTGAACATGGTAACGCCCGGACACCGGATGGGAAGGCAGGTTTCCGACCTCCAAACCCTCGTCTATTGCTCTCTTCAATTGAGACCGGGCCTCCGCACGGTCGCCTACCTCATGGAGACAAATGGCAAGATGGCACCTTGCCTCTATGTACTCGGGGTTTATCCTGATCGCCTCCTTCAGCTGGTCAACGGCATCCTGGAAGCGCCCCAAGTTCTCATAGACCATTCCAAGGTAATAGTGGAGATCGGGATACTCGGGGTTGACCTGGAGGGCTTTCTCGAACTCCGTCAGGGCCTCCTCGTACCTCCCGCCCTTATAATGCAGGAGCCCTATATTGGCCCGGGCGCGCGCAGCATAGAACACACCGAGGTTGTAGTAGGGGTTCTTCGTGTCATGGGTCTCCGAGATCACCTTCTCGAATTCTTCGACGGCCTTCGCGTAATCGCCGTTGCCGTAATGCCCCATACCCCTCACATAGTGATCATCCTTCTTCCCACCGAATACCTTGTCAAGGAGTGACATCTCTCAGCTCCTACTCGCTATGCCTCCTCATGAATGCTGGAGTATCGTAATCGACACCGAAGCCCGGGTCCATGGACAACCTAGCCTGACCCTCGACATCGGGGATCTCCCTCTTCTTGAACGTTCTCTGAAAGAAGTTGGTGCCGGGATCTGCGATCTCCTCTTCCTTGGGCGCCTCGACCTTCTCATGGCGGACGGCCTTTCTCCCTATCCCCGTAGCTATCACTGTTACTCTTATCTCATCACTGAGGGATTCGTCAATAGCCGTTCCAAAAATAACGTTGGCCTCCGAACCGGCCGCTTCGAAGATCGTGTTGGCGGCATCTGACACATCACTCAGTGTCATCATCGGGCCGCCCGTCACATTGATCAGGAGTCCCCTGGCTCCCGCGATGCTCACATCATCCAGGAGAGGGCTGCGCAAGGCCCGAGTGGCGGCCTCCTTGGCCCTGTCCTCACCCGAAGCACAACCAGTTCCCATGATCGCGTCACCCGCTTCCGACATTATGGTACGGACGTCGGCGAAATCAAGGTTGATTTCTCCCGGCCTTGTAATCAGATCGGAAATGCCTCTGGTGGCCTTGAGGAGTACCTCGTCGGCCAGAGAGAAAGCATCCAGAAGCGGGGTGTCCTTGGCCACCACCTGGAGGAGCTTCTGGTTGGGGATCGCAATGACGGTGTCCACGTGCCTCTTGAGTTCGGCAATGCCTTCTTCGGCCTGCCTCATGCGCGTCACTCCTTCGAATATGAAAGGCTTGGTGACGATCGCCACCGTGAGGGCTCCCGATGCCTTGGCCGCCTCTGCCACTACCGGGCTGGCACCGGTCCCGGTGCCGCCACCCATGCCGGCGGTGATGAAGATCATGTCGGAACCGTTCACGACTTCACCGAGGATATCCT
>CAZRAU010000143.1:0-6031 GCA_964598025.1 uncultured bacterium
CCAGTATACGAGGAGCAGAAACAGGCCTCCGCCTATGAGCGAAAGGGGCCACAAAATCACCCAGGCTATATGCCAGGCCCCCCAGAAACCGTACTCGAGGACGCCCACGGCCCTGAGCACAATGGCAGCCCCAACTGCCAGCAGTATCAGACCGGCCACGAGCGGGCCCGCGGACCTATTTCCCCCAGCCGGTGGCTTGATTTCACCGGTCTCAGCCCTGGGGAAAAAGTACATGGCCAGCACATAGGCCACAATGCCTATCCCGCCGGCCAGCGCCAGAACCGCCCAGGCCACTCGGACCCAGATAGGTTCCACGCCGACGTATTCGGCGAAGCCCCCGCAGACACCGTCGATTATCCGCCCTTCTTTGATCTTGTATACTCGCTTCATCTCCGCCAGCGTGATCACCTCCAGATTTGAAAGGCCTAACTCACCGGCCACTTCTATCATGCCGGCCGTCGGAAGTCAAGCCCGGTCATATCGCTGTTTCGGGCCGCTCTCCCGCGCTGCACCGTCGACACACTCCCAGACCAGCTCGGAAAGCGTAGGATGCGGGTGGATGACCTCAGCAATCTCGCCGACGGTATTGCCGTTACGGATAGCCAGGGAGACCTCTGAAAGGAGCTCCGATGCATGCGGGCCCAGAACATGGAAGCCGGCTATCTTGCCTGTTTCCGGTTCATAGACTATCTTCGCCAGACCGACGGTTTCTCCCATGGTGAGCGCCCGCCCCACCCGACCCAGGCGCTCCTGGTGGACCCTGACATGCATACCCCGGGCCGCCGCCTCGGCTTCGGTGAGGCCCACGGCCGCCAGCTCGGGATCGGTGTAGACGCATCTGGGTACGGCCCGATAGTCCATCACAGCAGAACCTCCGCAGGCATTCCCAGCTGCCACGATTCCCTGGGCGAGCGCAACATGAGCGAGAAGCCACTTCCCAGTGACATCGCCGACTGCGAACACCCCGGGGACGTTCGTGCGCATACCATCGTCGGTCGCTATGGCCTTCCCTGACAACTCAATCCCCACCTCTTCAAGCCCCAAACCAGCCACATTCGGCACCCTGCCTATTCCCATGAGTACCTGACCGGCCGCGAGCACCGCCCCCCCTTCGACCTTGACCATGACACCGCCATCGCGCTTCTCGATCCCGGCAACCCTGGACTTGGTCATCATCTTTATGCCCTTGCGTTTGAGGGCTGCTTCCAACCGCTTCGCCAACTCGGCATCTTCCGTTGGGAGTAAGTGGTCCATCATCTCTATTATGGTGACCTTTGTTCCGAGCGTGTTGTAGATCTCCGCAAACTCGCACCCAATCGCACCCCCCCCCACAATCACGAGGTCCCGGGGAACATACTCGAGCACCAGGGCATGATCGCTGGTGATGATCCACTTGCCGTCGATGTCTATGCCGGGGAGGCTTATCCATCTCGATCCCGTGGCTATCACGATCGACTCAGCCTTGAGTGTGATGCCCCCGGTTTCAGCCTGGACATTCACCTCACCCGAAGCCGCCAGCCTGCCCACACCCCTCACAACCGTCACACCGGTCCGGGCAAGCTCGTCTTCCACACCCTTCCTCAAGGTCTCAACTATCGCGCGTGATCGGCTGACCATTTTCTCCGGCAGCGTACCCACCTCACCCACGGCCACCCCGAACTCGGCAGCCTTTGCCGCGCTCCGGGCGACCCTGCAACTCTCCAGCAGGGCCTTTGTCGGTATGCAACCGACATTGAGGCACGTACCGCCAATGTGCCCACTCTCCACGAGGCCAACAGAGGCACCACGCTCGGCAGCTCTCAAGGCAGCTGTATAGCCGCCAACGCCACCGCCAATTACAATAATATCATATTGTTTATCTGTCATATTAAAGTAATCCTTTAAGCTTGCTTCTATGCAGATCGAAGCCCATTTCCTGCGGTGTTCTCCCCATGGCAATGCCCATGAGTTGGGTAACATAGACCACAGGTATCCCGAATTCCCTACCGGCTTTTCTCGCCAGCATTACCTGACCCAGGTCGAACTGCTCGAAACAGAAGGGACATGCCACAACCAGAAGACTACACCCTGCCGCCTTCATGCTCGAGAGCTTGTGCTCGGCTATGGCCATGGAGGTCGCTTCATCCATTGACGGCCTGCCGCAGCACATGTACTTGTCTTCGTAGTCGAGCGGCTCGGCACCCAAGATCGCCACCAGCGTATCCATGGACGTGGGCTTCTCGGGATCATCGAAATGCACCGCCTCCGAGGGGCGAACAAGATGACACCCATAGTGGCATGCTACCTTAATGCCGGAAAGATCGGCAGAGACAGCGTCCTTTAGCTTCTCCATCACGGCGATCTCGGTCAGAAGCCTGAGGAAATGCGAAACCTCGGGAATCCGGAGCTTTATGTTCTCCCGGCTGAGGCTCCGTTCCGCCGCCTGCCGCGCCTCGGTGTCATGAGATAGCAGATGCCCGGCCTCCGACAGCGAGGAAGCACACCCCGGGCACAGAGTGACGATGGGGAGATCTGAGTCCAGAGACAGGTTTCGGGCAGCCAGCGTAAGCCAGTCTCTTCTCGATGCTGACCGGAAAACCACCGGATCCGGGCAGCAGGTAAAGCGAGGCTCATCGCGAAGTCCGATCCCCAAACCGGTCAGGGCCAGTCTTACCGATCGCTCCACCTGGGGGAGCTTCAAGCGGGCCAGGCAGCCCGGGAAGAAAGTGTACTGAGCCGCTAGGCCTTCAGGCTTCACCCAAAATCTCCTTGAGTTCCGTGCCCACATCCTCATCGGGCAGGTCGGGCAGTCGGAGCTGCTTCCTGAGATCCTTCACCCGCTGGGTGGGCACCCCTACCATGCCGCCGGCCAGCACACTGGCTCTCACGTTTTTCACCCCCTCGGGGCATGAATCCCGGCCGTAGCTTAAGTTCCTCAGTGCCAGAATGACATCGAGGGGTTTCACCCCCGCAGGGCACCTCTCATAGCACGTGTAACAGGTCGTGCACTTCCATATCGGCGAAGCCTCGCCCACAAGACCGTCCTCTATACCCAGGCAAACCTTGAGAAAGATGTGTCGGGGATTAAAGTCGTCGGAGAATCTCGCCGCCGGGCAGTCACCCACGCAGATGCCGCACGTGTAGCAGAGCCTGGCAAGATCGGCCCGCGCTATCCTGGAAAGTTCGGTGTCTGAGGTCCCTTCTATCCTGTACATGGCCATCCTCGCCTGCTGATCATAGACAATCAATAACTAACATATCCGTCCCCGCTCCGTCAAGCAGCCCAAACACCGGATGGATGCCACGCACAACGAGGTTTTCCCCGAGAGTGTCCTACAGCTATTGACAGACGTATAATTAATGTCTCATACTCCTCGATGGAGGTGAGACATGAGACCATATGGAGATGCTCGAACCCTCGAGCGGCGGCGAGTTAAAGCTGTTAGTCTTTTCAACAAAGGGATTGGCCCTGGCGAGGTAGCCAAGCAGTTGGGTGTGGACCGTCGGTCGGTGCATCGCTGGCTTGCAGCGTATCGTGACCATGGGATGGAAGGCCTGGCACCGGTGCCCGTTCCTGGCCGGCCTCATAAGTTGAGCGGCGAGGAGCGCAAGAGACTTGCCGGTATACTCATGGAAGGTGCAACCGCCTACGGATATCCCACTGATCTGTGGACGGGCCGGTGGGTTGTGGATCTCATCCGCCGCCGTTTCCGGGTGTCGTATCATGCCAACCACATCAGCCGCCTCCTGCGTTCCCTGGGGTTCAGCCCTCAGAAGCCTGAGCGCCGGGCGCGGGAACGAGATGAGGTGGCGATTCGCACTTGGGTGCGCAACGAGTGGCCCCGGGTAAAGAAAACGCCAAGAGACTGAAGGCCTCGCTTGTGTTTCTCGACGAGAGTGGGCTCCTCATGGCTCCCCTGGTGCGTCGCACCTGGGCCCCGGTTGGTCAGACCCCCATCCTCTATCAACGGACGCGTTCCCACGAACGCATCTCCATGATTGCAGCCATCACGGTCTCGCCCAAGAGACGCAAGGTGGGACTTTGCTTTCGTCTCTTGCCCAAGGAGAACGTCGTCACGTGCAACTTGCTGAGTTTCATTCGTCAACTTCGCCGTCAACTCGGCAGTCCAATCCTCATCGTGTGGGACCGGCTGAACGTGCATCGATCCGTATGGTCCAGAATCCATCGCCGCAATCACTCCATCCACTCAGCCCTCCTGCCTCCATATGCCCCTGAGTTGAACCCCGTGGAGGCCTTCTGGGCCTATCTTAAGATGAATCCCCTGGCCGACTATGCCCCTCGCGATGTCCAAGAGCTCTTCGTGCGTGCGGAGCGTCATATCCGCGGCATTGCTGACGATCAACTGCTGCTTCGCTCCTTCATCGAGGCATCACCACTATCTCTGTGCCCAAAATGAGACATTACTTGTGCGGTGATCAATAGCCGTGGAGACGCCGTACCCGCTTAGGATCACAGCCGTCCGAACGGGATCCTGGTTACACAACCTGGGACAATATGACCCAGTTGGGGCGTAGAGTACCCAATTCGGCAGGAGAGCGTCCGGTTGTGGCCCTGTGAAGATACCCCGAGGTCATTGGTGCACCGGGTGTTAAGAAGATTGCACCCGGCCGGAGGCGCTGGCATCACCCTTGCGATTCTACCGACGTGAGAGGGGGCGATATAGATGCTAATGATTCAGCTCCTCATTAGCTTGCTTCTTACATTCGGTGGGGGTGATGCTCTCCCGGTGACAAGCCCGGCAGTGAACCCCGGAAACATGGGAGAAGAGGAGCTAGACTACCAGCGCCCGCCGAAGGACGACCAACCGCAGCCCGTCAACGTTACATGGGGTGAGCTGAAGGGCATGTATCAGTGATTGGACAGAAGGTTCGCACGGGTGCATTTGCGCATGGTTCAAGCGCACGCTTGATTCACTGTCTGACGTGTGCCATGTCTGAGTGAAGAGGTCACGACGGACCCTGTTTGTGCGGGTGCGGTTACCCACGCGCCTTGTGAGTTGACACGTGGTTGCCGCACCCGTATGCTTGAATAACCAAGCTCCGGCGGAGCAAGTATCGGCGATGGAGATTGTCTTGCAGCCTCCGGGTTCAGCGGGAAACCGGCCATGAATACGACGCACATTTTTTCTGGACGTATCATGGGCGCCTGGGTAGTAGGTCTCACCTCTGCGTTCATCTTCTTGCTTTCACCCGACATGGCAGCTTCCAGCACCATGCACAAGGTGCTCAGCGAACTCGAGCTAAGGCTGGAGCCATCGGTATGGTACAGCCTGGGTGAGGCAGGCTTCCAAGGAGACGATGAGGGATGGAAGTGGAAATTGGTCTATCCTCTCGACGGCTGGATGGCGGAGATTTGTGCGGAATCCCGCTTCCCCTTCGCTATCGGGCACCGCAGATTCGGTGCATCATTGAGGGCGAGGTATGCCCGCTCCATCCGGGTCAATGGAACTGGTACCGACACGGATTGGGATAGCCTTTGTCAACGACAATTCCATTTCCCTACTGGCGACAATGAGACTTCCCTGGTTCTGGGTCTGAGCCCCCCGTTGTCTGTAGTTGTCGTCAGCAATGGTGGTTCTCTTCCCCTTGCCGCCGTCCCGATGGGCAGCACGCTTTTCAGAGCCTCGCTACGGCTTTGTAAGCAAGCATCACCTTCTTGAGATTTCCTCGCCGAGGGCCGAATCGGGTAGCATCCGGGGCCGGCGACGGAAAAGCGAGCTCCCAGGATCGCCGAGGATCGACGATTTCGAGGCAAGCCATATCCCAACACCCCCCTTTCAGCCGGTCTTCTGGCGCTTCAGCGCCTGCTTGGCCCGGTAACTCTCGTTGTCCAACTCCAGGATCACCGAGTGATGCACCAGCCGGTCTATGGCCGCAGCCGTGGTCATGGGGTCTTTGAAGATCTTGTCCCACTGGCTGAAGACCAGGTTGGAGGTGATCATGAGACTCCTGCGCTCGTAGCGCTCGGAGAGGAAGGTGAAGAGCACCTCCATCTCGTCGCGATCCTGCTGGACGTAGCCTATGTCGTCGA
>CAZRAU010000144.1:0-5738 GCA_964598025.1 uncultured bacterium
GAAGTACTGGTTCTTCGGGGGGCTGGTTCTCGGCCTGGCGCTGATAACCCGCCCGACCATAGTGTTGCTCCTTCCGGCCGCCCTGGCAGGGGCCCTTGCCTTCTCCCGGCGCAAGGCGGTCGCTGCTGCTCTGCTGACGGCCGGAATCGTAATCCCCATAGCGCCGGTCACTATTCATAACTACGCGGTTTCCGGAGAGTTCATTCCGGTGGTCTGGCAAGGCGGCCTGAATCTATATCTCGGCAACAACCCCGCAGCCGACGGGTGGAGTGCCACCAGCCCCGAGATCAGAAAAGACTGGTGGGGCGGGTACAGGGATCAGATCGCCATTCCGCGCGAGGAACTCGGGCGAGAGCCTTCATATACGGAGGTGTCCGCATACTGGCAAAGACGGGCCGTGCGGTTCATGACCGGCGAGCCCGGCCGGTTCGCCGGACTCCTGCTTGGGAAGATGGCCCTTTTCTGGGGGTCACTGGAGTTCCCGAACAACCAAGACTACAATTTCTTCCGCCTCCATTCAAGGGTACTCAGAAATCCCGTCGTCAACTTCGGGGTGGTGGCACCACTGGCGCTGGTGGGGGTGTTTACCCTTCTCCCCAGCTGGCGGAGAATGTACTTCCCCTACATGTTCCTTGCCACCTACTTCGTGGTGACCGTGGCCTTCTTTGTCTGCTCGAGATACCGGGCCCCGGTCGTGCCCGTGCTCTGCGTTTTCGCAGGTGGTGCCGTCTCCCAAGCAGTGGATTTGATCAGAGGACGGAAGCAAACGCGGATCATCCTGAGTCTGCTGGGCCTTGCCGGGGCGGCCCTCCTGGTCAATCTGAACCCGGCGGGCATCCCGCTCCCGAATCTGGCACAGTCCTATACCCAGATGGGCAAGGCTTACCTGGAGCTCGACCAGGAACACCTCGCAGCCGTTCAATTCAGAGAAGCGCTCGAGGCCAACCCAAGGTGGGCGGAAGCTTACGAGCAGCTGGGTCTCATGGAGATGAAGCGAGGCCGGAGCGAGGAGGCGGCCGCTTATCTTGAAAAGGCTGTGGAGATAGCTCCCGGGCAGGCCACGGCCCACAGAGCCCTGGCGATGCTCTATCTCTCTCTGGGAGACCTTGACGCAGCGAGAACAGCCATCCTGAACGCCATTGATGCCGCCCCTTATCTCGAGGACTCACACAATGTGCTCGGGTCAATCGAAAGGCAGGCCGGCAACACCGAGGCCGCCATCCTGGCTTTCAGGGAAGAGCTGGAGCTCAATCCCCAAAACTGGAGGACCCACGCCAACTTGGGGAGCCTTTACGACGCGATGGGCGACCTGACCCAAGCAGAGGCATCCTACCTAAAAGCTATCGAACTCCAGCCTGAGAACTCCGATCTGGCTCTGGCTCTGGCAGGTATCTATACGCGCCAGGGCAGAGACCAGGACGCCCACCGCTTACTCGATCAAGTGACTCCGGGATCGGCAAAGGAAATCGGGCTTAGGTACAATCAGGCCGCCATCCTACAGAACGAGGAGAAGCTCGACGAGGCCCGCGAAATCTATGAGAGCATCCTGGCCGAGGTGCCGGATCACGAGAGGTCCCTGGTGAACCTAGGGGTGATCTATGCGAAGCAGGGCGCAGATCAGCAAGCACTGGATCTCTGGCAGCGAGCTCTCAAGGTGAACCCCGCCAATCCGACTGCCCGAAAGAACATCGAATTACTCAGACAACGGATCGGTCGCTAACAGTAGCATCAGCCGATCTTAGGCAGCGGAGGGGCCGGCCCTTCTTCACCCGGTTCGACTTCCTCATGCTCGGCCGGTGCGTACCCGGGCTCCGGGAGCCACACTTTCCGCAGAAGTTCCTCATTCAGGGTGAACCCTACTTCCTTATGTTTCAGGGCCACGAAATCGGACAGCATCTCATTGGCCCTGGTATTGGTTATGTACATCTTTATTCGAGGTACGGCTTCCTCCAGATCCAACAACCGCGGCGGCTTCCTCTCTTCAAGCTTGATTATCTCCACACCTGAATAGGTTTGGAAAGGAGCGCTGACGTCCCCCGGCTCCATGCCCACCAGTACCGAGTCATAGACCGCAACCATCCCGACAGTGATCCAGCCCAGATCACCACCCTGCTGGGCAGTCCGCGGGTCCTCGGAAACCTGCATTGCCACTTCCGCGAAGTCGGCCCCAAGCAGCACGCGCCTGCGCGCCTGGGTCGCCGCTTCCAACGAGCCCACCACAATCCTGCGGATATTGTAGCGCGCCGGGTCTGCGAGGTCGTCCTTGCGCTCCTCGTAGTAATCCGCTATTTCCTGGGGCGTTATCTCCACCTGGCTCCTGAAGTAGTCTTCCACGCGGGGAACAAGATAGTCCTCTCTTGCCGTCCTACCTGCAAAGCGCACCTCCCTGTCCCTGTATAGACCCATGTCATACCCGGCACGCGCCTCGAGCTCCGGCATAAGGAACTCCAGGGCCAGGGTGCGCAGGCTATGGTAGTCGCCGACATATGGGCGGCTGTCCGCAGGCAGCGAGAAGTACAGTGTGAAGACATCGCCGACAGTCACCTTTCTTTCCGGGTACATAGCTATCACGCCGGCCATCAGTGAGTCCGGTGGGCGCTCCCCGGCAAATGATACGGCGAAGGCTTTCAGACCGTCGGATAGCCCGCTCTCAAGAAAGCGCACATCGTACTTGGACTGGAGCTCGTCCTGCAGCTGCATCTCCTTCCTCTCCTCTTCCATCGCTTTGACAAAGCGCTTCGACCTTATGGAGAGAACCTCCAGGCTAATCCCGAACGGTGTGTCCTCGGCAATGTGGAAGATGTGGTACCCATCGCCGGCAGAGACTATTTCACTTGCCTCTCCCGCGCCAAGCCTGAAAACGATGTTTGCGACATCGCGCGTCAGGTCTTTCCAGATTACCCAGCCCATGTCCACTACCCGCATATCATCGCGTTCCAATGCAGCTTCCTCGAGGGCACTGATGGGGGTGCCGGCTCTCAGATCGCGGAGGGCCTCTTCGGCAACCGGATACACCAGAAACACCAGGTCCTTGACATGGAGCCGCCGGTCAAGCTTCTCGATCCACGGTTTGGTCTTTACCCTCGGCAGCATGATCGATTTCTCGATCTTCCACCGCCGGTAGATGTCAGCTAAAGCCGTCTTTTCAGCAGCAGCAACGAGCTCCTGCACGCCCTCGCCACCATAGCCCAACCGCTCCGCCTCGTCCGCCAGGAACTTCCTTGCCGCCAGGTTCATGACCACAGCGTAGCGCCCATCATAGCTGTCCTCATAACGGGAGGAAGGGCCCAGATTGGTGATCTCGAAGCGAAGTTGCTCCACCGTCAGCGAGAAATCACCGCCTTGAGCGATGATGCCGTCATGACTGCAACCGGGAACAAACAGAGCCAGCACGAGCGCGATCACCGGAAACGCACGATACCTCATAACGACCTCCCAGCAAATGGAAACGAGTGCTTCTGTACCACCAATACGTATGAACATACCTTGGCGAGCGTTGTATCACAAGGGCATATCTATTTCAAGTTCTATTGTGAGGACCTAACGCGCCATCACCAGTTTCCTGACAATCCTGTGTTTCCCTGCACGCAGGTCGACGAAGTAGATTCCGCTGGGCGCAGCGCTGCCGTTCGCATAGGTGCCGCCCCAGGAAATCTCGCCCGGCCCGGGACTCAGCACCCCGTCGATCAACCGCGCGACTTCCCGGCCGCGGACATCGTATATGCTCATGGATACGGCGACCGCCTTCCCTTCCTCACCGGGCACGCTGAACCTCAGCTCGACCTGTGGCCCGAAGGGATTGGGATGGGGCGCCACCTGCAGCCCGTATGCGATCCCGGCCACATCGACACCTGAGGTGGGGTCGACCGTCAGCGTATCCACGGCGTAGGTGGTATCGAAGTTCCCAAAGGTCTGTATCGCTCTGGCCTCTATGACGTGCTGGCCTTGAGACAAAGGAGCCGTGGTGAAATTATAGCCTTCCTTGCCTTCGTCCCACGCGCCGTCATTGGGAATGGCCTCATACCAATCATCTCCATCCACCCGGTACTCCACCGTGGCGATGCGGTTCAGGGTGATCTCATGGCCCTCGCCCAGAGGATTCTGGTTGGTCAGATAACCGACCCAGCACGATCCGGCATAAGCGGGCGTGAAGGTGCTACAGGGGTCCGCGTGGGCATAGAGCTCGGTCTCCGGATAGGTGTCGTTCACATCACAGATGCTGTCGTTATCGGCATCCCACCAGCCAATCTGTCCCTTGGTCCAGGCACAGATCTGTGCAGACCCGAGTGCCACACTCCTCATAATACAGAACGGTGCATTTAGATCGCATGCACCGGCGTAAGGGTACGCGCTGTTCTGGTTCTCCGCAGCCAGGTAGCCTGAAGTCTGGGTGCAAGCCACCCCGGCGGAGGAGTACTCGTCCAGAGCATAGAAGGAGTGACATAGCTCATGGGCCATTACCGCATCCATGTTGGAGATGCCCCATCCGTCGTTTCCATAGGTCATGACGAACTGCGGACCGCCCAGCATGGAATAGGCGAACATCCCGTCACTGAAGCAGTTGTCGGCATCATTGCTGCTGTCTGCAATGTAGTTCACGACGGCCCAGTCGGTGTCCATGGTAAGCCGCAGGGCGACGACATAAGCCTGAGACCCGAGGTAACCCAGGTAGCTCAGGCAATCGTCAATCCACATATCGTCCTGAGAGGAGGACCGCGTAATGGGCTCATAGCCGGTGGGTACATCGTACTCGAAAACCGTGTAGAAGGTAAGGGGCCGCCACTTGGCCTTATCGATATACCAATTCAGACCATTGATGATCTCGCTGGTTACGTTGTCTTTTTCGGTCTGCGTCCAGTCCTCGCTCTCCGGATCCACACTTCCGTCGCTCTCGGCGAGTACCACTGCCAGAGTGACCGTCCCTAACATGAACTCACTGGTATCAAGGGCTTTCGCTCCCGGCGGCTTCATCAGCACACCGGATCCGTCGGCATATATCACGTCGTTTACAAGAGGAAGATGGCCCGGGCTCGGAGCCTCATCCAAACCCGCCTGACGCGACTCACCCATGTAGACGTTGTTCCAAGCGGTCACTATGTGGCGAGCGGCGCCGCCGAACCGCGCAAAATTCTCCGGGTCCAGTTTCTCGGCGTAGGCACCGACTACCTTTGGTGCAGCCATGACCCTGCCTTCAGCGTTGACGGGTACATCGGCGATTATGAAATGGGGAGGTATGACGATCTTGACCCTGACACCGAGGGCCTCCAGGGATGCGACAACATCTTTGGTCACCGCCAGATCCGCGTCCTCCACCGTGATGAGCCGGTCCAGCGCCAGCCCTTGAGATGCCACCACAAGGCAAAGAGCTAAGCCTGCCAACACCGTTCGCAAAAAGCGCATAAGAACCCCCCTTGGTATTTCAAACCTGCTTAAGCTTAACACACATCGGCACCCCATGTCAATTATTGGGATTCGCCGGGTGGCTCGACGATTCACACAATATACGGTCCATGGATCTTCACTGATTAAGGCGCCCGTCGACCGGCGCTTTGATTACCGAAGTGACCGAAAACGAGCGCAACAAAGCAGACAGGTGTTTACCATCCTGCAACCCAGGCCGGTAAGCAAGGGTCGGATGCGCGGCGCGCGAAGTCTTCAGGAGCGAGGCGTATAGTTGCATACGCCGAAGTGACCGAAAACGAGCGCAACAAAGCAGACAGGTGTTTACCATCCTGCAA
>CAZRAU010000145.1:0-5705 GCA_964598025.1 uncultured bacterium
ATCCAAGGCGAAGCAGCGGATCCAGGACATGTACATGGCCGAGACGCGGGATGATGCCCTGAAGGCGTATGATGAGTTCCTGAGTCTCTATGGGGTGAAGTTTCCCGGTGCTTGCGAGTGCCTGAGGAAAGACAAGGATGTGCTCTTTACCTTCTACGACTTCCCGGCCGAGCACTGGCCACATCTTCGCACCACCAACCCGATCGAGTCGACCTTCGCCACGGTCAGGCACCGGACGAAGAGGACGAAGGGATGCGGCTCCCGGACCGCTACACTCACAATGGTCTACAAGTTGGCCGCCGAGGCCGAGAAGCACTGGCGGCGACTTAACAGTCACCATCTGATCTTCAAGGTGATCGAAGGGGTCCGGTTCGTCGATGGGATCATGCAGCAGGCAGCGTGAAGGGGATCGAAGGATGCGTCCTCAAAAAAGTCATCCACAACATTTGACAATATCTCTTACAACTTCTGCTGGATTCCCAGAACCACAGGGGTCACTCCTGCTATGCGGGCGGGGATCGCCAACCGCCCCTGGACAATGGAGGATTTGCTTAGTGGGGTTGGGATCTAATCATTCGATGCGTGAGGTGTAATGTCGAACTTTTGGGCGAGCTCATCGAATCCGACCCTAAACACTCGGAAGAAATCCGCGCGGCCCAATAGGGCATTGTCATTAAGCTCGGGCAGAAACGTGATCTTCCACCGATACCAAGTGCCCAGCACACATATCTCTGCTTCCTGTACATATCCTGTGGTTTCGCCCGTAGCACCGCCGCAGTCCTCTTGGCTAAACTTAGACAAATCTGTCAAACCGATTAGAATAGCTGCGCCAAAGGGAAAGGCTGTCGAATCCGCGCCCGAATCGACAATGCCGTAGAAATCAAACTCGTTGGTGCCTCCGGCTTGGCGGATCTTTATCTCAAGATAGGGACGGGGACGGCCACCTTGAACCAAGGTTGTGTAGTCGAATTCCACAGAACTAGAAGAAGAGGTGTTCGGCGCGGTCAGGGATATGTACCATCTTAGGGTGTTTTTCACCCTTTTCAGATGCAGCGGCAAATGCCTTGTCTATGGTCGGGGCTGCCCCGACTACCTTATCACCACTGATGGCAACCCACTGCCCCGCATACTTCTCTGGTAGATTCAAGGATGCTGGCTGCCCTGGACATACTTGCTTAGGCATGGTAGCACCTCCGCGCCGAAAAACATGCTGGAAAAGATTCAGCAATCTCACACTTAGCCTGTCGCTTCCTTGCATATGTAAATTACCACACTTCCAACGACTTGTCAATGTATTTCACCTTCTCTTTCTATCTATCGTCCACTAGCTTAGACACCTTTAGAGCTGCCATGTTCCACTCGGTTGTGGGGAGAAATCAAATTGGGACACTACCCGCAGCGAAGCCATCGCAACACCGGGCGCGCTCTCACCGATGATGTGAGGGCTACCGGCAGCCTATCGCGAGGGCAAAAAAACAAGGTGGGGTTCGCACCCCACCTTTCCATCTTCGCTCGAGGCAAAAGCCTCACTCACCCTGAACCTACGCGCCCCAGGATAACATGGTCGAAGTCTTGTTCTTCAGGATATTCAGTTCGTGCCCCGCATCTATATCCACTTGCGATGCAACCGGTTCATCCATTCGCTTGGTGTATCTTGCCAGGACACGGGCCTATCCCGAGATCACCCCTGGAGTTCACACAACTTGGTAAGAATTTTGCCAAACTTTGCGAATCTTGTCAAGCTCTTTTTGTGGGGATTTGACAATGATTTGCCGGATTATTCGCACCACTTGCCCTATTCACTCACCCAATCCGGCTTGGATCACCGCCTGCTCGTCCGGCCGCGTTCTACTTTATGACCACGACTTTCTGGGTATTGCTGAAGCCGCCCGCCGCCATCTTGAGGAAGTAGACCCCTGACGGCAAGCCGCTGCTCTCACCTATGGTCAGAGCGTACCGCCCCGGCTTGGTCACAGTATCGGCCAGGGTCTCCACCAACCGACCCCTGACATCGAAGAGGTCGATCACCACACGTGATGTGCGAGGCACGTCAAAGGAGAGTACCGCGCTTCTGGAGAAGGGATTGGGGCTCACCCTGTGCAGAGCGAACTCCGCGGGGATGACCTCGAGATCCCGCTCGTCCACATCGACGGAAGCCAGATCGTCGGTCACGTTGATGTCATCTATGTACCAGCCTTCAAACCCGGAGTAGGCATCGGAGCCGAATCTGAATCTTATCCTGGCACTGCCTTCATAGGCCGAGAGATCGAACTCAACCTCGGTCCAATCGGTCGTCCAGGCGAAGCAGGGCGTGCCCGGGTCGAATGGACTGTCGGAGTTGGGGTATATGAGTTTCTGATAGCCCCCCTCCGGCGTTATCTGGAACCACGAGTCACCGCCGTCCATCGACATCTCGACTATGGCGCCGTCCCAGGCATAGGTGGCGTTCATGGTTTCGGCGCGGCAGTAATGCCAGAAGGTAAACGTGGCGTTGGGCCCCAGGCAAAGCTCCGGGGTCACCAGGACGCCATGCGCAAGATCGCTATACCGGGTCGAGCCGCTCCCCCCGAATTTCCAAGCATAGGCTCCGCCCGATGTGTGGTTTCTGTAATTCTCGAGGTGCCATTCATCCACGTAGCCGTCCATTAGATCCATATGCATCATGTCAGGCGAGCCGCTTTCCATATCGTCCTCAAGCGATCCGCCGACGGAGACAACGAGGCTGTCAAAGGCCTGCCTGCCATTTGCGAACACGATCTCCACCACAAGCTCGACCTGGTGGAATTCAGGGCAGTCGGGGAGAAAATTGAGGACGAACGCGGGCTCGGGTATGCCATCTCCACCGGCGATGATGGTTGACACATAGGCGCTATCGCTTTCCAAGGTAACATAAGGGTCGGCCGCCGTAAGAACCACTCTCACGCCCTCGCCTTCACCGGAGCCCCGGTTCTCAAACGTGATCGCAAGCTCGACTGTCTCTCCCGGCTCTATGCAGTCATCTGCATTGCCGTAAAGCGTGTCGGCTGTCACCACGTCCGCTATCTTGAGCACCGGCGCGCTGGCCATCACGGAGAAGTGTTTGGCATATGAGGTATCGCCGTGAGAGATGTTCAGAGTGAACAACACCGAATGGCTGTCGGGGACCGAGGGTGAGATCTCGTAACGGAAGTCCCAGCCCGGGGTGACCGTACTCTCTGGTGCTATATGGCCGTAGCTTCCGGCCGAGTCCAGGACGGTGACGTATGGGTCGGCGGTCTCCAGAAGCGCCCACGTCGAATAGGCCGAGTCCTGGCCGACGTTCTTGAGTGAAACCACAGTCTCCAGGGTTTCCCCATCATCCGCAAGGCCGTTGCCGTTGCCGAGGCTTCCCCCACCCCCATCATCATCCACGGTAAAAGCGTCAATTACCACCAAGGCATGGTTGGGGGTGACGACCGGGACGGTATCCACACAGGTATAAAAGTTATGCGCACGCACGGCCACCAGCAGAGATCCCGGTTGGCTGGCAAGCGGATCGACAAAGGCGTCGCCTGTCGTTCCCGAGTAGCCGTAGTTATAGCTGTCGGTGTCGTATATGCTTACTCTGGCCCCGGCCACAGGATTGCCGCCGCCGGTCACGTGTGCCGCAATCTCATTATCACCGACATAGATGACATCGGGCAGGGTGACGGTAAGGTAGCCCGGCGTATCGGTCCAGATATCCATCGCGGGGTCGCCGAGAAGAACGAGCTCGTAGTAGACCCACCTATTGGGGCCGAGATCGATGAAGGGTATGTTGTCCACCTTGGAGTCATCGTTGGCCTTGCCTATGATGGTGATGTCCTCGCCGAAGACGGCATCGAAGAACTGCCTGTCGTAGTGCTGACTCGCCCCGTTCGTGCTCTGGTGCTGACCCCACCCATAGCGCGTGTTGCCGATGAAGGCCACAGCCCCGTGCTCGATGTACTGGAAGTGCTCACCGAGACAATCATCGAGATAGGATCCACTGGCTGTGCGGTTGTCGAACGACCCGGAGTAGCAGCCCTGGGTATAGAGAATGAAATACTGATTGGACTCGCCGTCATTGGTGAAGCGCGTTTCCACATCGCTGTTGTACATACGGAGACCGTAGGTAACATCCGAATGGCCCAGATGGTTGACCAGGTGTCTCCCGCCGTTTAGGAGAGGGATCAAATCCTCCTTGTCCCATCTGTCGGGGTCTATGTCACGGTCATAGAGCGTGTGCACCGTAAAGGACGGAGGAAAACCGACCGTGGTGTATCCGCTTGTGGAGGCGCCGTCCTTTATCTCGTCCTTGTAATCCCCACCCCAGGTAGGATCGCTCCAGAGAAGCTCCCCGACCATCTGGCCGACCTTTATCTGGCCGGCGACCGGCGAGTCTTCGTACTTTATGAGCTTGTTGATGAAGTTGTTGGCCTCGGTTTGCGTGGCAATCGAGGCGCGACCAATGCTGACCTCAGGAATGAGATCCGCCTCCCCAGGCTCGCCCCAGAGTGTGTCGGCGTCGTCATTCCAGGTTCCATCCAGAGCGGCGAAGTAGAGGTCGGAAGCAATGTCTTCGTCCTCATAGCCACCACCCGCGTCGGCATAGAGGCCTCGGTGCGGAATCACCTGGTCGTCGCCCGCCAGGAGCACATACTCGGTTTCCCAGTTGAGATAGGCATCCTTTATGAAGTTCCTGATCTTCTCCTGAATGTCGGCACCGGCATACTGAGTGCTGATTGTGCCCGTGCGCACTATCTTGGTCCGGAGCCCCATGGCCGTCCGGTGATCGGCGAGAGGCTGGAACGTCGAATCGAACACTACATGCGTGATTATCACATAAGGGTAAGTATCTGCCGGGTTGGCAATGGAGGCGCCGAGATAAGGCATCCGCTCGCGGGCCACATAGGACGAGATGGCGGATGACTCATCCACGATCCGCTTGACCTCCTCGATGTCTTTCTCATACCCCGCCCTCAAGGTGGCCGCCGAACGAAATGCCCTTCCCGCCGCAGGAGCGGTCTCGATCCGCACACTCATTCGGGGAGCATAGAAGATGGTCCGGGTCGCGCCCACGTAGGTCACCGGATAGACTCTCAAGAAAGCTATGTCATATCCCCGGTAGGTTTCGGTGGTCACATGAACCGCCCTCACATCGGGAAAGGGGCTGCCGCTCGCATAGATTCCCGGCTCTGCCGAAATCCGCTCGTAGGGTCCGACCGCGCTGAGGGGCGACTGGGGCTGGGCCCACTTCAGGGGCATGTCAAGGCGTATCTCTTGCTCCAGCGGAGCATCCACGGTAACAGCGATGATCTCCTCGCCCTGGGGCAGCAGGATTTTAAGGCCATAGGCAGGAAGCAGCGGCTCACCCGCATTGGCTACAGCCGGAAGACCCGAAATCGTAACGCTGGAAACATCGCCGTCCGTGGTAACCATCGGCCTGGGCAACGCTATGTCTTTCGTGATGGTTGAGGCCTGAGCCGACATCATTATTAGCAAAACGTAGCAAGTAGCGAAACCCATTATCAAAAAGAGGCGCCTCTTCACCGCGTCTTACCTCCTGAATACACTTATGGAGCGGCACACTTCCCCCGCTCCTGACATTATTCTACCACATATTTGGGTCCCTTGTCAAAGCTTTTAGGTTCCGAGGCAAGGCTGGATAGGAATGCGGCCGGGGGCCGGCCGGAAGACCCGAAACCACGAAGATGGGCGCCGAGCGC
>CAZRAU010000146.1:0-5674 GCA_964598025.1 uncultured bacterium
CCCGGGGCCTGGGGATCCACCACCTGGCCATCGGCCTGGATTATCTCGGCCAACCTTCTTGAAGGATCGTTGTTGTCGGGTCTGCTCTCATCCACCTTCCAGATGAGGAGACCTGAAGCAGGCAAGTACGACTCATAGTAGGCGGATCCGGCCTGTCTGTTCTCAAGTATGAAATACTCGCCCATCCCGCCTCCCAGGTCGCTCCAATCGACCCCACCGGGGTTGCTCAGGACCTGGTACGGTCTGGACGAAGTGCCGTGCGCACCGATCTCTGCGCCGGTGACTTCAGCCACTCCGTCACATCCCAAACAGACCTTCTTCGGATCCACCCACCCCAGAAGGAGCTTCATTGGAGCCGAGAGATGGCTGGGGACGCTTCCGGCTTTGCCCATCGGTCCGTTCCACGCACCCTCATCCATGAGGCAGAACGGGCCCACGACCGGGTCTCCGGTTTCGCTGTCGTACAGGTCGGGGAGCCCGAGCAGGTGACAGAACTCGTGCGCATACACGCCGATCTCTCCAAGTTCGGGGACAATCACGAAAGGCCCCACGCCGACACCATCCACGACGGTGGCCTTGGTAGGATTATAGTACTCCAGACTGGATTGCATCGACCATATGTAGTCCACGCCGGGAATCATCCCGCCGAAGATCTCGGCGCCGGGTCCGGAGTGGACAATGAAGAGGGCATCGACGAAGCCGTCGTCGTCACCGGAGTTCGGGATGCCATCCGGCCCGTCATTGTCATATGTGGAGAAGTCCACCATCTCGTCGGCCAGGAGTACTGCATGCTTCACAAGCCCCCAGACGTTGAGCGGATACTCGCATGTCTCAGGATCCACGGCGGCGGAAGAGACATCCAGCCCGAAGTCATCGGCTGTCCCGGCTGTCCGGTCGTGATTGACGAAATCCTGGTGCCTGCACTCGGCCTGGAACCATCCATAGACGTCTCCCCGCAGGATGAAACGGCCATAGGAGTTCTCCACGAAGTAGCCCCGCATGCTTGTGTAAGCATCCGCAAACAGCTTGTCCTCGAAGAAGTCCGCATCGTGTCCGTCCCGGTCGGCCGCCTTGTCCCGGAAATCCAGGAGAATGACCAGGGCACTGCATGTTCCGGACTGACCTGTGGTGGCGGGTACTTGAGGAACATCGATCATGTCGGGCCGCATGCGGAAATAGACCGGTTCGGCCTTCTCGAGCAGACCGGTCCGGGGCATGGGGCCTATTCCGAGACAGGGGCCTGCCACGCCCAGCAGAATCGCCAAGAACAGAGCTGAACGCATAGTGTGTATTACCCCCTCTCACTCTAATTTGATGCCGGGCGGGTGTCAAGGGCGCTTGCCCCGCCCCGAACCTATGCTTGTCGGGCGCGTCAGGGCCCGCGAGGCACCATCTAAAGCCTTGACTGGGGCTATTAGGGTGTTATAGTTACCCGAAGGGTCTTTGAAGAACGCTCTCGGCGAGCGCCCTTTTCAGGTAACCACCGGATCGCAGGAGACAATGCCCGAACTATCCCTGAAGCGGCTGGAGCAGATCCTGGAGCGCATAGGCGGTATGCGCGCCCTGGTGATAGGTGATATCATGCTGGACCGTTACGTGTGGGGTCTGGTTTCCAGGATATCGCCCGAGGCCCCTGTCCCGATAGTGGATGTGCATGAGGAAACCTGCCGTCTGGGTGGGGCCGCCAATGTTGCCAACAACATAGTCTCGCTTGGGGCATCCTGCGAATTGATAGGTGTCGTTGGAGAGGATCCATCAGGGCAGGAACTCGAAGCCAGGGCCCGGGAAGCGCGAATCGAGGTCGGCACCCTGGTACATGATCCGGGACGCCCGACGACCGTCAAGACCAGGGTGATCGCTCACAACCAGCAGGTTGTGAGGACCGACCTTGAGGCGAAGGAGGAGGTCGTAGGGAAGGTTGGGAAAGATCTTCTGGATACCGTAATGGACTGCCTCGGCCGATGTGATGCGGTCGTAATATCCGATTATGGCAAGGGGGTAATAACGAAGGGCCTTCTGGACAATCTCATACCCCGTGCGAGATCGCAGCAAAAGGTGATCTCGGTCGATCCGAAAGAAACCCATTTCATGAATTACAGGGGGGTATCCCTGATCACGCCAAACCAGTATGAGGCCGGAGGCGCGGTGGGGATGAGAATCCACGATGAGGAGAGCCTTCTGGATGTCGGTTGGAAGATAGTCGAGAAGCTCCAAACCGATGCCCTGCTGATTACGCGCGGGGCCGAGGGCATGTCACTGTTCCAAAAAGACGGCGCCTACAGTCATTTTCCCACTGTCGCGCGCCGCGTTTACGATGTGACAGGGGCCGGAGATACGGTTATCTGTGCTTTCACGCTGGCCCTGTCTGCAGGGGCGGGTATGGACGAGGCCGCCCATATCGCCAACCACGCGGCGGGCCTTGTGATCCGGGATCTCGGCACGGCCACCGTTTCAAGGCAAGCGCTTGTGGATTCATTCAGAGATCGTGGATCCCCAACAATGGATGGATGATATGGGTCGGGTTGTGGACATGCAGGAGCTGCTTCGGGTGCGCGGTGAAGCCAAACGGTCCGGCAGGGTCTTCGTCTTCACGAACGGTTGCTTCGATGTGCTTCATCGCGGGCATGTCGAGATCCTTAGAGAGGCTCGGGCGATGGGGGATCTGCTTGCTGTTGCCGTGAACAGTGACAGCTCGGTAAGAAGGTTGAAGGGGGAACGACGGCCGATCGTCCGCCAGGAAGACCGGACCGCAGTTCTCGCGGCGCTGGGATCTGTTGATTACGTTACGATATTCGAGGAAGAAACGCCGGAGGAAGTCATTGCCCGGCTCAGGCCTGACATACTTGTCAAGGGTTCGGACTATACCCCCGGTGAAGTGGTTGGGAGGTCTGAGGTTGAGGCAGCGGGGGGGCGCGTTGTGATAATCCCTCTGCACGGCGACTTCTCCACGGAGCGGATGCTCAAGGAAATCGCTCGGCGCTACGGGGACGGCCCGACGAGCGGCACCTGACACGGCGTCCGGGCAGCGCCGTCACGGACGATTCTCATGTGCCCGTGAGAGTCGTATCCGTTGACCGGCCCGGTTGACTCCAGGTTGATTGAATGGTACCCAGAGAACGTCGGAACGAAAGAGAGCCCGGCCGGAGAGGCGTAACCATCGGCCGCCGGGTGAGCAAGATAGGCTTCATGGGCAGGGGGCTCGGTGCACCCCGGCAGGGGAAGTCGGGTATAGTCCATGCGCTGCGCCTGCGTATCGATGGGGATCGGATCACTGAAGGCGCGGGTGAAAGAGAACGTTGCCGCCATGATGCAATGCCGCGGAGAGACCTGTTTCGGAAGATGTTCTCACGAAAGCCCATAGCGGTCGTGTTCCCTGACTCAGGCCGGTGCGTCGCGGATGTCCTGGATGTCTGTATCGAGGAGAAGACCCCGGCCGTGCCCCGGGGCTTGGGCAGTGTGGGGCTCGGGGGTGCCGTCCCGCTCAGAGGTGGGGTTGTGATAGACCTTTCCAGGATGAACAAAGTGATCTCGATTGATAGAGAGAGAGACAAGGTGACGGTGGAACCCGGTTGTACATGGGAGCGGCTGCGGGAAGAGGCCGCATCCGAGGGTCTGAGCCTGCGGTCGTATCCCCCGGACTCAGTTGGCGGCACCGTCGGCGGCTGGATAAGCACGGGTGGCTACGGTGTGGGGACACTTGCCGACGGACGATTCCACACCAGATTGGAATCACTTGAGGTCGCAGTGCCGTCGGGCCTGCTGGTCAGTGCCGGCCACGGCCGGGGTAGATACTCCATAGAGAGTTTCACCGGGACGGAAGGTCAGCTGGGGGTCATCACCGCGTCGACCTTCAGCCTTAAGAAGAAGCCCGAGAGCCGTGCGCATTATGTTCTGGGACCGGGTCCGGTGGAGAACGTGGTGGGGGCCTTGCGGGATCTTGCCCGCATGGATGATCCGCCTCTCGGGCTAAGGCTCCTGTCGGGCAAGTTTCCTGCACTCATGAGGGATGTCGGTTCCTCGAGCGAATGCGACCCCATGCTCGCATTGCTATTCGAGGGAAAGGAAAGCAACATAATAGCTTTTGGTGACCATCTGAAAGGGTTAGCGCGCCGCACTGCAATGGACCTGCGGTGTGATGACGGCGCGCCCAAGGTTTTTGAGACCCGGTTCACGGATGTTGCCCGCCGTCCGGCGAAAACCGTTGTTCGTTCGGGGGAAGCACTGGTAGGCATAGATCGTCTTGCGGGGTTCATCGAGGTTCTTAAGGAGGATTCCGGCGGCCGGATTCTGGTGGACACTCAGGTGGTAGGCCGGGGGCTGGCCTTGGTGATGACCTGCTACTTGATAGATAGGCGCGGTCTGCCTCCGGTTGTTCGTGACGTCCCGCTGACGGTGAGGACATCCCTGGCGGCGATCCGGTATGGGGGACGGCCGTACGGGATGGGTATCTGGAACAGCCCTTTTTCAAAGAACATGCTGGGCAAGGAACGCAAGCATCTGGAAGCGATAAAGAACGATACCGACAGGCTTAGGATCCTCAACCCGGGGAAGTTTTTCTCTCTGACAACCGGTAGCGGCCTACCGGTTTGGGGATTGACATACAGGATTGGTCTCCGCTTGATCGAAAGTTCTCACGAAGGGGGTGTAAAGTGACGAGGCAGAGAGTCCTCATTATGGGGGCTGCCGGACGGGATTTTCATAACTTCAATGTCTTCTTCCGTAGCAGGGAGGAGTACGTGGTAGTTGCATTCACGGCTACTCAAATCCCTCATATTACGGGCCGACCGTATCCTGCTTCCCTGGCGGGTGGGCTCTATCCGGATGGGATTCCCATCCTCGGAGAGGACAAGCTTGAGGAGATAGTCGTACGTGAGAAGATAGACTTGGTGGTCTTCTCTTACAGCGACATTCCGCACATCGATGTCATGCACAAGGCGTCACGGGTCATTGCAGCGGGTGCCGATTTCCTGCTGTTGGGAGCGCACTCAACCTGGATTGCCTCGAAGAAACCCGTAATCTCGGTATGTGCCACGCGCACGGGTTCCGGCAAGAGCCAGACCACGCGCAGGGTATGCGAGGTTCTTGAGAGTATGGGTAAGACCTTCGCCGTTGTGAGGCACCCGATGCCTTACGGGGATCTGGCCAAACAGGCTGTTCAGAGATTCGCAACGGCAGCCGATCTCGACAAGCATGAGTGTACGATCGAAGAGCGAGAAGAGTATGAACCCCTTATAGCAAGGGGATGGGTGGTGTATGCCGGGGTGGACTACGGGGCCATACTGGAGCAGGCTGAAGCCGAGGCGGATGTGGTGATCTGGGACGGCGGCAATAATGACCTGCCCTTCTACAAACCGGATGTGAACATAGTGGTTGTGGACCCGCACCGTCCGGAACACCAGACGACAAGCCATCCGGGTGAGGCGAACCTTCGCATGGCCGGTTTCGTGGTGATCAACAAGATGGATACCGCTTCGAAGGAAAACGTCGAGGAGCTCGTCCGAATTGTGGGCGAAGTGAATCCAGCGGCTACGATAGTGAAAGCCGAGTCGCCCGTGAGTGTCGACTTCCCGGACTTGATAAAAGGCAAGCGTGTATTGGTGGTCGAAGACGGTCCCACGCTGACGCACGGCAACATGAGTTTCGGGGCGGGTATTGTCGCTGCGAAGAAACACGG
>CAZRAU010000147.1:0-5627 GCA_964598025.1 uncultured bacterium
CTCTTTGACAAGCCCTGAGGCATCGGTCACCGTCCAGGTGCGCTCGATTGTGTAATTGTAGGGGCAGGTGCCCGGTATCTCGGTGTCGGCATATGAAGTATCGAAAGGCGGGCATGTACCCTCAATCACCGGGTGGCCTGTGAAGCACGGTTCGGTAGGATCGAGGCAGTCCACGGTGATCTCCGGGGGACACGTCACCCTGAGCTCACAGGTTTCTTTGCAGATCAGGCCGCAGATGGTCTCCGGGCTGTTGTTGACCGCAAAAGGCATCTGGCCGGCCTCGTAGATACCATCTACGAGAAAGCTGATGCGGATCTCGGGAATGGTCGGTAAGTTATTCCAATAGATCGAGTATATGCCCGTCTCAGGATCAGTGCCTACCGAATAGCCGCCAGGGCAGCCGTCGATAACCTTGAGGCGGGTTATACACTCTCCCACTCCGATGGCGATCTGGCTGAGGCCGGGGGCCTCGCCGTTCCACTCCAGGGTATAGAACCACAAGGATTCCTCGCGCTCGTAGTCGTTATCAACCCCCCTGAACCGTAGAGTGAAGTTGTTTACGGTCTTGACGGGATCACAGGTACCCGCCGGGAAGGTGGATGGATCGATGTCCAATTTGCACACCCTGCCTTCGAGCTGCGAACACAGATCCAACCGAACAGGTTTCACGGCCACGCGCCGCAGTCTGTCTCCGGCCTCGGTGCTGTCGAACATGACCGTGCCGAGCAGAATCCCGATAAGACCCAAGATCAATCCGCATTTTCCCAAACGGTACCCGCGTGCCATCACAATCACCTCCGCGTAGTGACATCGAGGCGTCCAGCCCCTTTAGAGTTGAGGATACTTACGGCCGGGCCTGAGTGCAGTCTGCTGCCTGCAAATGGCCACACCCTACTCTGTGCGGGGACTGTATCCGGGCCTTCAGGTGAAGTCAAGCGGAAAAGTCGGTTGCCTGCCTGCCCACCGGCGGACCGAATGCCTTTAAGCGGGCCGGCGGCATACGCAGACCTTACATACCAGACATACCAGAGACATACCAGCAAGGTGCCCTGTCAAGATGAAGTGCCGCGGTGCCCGTTGCCAACGGACGGTGGCACTATGGAGATTTCGCTCTCTTCCTCAGGATGCCTGTTCCCGCGACGATGGCAACTGCGCTCAGCCCGGCCGCCAGTGAAAGCCCAAGCGCCTTGCTCACCTTCATGACCTGCACAAGCCAGAGATCGTAGGCGGCAGGAGGAGTTGCAAGGGCCGCCTTCCAGTGGGTCGTTATGGGTGAGAACATCTGGATGTTCTTCTCGGCCCAGTCGAGTACGCCGATCTTGATCCAATAGTCGTAGAGGGCGGTATAGTTTATGAGGATCGCCCCCAGCTGTACCACGAAACCGGCCACGCCCAGGGCAATCGCAAGGCCGGCAAGCCACCTTTGGCCTTGGTCGACCGCTACAAGACCCGGGATGAGAAGCAGTGGGATTACGGGCACCAGAAATCTCGGGCCCCAGCACCAACCACCATGCCAGGCCCACCAAGCACTGTAGATTATGAATACATAGGCCGTGACGGCCACGATAAGGCAGAGATCGGCCCGGTGTCTTCTCGCGAAGGTCCTTAGGCCGAAGAGGCATAGCACGACTGCGGGAGCATAGAGGAAAAGGCTCCGGTAAGGGCTCATGAGATTCCACATAAGCCCTCTGGCGATCGGAACCGAGAAGCCCTTGTCGAAGGCCGTATGGTACCCCGTGGTGAACACGCCTCCGAACCTCACGCGGTCGAGAAGGGCGAGTATCACGATGCCGGGCAGGCAGAAACCGACATACCTGAGGGCCTGATCAAGGCCCCGCCGCTTCTCCCGCGAAGCGAGTACCAGGTAGGCCGCGAAGATACCGGCCAGTGGAATGAAGCTCGCCCGCGTGAGCGTCCCCAGCGAGGTTGCCATTCCCCCGAACATGAGACGCTTGTTGGATATCGCTCCCCCTGGTCCCTTCAGCAGATAGAAGGTCGTGAGCAGAGAGGCCGTGAAGAGAGGTTCGCCGAAGAGGTCTCTGGCATAGATCCACAGGGGCGTGGCAAATGCCAGGACGGCCGTTCCTGCTAGCGCGACGCCCTCCGATACGCCGAACCGCCTGAGGATCAGCAGGAAGACAAGACACACCCAGGCTGCGACGAAGGCATTGGTCAAGGTGACGAAGAAGAGGGGCGCGCCTTCTCTATCGCTCAGGCGTATGAGGGTCTGGGGTTCCGCCGCTATCGAGTCGGCCCCATGGGGAATAGTGAAGCCGCGGCTATACGCCCTGAAGGCGGGAGTGTCCGAAGATGCGTGGCCGACGAGGCTTCCCAGCCAGAAGAGAGGTAGGCCGGCAATACTCTGCCCTATGCCCAGCTTGCTGTAATGCCGGCCGTCTTTTCCCTCCACCGCCATCATGAACTTCGGGATCTCAAGCGTTCCATACCGGCCTATCGACTTGGTCACCATGTAGTTCAGACTGCCGTCGATGGTGTAGACATGCCCCGCTGTCGTCGCAATGAAGAGTGCGAGGAAAAAGACGAAAACCTTGAGCCGCATACGCCTGCTCTTCTATCCCTGCTCTTTCACCTTCTCTTTCGGCCTGAACCCGTGTTCTACTTCTTGCTTCTTCTCTTCCACATTGTGGAACACCTTGGGTTTCTGTACGAAGGCTTCGCCTTCCTTCCGCATCTTGGACTTGCCTTCGAAGAAGACGCCGTCCTCGATCACAAGGCTGATGCTCTCGACATCCCCTATCAGCCTTGAGCCCGACTGAAGTTCCACCTTCTTCTTGGCGAATATGTTACCTTCCACCGTCCCGCTCACCATGGCATGGGCGGCGTGGACCTCTCCCTTGACAATCCCGCTGTTGCCCACGATCACCGAATCGGCGGAGACGATCTTGCCGTCGAATTCGCCATCGATCCGAATCGTTCCCTTGGCCTCCACATCGCCGGTGAACTTGCAATCGCTGCCAAGAATCGTGCTTATTGCCGCCTGCTGATCGGTTCCCTCTTTCCCAAACATGACATCCTACCTCCAATCCAGGGGTTTGAGTCTATTCGCTCCTGAAGACCACATAGGCCTCCGGATCATCCGGCTTACCGTTATGGAGTACTTCGAAGTGAAGATGGGGCGCGGTGCTCCTCCCTGTGTTACCCACCGTGCCTATCACCTGGCCTCTGGTTACATGCTCACCCTCCTTTACGAGTATCTTCTCGTTGTGCCCATAGATCGTTGAAAGCGAATCGTTGTGCTCGATCTCTATTAGATTACCATAAATGTCATCCCATCTGGCGGCCCTTACCACGCCATCCATGGCGGATCTTACCGGAGTGCCCTGGGACGCCGCAATGTCTATCCCAGGATGCCCGCGGCCTTCGTCGGCTTGCGTCGTGAAGCGCCGTGACACCCAGCCGACCACAGGTTGAATCATGCCCGGCGACTTCACCCCTTTCAGGGTGTAGTAGGCCTCCAGCAAAGCATACGTATACCTCCTGGGCCACACCCTGGGCATGAGGGCCGGCTCGCCTTCGGCCTGGATGACCGTGTCCTGGGACGCGACACCGGCCCAAGCCTCAATCTCCCGCCTGAGCTGCTCTACGTGCACTAGCTCCTGCTCGAGTTGGTCGATCTTCCGGCTGCGAACTTGAAGCTCCCGGTTCTCGGCCTTGAGCCGGCCGGTCTCGAAGGCCAAGAATGCCAGCTTGGTGTAGGTCACGCCTATGAAGGCGAGGCCCGCTACGAATACAACGACCAGCATGACGAGCAGAGCGACCAGCCGCCCGGGCAGATTGAAGGTCACGGTGGTCCCGGTGCCATGGGGGGCAACTATGAAGGAGAAGCCCCCTCCCAGATGGCGGAACACCACCCGCAGCTTGTCCACCACTCCCCCCCAGCTCCTGTAATGCACTGTCATGCTCCTACCCTATGGCTTCCAATATTCTTGTCAGGTCGTCGTTCGAGTAGAATTCGATTTCGATCTTGCCATGCCCTCCATGGGCCAGGACTCTCACGCGGGTGCCCAGCTTCCGCATCAGATCCTCTTCGATCCTACCGATCTCCGGATCCACGCTCGGGGCACTCCGGCTCCGCCTGGTCCTGGCCTTGATCTTCCGCCTGACCAGGGCCTCAACCTGCCTCACCGAGAGCCCCCTATGGAGCAATGTACGAAACACGCCATCAATCTGCTTGGCGTCTTCAAGACCCAAGAGAGCCCGCGCATGACCCATCGTGATCTTGCCTTCCTCCAGGCTCTGCCTGACCTGTTCGGGAAGGTTGAGCAGTCTCAGGACATTTGCAATCGTACTCCTATCCCGGGCCAGCTTCTTAGCCAATTGCTCTTGTGTCAAATTGAAGCGATTGATTAATTCTCTGTATCCCCTTGCTTCATCGATGGGATTCAGATCCTCGCGCTGGAGATTCTCTACCAGTGCTATCTCGAGTGCTTCAGAATCAGACACATTCTTCACAACCGCCGGAATAGCCTTGAGCTTTGCCAGTTTGGCTGCCCGCAGCCGTCGCTCGCCTGCAACAAGTTCGAAGCGACCCGACTTACGCCTCACTATTACCGGTTGAAGCACCCCCTTCTCGCTGATGGACTCCTTGAGGTCCTCCAGCGAGACATCATTCATGCTGCTTCTCGGCTGATAGGGATTAGCCGCGATCTCATCGATTATGATCTCAACTATCCTGCCGTCACCCTCCCCGGCTTCGCGCTTGGTGTCGGGGATTAGCGCGCCAAGCCCCTTGCCAAGGGCCTTCCTACTCACCTGCCATCACCTCCTTCGCCAGATCCATGTAGCTTTTGGCCCCGGAGCAGAGCACATCGTAGAGCAGAATGGGCTTGCCGAAACTCGGGGCTTCGCTCAATCGAACGTTTCTGGGGATTACCGTCTTGTACACTCTTGTCGAAAAGAAGCGTCTGGTCTCCTCCAACACCTGCTGGGAGAGGTTAAGCCTGCTGTCGAACATGGTCAGAAGCACACCTTCTATCGCAAGATCCTGGTTCAGGTTCTTCTGGACCAGCTCTATGGCATTCAGGAGCTGGCTAAGGCCTTCAAGGGCATAGTATTCGCACTGAACCGGGATCAACACACTATCGGCAGCCGCAAGGGCGTTCACCGTAAGCAGGCCGAGGGATGGGGGGCAATCAATCAAGATATAGTCGTACCCGGTTTTTATGCCCTCAAGGGCCTTCCTGAGCCTGAGTTCTCTCGCCATCATACCTACGAGTTCAATCTCGGCCCCGACAAGCCGCTGGTGCGACGGCACGAGATCCAGGCCCGGCACGTCTGTATTGAGTATGGCCGTTTCAATGGGGACATCATTGACAAGAACCTCGTAAATGGTTGGAACTTCGTCGCTTGACGCCCCTTTGCCCAGGCCGCTTCCCGCATTGGCCTGGGGATCGATGTCTATCAGAAGCGTCTTGCGATCGGATACCCCCAGAAAGGCTGCAAGGTTCACGGCCGTGGTGGTTTTGCCGACCCCGCCCTTCTGATTGGCTACGGCTATTACTTTTCCCACACCCCAACCTCCTAACGGCTCTTACCGACAACTGCGAATTGTCGAAGCGGATTACAGTTAGCAGCGAATGGACTGCCCAAGACCATCACCAGATTCG
>CAZRAU010000148.1:0-5520 GCA_964598025.1 uncultured bacterium
ACCTGTAATCGTTGCCGACTATGACCCAAACCAGACTCTTAAGAAGATCAGCCATGCATGCAAAGCGGAGTAGCGAATCGCAGCCTTCCGGAGGCGCACCACAGGATTCAGGGCAGACCAGATTCACAGATCTGCCCATCGTGGCAATCGTGGGGAGACCAAATGTCGGTAAGTCGACACTCTTCAACCGGCTCGTCAAGGGGCGGATTGCCATTGTGGATAACGAGCCGGGGGTTACACGCGACCGCAACTACCGCGAGACCCATTGGGCCGGCAAACGCTTCTTTGTCGTCGACACCGGGGGGCTTGTACCGCGTTCCGCGGATACCATAGAGACGCTGGTGAGGAAACAGGTGGAGGTCGCGATTTGGGAGGCTGCTGTCGTGGTGTTCGTGGTGGATGGGCAGACGGGGATCACGCCTCTTGACAGCGAGGTCGCCGAAATCGTTCGCAAGACGGGCAAGCCGCGCCTGCTTGCCGTAAACAAGACCGATGCCAAGAAGGCCCGTGCGCAGGCTCCTGAGTTCTATGAGCTCGGCCTGGGAGATTTCATAGAGGTATCGGCCGAGCACGGGCGCAACGTGGGGGAACTCCTGGATGCCATAGTGAGTTTTCTCCCGTCGGTGGCGGCGGAAGAGGAACACGTGACCGCGATAGCGGTGGTGGGAAAACCCAATGTCGGCAAGTCCTCCCTCGTCAACAGACTCACCGGCAAGGAGACTATGATCGTCGACAACGAGCCGGGCACTACAAGGGACGCCGTCGATACCTATGTCGATACGAAATACGGAACCGTAAGACTTGTGGACACCGCGGGTTTACGGAAGAAATCCAAGACCGAAACAGATCTTGAGAAATACGCCAACATAAGATCGATAAACGCGGTGGACCGCTCCGAGGTCACGGTGCTCATGCTGGATTCGGAAGGCGGGCTGACCAAACAGGACCTCACCATCGCAGCCTATGTGGAACGTTCGGGGAAAGGCATGGTGATCGCCTGGAACAAGTGGGATCTCCATAAGGATAGGGAAAGAGACGATTTCATCAAACTGGTCAAACAGCGGTTTCGGCACCAGACCTATCTTCCGGTTGTCTTCTCGTCATGTCGAACCGGAGAAGGAGTAGATAAACTGCTGGACATGTGTTTCCAGGTCTATGCCGGCTGGGACACACGGCTGCCAACCGGGGTCCTGAACCGGGGCCTGGAGAGCCAGATCCAAAGGAGACCCCCCACGGCGAAGGGCCAGCGTTTTCCCAAGATCTACTACGCGGCACAGACAGCGACCAGACCGCCGACATTCACCCTTTTTGTCAACGATCCGGCACTCATCGGAGACGCCTACAAGAGATTCCTGGAGAAGCAAATACGGGCGCTCTATCCATTCCAGGGTACGCCCGTGAGAATAAGAGTGAGGAAAAGCGAATAGTATGTTGGAGATCATCGGGCTAGCGCTCGCGGCCTATCTTCTTGGATCGATTCCGGTCGGCTTCATCGTGGGCAAGGCCAGGGGAGTTGACTTGAGGACCGTAGGCAGCGGCAACTTCGGGGCGACCAATGTCTATCGTGCCTTCGACTTGAGGCTTGCGATTCTCGTCTTTGTGTTGGACCTGGCAAAGGGTTTTGTGGGTGCCCGCGTGCTTCCACTGCTTTGGGTAGTCGATATGAACGTGGAGTGGGTCAGGTTCATCTGCGGCATCAGTGTTATTGCGGGAAGCGTGGCCGGCATCTATATGAAGTTCCGTGGCGGCAAGGGTGTGGCAGCCTCGGTCGGGGTGTTCCTTGGCCTCACACCGCTTGTCACGGTCATATGCCTGTGCGTTTGGGGAGCGCTCTTTGCCAGATTCAGATACGTCTCGCTCGGCTCCATCACCGGTGCGGCCTGCCTTCCGGTCCTCATCGTCATCCTGAAGCGAGGAACCTTCATGCGCGATCCGGTCTTCTATCTGGCACTTCTGGTGGCGTTGATAGTGATTGGGCGCCACAGGTCCAACATCAGGCGCCTGATGGCCGGAACCGAGAACCGCATCGGCAGGACGAGAGGTGAACATGTCGGCTGAGCGTCGCAGCATTACAATACTCGGGGGCGGCAGCTGGGGCACGGCCCTGGCTGTTTTGCTCGAATCCAAGGGACACGGGGTGACCGTTTGGGAGCTCTTCCCGGAACGGGCCGAGGCCCTCAGGCAAGACCGCGAGAACAAGCAGATGCTTCCCGGCATCCGGATACCCGAAAGCATAGAGATCACCTCGGACATGGAAGAGGCCCTCCGTGGCAGTGATACCGTGGTTTTCGTCGTCCCATCTCACGGTCTCAGAGCCAGCGCCCAAGAGGCGGCCGCTCATCTTGCTGGTGATGAGACCGCCGTTATCGCCACCAAGGGAATAGAAGAGAAGACCCTCAAGCGCATGTCGGAGATCGTGGAGGAGGAAACCTGTATGCCCTCCGGCCGGATAGCTGTGCTCGTGGGACCCAGCCTCGCCGAGGAGGTAAGCAGAGGTCTTCCCACCACCGTGGTCTCCGCATCGAGCGATCCGAAGACCGCCGAGACGGTTCAGGAGATCTTCATGACCCCAGTCTTCAGGGTCTACACGAATACAGATGTCGTAGGGGTGGAGACGGGTGTCGCTCTCAAGAACATAATTGCCATTGCCGCAGGTATGTGCGACGGCCTGGGCTACGGCGACAACACAAAGGGGGCGTTACTTACGCGGGGCCTTGCCGAGATGACCCGCCTCGGGGTGGCAATGGGTGCGAGGCAGCAGACCTTTTCCGGGCTTGCGGGGCTCGGCGATCTGATAACGACTTGCATATCCCGCCATAGTAGGAATCGATATGTCGGGGAAGAGATAGGAAGGGGGAGAACCCTCAAGGAGGTGCTCTCCGGCATGGTTATGGTGGCCGAGGGCGTGCGGACCACACGAAGTGCTGTGGGACTATCACAGAGGTTCGATGTCGAAATACCCATAGCAGAGCAGGTGCACGAGATACTGTTCAATGATAAGCCTGTAAAAGAGGCTATCAGGGATCTGATGGTAAGAAGTCCGAAACCGGAGATCTGGTGGTAAGTCAGGAGCACGGGATGAGAAAGAGGACATCGACGAAGCTCTACTACTCCATAACGGAGGTGGCTGAGCTCACAAACGTGAAGCCTCATGTCCTGCGGTACTGGGAAACCGAGTTCAAAGCTCTGAGACCCAAGAAGAATCGCGCAGGCAACCGCACCTACAGGTCGGGGGATATTGACCTCATCCAGGCCATTAAGACGCTTCTCTATGACGAAGGCTTCACCATAGCCGGCGCCAAGAAGAAGCTCCTTCAGTCCAAGACCAATCCCGCAGGGAAGGGCAGGAAGAAGGCCGAGGTGATCCAGACGCTCAGGAAGGAACTTCTGGAGATGAAGAAGATCCTGGAGCGCCAGTAATTTGTGCTTGAAGCCCCATAGGTGCTATGCTACTTTATAGGCGATACCATATGGTCGGGGCGTGGCGCAGCCTGGTAGCGCACTGGCATGGGGGGCCAGTGGTCGCTGGTTCGAATCCAGTCGCCCCGACCATTAGCATTTCCCGCATAAGCCGACGGGGTCAGATCTTGAAAGTCGAATTCATCAGGTGAATTCGACTTTGAAGATCTGACCCCTCTGGTTTGAAAGGGGAGGGTCATGCGCTTTTCCGGAGCGGTTACCGTAGGCGTGCTGTTGCCTGTGTCGGTATCAACAGCCTACGGCGGCTTGGGAGGCCGATCTGGGCCGGGTGCTCGATATGGAGCCCGGCAAGGAGCAGGACGGGCTCATGGCGGCGGTGGTGAGGCCGAATCGCAACTGGAAGAGGTCATGGCGTACATTCTGTCCCTGGGTTTCCCGGCGGCCGTCCGGGGCTGAACTTGTCAAGGAGGATCGAAGCATGAGGTCAATGATCGGCGTGGTATCCATGGTGACCTTGGCGGCTGTCCTGCTCACGCTGTCATGCGCCCGCCAAGAGGAAAAGGTTACGCTCATGCTGGGGGGAGCCCCAGCGGAACTCGATTATTGGGAAGAGCTGATAGCGGGATTCATCGCTACCACCGGCATTCCTGTTGAGCTGATGCGCCAGCCGACCGATACCGACCAGCGCAGGCAAGGTCTCCTGGTCCCACTCAAGGCGGGGGAGAGTGATCCGGACATTTTCCTTATGGACATTATCTGGATAGGCCAGTTTGCCGCCTCGGACTGGCTCGAGCCCCTTGACGCATTCATGGCGCGGGACGGGTTTGACCTGGCTCCGTTCTTCCGCGACATCATAGATTTCGCCGACAAGTATGCCGGTGCGACTGTGGCAATGCCCGTCTATATAGATGCAGGCCTGCTCTATTTCAGGAACGATCTCCTTACCCAATACGGCTATGACCGGCCGCCCGATACGTGGGCGGAGCTCCTTGAGATGTCACTCGAAGTCCAGGCCGCCGAGCGCAAGCGGAATCCCGAGTTCTGGGGCTTCCTGTGGGAGGGCGCTCAGTATGAAGGCCTGGTTTGCACATTCCTCGAGTTTGCGCTTTCCAATGGGGGACTGCTGGTGGACGGTAACGGGGATCTTGTCCTCAATCGGGACGAGAACGTGCGTGCACTTCAGTTCATGCGAGACCTTATTTCCGTCCACGCCGTCTCACCACCCAATACATATACGGAGATGAAAGAGGAGGAGGTGCGAAGCACTTTCCAGGGCGGCAACGCCCTTTTCGAACGCAACTGGCCGTACGCATGGGGACTCCATCAGAGCGAGGGTTCGCCGGTCAGGGGAAAGGTGGGGATAGGGCTGCTTCCCCGGTTCGAGGGAGGCCGCCATGCGGCAGCACTCGGCGGGTGGCACGTCGGCATATCGAAATCCAGCGATGCCAAGAACGCCGCCTGGGAGCTTCTGAAGTTCATAATATCGCGTGAGGCCCAGCTGGGCTTCGCGCTTCACCTCGGCTGGAATCCGGCGCGACGAGATCTCTATGATTCCGAGGAGATAGCCGAGCAGGCCCCGCATCTGGTGGACCTCAAGGCGGTCTTTGAAAACGCGGCAGCGAGACCGAACGTGCCCTACTACAGCCTTCTGTCGAGAGCGCTTCAGCAGAAAGTGAATGCAGCCCTCTCTGGCAGTATCGAGCCGCAGCAAGCGCTGGATGAGGCGCAGGCAGAGGCTCTTGAGATTGTCGAGAGGTATGGCCGGTAGCAAGAAGGTGGATCACAATCGAGCAGGGGAGTGGTGAGACCAAGATCACTTAGCGGCAGGCGCGAAGAACGGATAGCGTACTTCTTCGTACTCCCGCTAGTCGCAGTTATCGTCCTCTTCATCGTGATCCCGGTCGTCGGGACCTTCTGGACGAGCCTGTTTCGGGATGTCACCTATCTTCCAGCCAAGTTTGCTTTTCTCTCCAACTACAAGCGCCTTTTAACCGACGGTAACTTCTGGCAATCGCTGAGATTCACACTCCTGTTCGTGGCAACCACCATTCCCATTGAGATGGTGCTGGGGGCGGTATTCGCCCTCATCCTCAACGAGCG
>CAZRAU010000149.1:0-5502 GCA_964598025.1 uncultured bacterium
GTGCCACCGGTGCTCGTCTGCGCGGAGGATGCCGTGATCCCATGCCAAGCCCCTGCCGTCTTCACCGATCCCGAGATCACGGATAACTGCGATTCGGAACCGACATTCTCGGTGATTTCTACGGACACCGTGCCCGGTCCGGATCCCTGGTTTTGCACATATACCCGGTGCTGGGAAGGCCTGGACGCCTGCGGCAACGCCGACACTTGCTGCCAGGCAGTCCATGTCGAGCCGTGCGGACAAGAGGAGATGTGCACCTACACCAAGGGTGGATGGGGATCGGGCTGTCCGGGCCCCCAGCGGGACAACATGATGTCGACTCAGCCCGGCTGTATGCGGGAGCATTACTTTGACATGGTATTCCCCGAGGGAGTCGAGGTAGGCGATCTCGGTGGCGGCTCCCCATATGGAGCGCTTTGGACCAGTGCGGCAGCCGTTGAGGCCTTTCTCCCCAGCGGCTCGACGCCGGCCGTTCTGACCGGGGATCTTACCGATCCGACCGACACGCCTGCGGGCAACCTGGCCGCGCAGCTCCTTGCGCTTACGCTTAATCGCGGGTTCGCGTGCGCGGGTGTCTGGGAGCTACTGGGTATGACATCTTCGGCTACCTGCTATGGCGGCTTCACGATCCCTGCAAGTTGCGGCAAGTTCGCAGGGCTCACGGTAGATGAGTTCCTGGCCGTGGCCAACCTGGCCGTGGGCGGGAACACGGCAGTGCTTGAGCCCTTTGGGGCCGATGTATCCGATGCCAATGATACGGCCGATTGTCTCAATAGCCGCTATCACGAGTGTGACCCCGACTACGGGCTTTATGTTGAAGAGATCTTGCCTGCCGAGGCGCTGGAAAGCGGTCCGGGCAGCGAGGGCAGACCGGAGCCCGATGTCTTGGCGCCCACTGAACTCAAGGTGAGCAGCCATCCCAACCCGCTCACCGGGACCACGACCATAAGCTATGCCATGCCGGTCGACGGCCGGGTGACGGTTGTTGTTTATGATGTTCAGGGTAGGGCGGTAGCCTCGCTTGTGGACGGTCACAAGCCTGCCGGATTCCATGAGGTTGTGTGGAACGGCAGCGCGGCCATCCCTGGTGTCTATTTCTGCAGGGTCCAGATAGGTGACGGCCCGGCCGTCATGGAGAAGCTGATCAAGTTGTAGGCCCTGTTGCAGGAGAAACCGAGAAGCCCGCCCCCCGAGCGGGCTTCTTGGCTAGTACCAGGGCGCCACCGTCCCGAGTGCTATTGGAAATAGAGAAGGCGGTCGTTCATATGGAGCTCAGCGAGCTCGGCTGGAGGCTCGACCGGCGGTGGGCCTTCTATGATAACGGGTATTAGGCGTTCGAGCCCCTTCTTCTCGATAGTGTAGCGGCATTCTTTGAGGACCCATTCCGACTCTCTTGCATTTGAGGACCAGAAGAGCAATGTAGCATCGCTCTCGTCGATGAGCTTGTAGAGTTTGCGCTGCCATCGATCGCCCGGGTCAAGATCCAAGAGATCCTGAAAGAAGTTCTTTCCCATGAGTGTTAGGATCTGAAGGCGCTTTACAACCTCGGCCCTGTCTTTGGCAGCATATGATATGAAGAACACGTTGAAGGGAACGGCTTTGCCGACCTGTACTCGTGTTGTGTTTTTCAGATTCTTCTCGGGTACAACTGTGACCTTGAAGACGATCTGGCCGATAGGGACGGTCTTGTAGCTTATGGTGACAGTTCCATAGGCTTGCCCTGCCTTGAACTCCCGTGGAACAGTCACCACGTATTGAACGGATTCGGGCTTGCCCCGCCAGATGGTTTGCTTCACTTCATCCTTGACGCCAAGACCGGGCATATCGAGATGGAATGTGAGCAGCGAGCCTCGTTCAACTCCCCGGGTTAGGGCACTCACCCCCCGGGTTTCGGTTTCTGCATCGAACTGCTTCGCCAAGGATTCAGCAAGGTGCATATCGCCCAGAGCATGCGCAAACACCTGAACCATGAAATCTCCCGGGCGGGGGACATGGCGAGGTGCGAACACGCTACATTGGACCTGATCCTGCCTGGCCGCGGAGGACAGGCACAAGGATTCCCCGCCCTTCCTACGGCCGGATCGGGCGCGCTTGGGGGCGGCACCCGCCTTCCTGCCACGACCGGCCCCGGCGGGTTTACGCCGCCTGGCTCGATCTTCATCCGATATAGGTGGCACGTCCGTTGCCGAAACCGAAGCTGCGTGGTCTCGAGGTTCCCAATTGCGCGCACTCCGGCTATCGGGCTGCATCAACTGTCTGTCGATGTCTCCATCCGGCTGGACAGGTTCGATGCTGGCAAGTGCACCACGGTCCCTCGGATATCCGCCTCCTGGCCTCTGTACTGCGGCAGGAGCTATCAGTGTCCCCACGAAGATAGTCACCAAGGCGGCGGCGGTGCCGGCGACAAAGCCGTGGAGGCCGAAGGGGCTGCCCAAAGCGGGCCAGACGATGGCAACGGCCGCGCCTATGATCATGGAGGCCAGAGTGCTGGTGGGGTTGGTGCGTCTCCAGTATATGCCGAAAAGCATGGGCCAGAGGTTGGTCGAGGCGATCACCGCCCATGCGAAGGCCGTTAGAACAAGGACGAGGCCAGGGGGCCGGATTGCGAGCAGGATCGAGATTACCCCGACGAGCGCACTTGCTCTTCGGGCGAAGCCGAGCTCCCGGCCCGGTGTGATCTCTCGCTTGAGCGCCCCCTTGAATATGTCGCGCACGAGCGAGGTCGACGTGATTATGAGCACCCCGGCGAAGGTGGACATGCCGGCTGCGATGACCCCGGCCAGAAAGATCGCGCCTCCGATGGGCGGAAGCACTGAGCGGGTCAGGGTCGGGATCGCCAGATCAGGGTTGGCCAGATCGGGATGAAGAATCCTTGCGATTGCGCCGTTTAGATAAGGAAGCAGTGCTACGGCAGCCCCAATTGTGACCACAACGGTTCCCACCCTCAAGACCCTGGCATTCTTTATGGAATAGAATCTTATGACCAGTTGGGGCATACCCCAGGTTCCGAGGCTTACCACCAGGCAGAAAGAGATCAGACCCGCCCAGCCCCAGATGCCGGGGGTCGTCACATAGCCGGGATCAATTGCCGCGAGTTTCTCGGCGACCGCGGCAAGACCCCCCACCCGGTGCAGCGTGAAGCCGGTCAACAGAAGAAGACCGGCGATCATGATCCAGGCCTGGATGAAGGACGTCCAGACCACTGCGAGATAGCCGCCCACGCTCACGTAGAAGACGATGATGATCCCGGAAATAAGGACGCCGGCAAGATAGGGTACATCCATCAGCACCTGTATGGCATTGGCCATACCCTTCACGACGCTGACGTTATAGATGATAAGGAAGAGGAAGATTATGGCTGCGGAGAAGATCATTATCGCAGGCGAGGCATAGCGCTTGCCGAGGAACTCGGATATGGTCACAGAATCGGTCTCCTCGGTGAGCTTCCTGATCCGTTTGCCCAGCACGATCCAGGCCAGCATGCAGCCTATTGATACGTTGGCAGCCCCGATCCAAAGTGTGGCCAGGCCGAACCTGTAGCCGAAACCGCCGCCGCCGATTATGAGGACCGACGAAAAGTAGGCGGCGACGAAGGAGAGGGCCGTTACCCAGGGACCGATCGATCTACCCCCGATCGCAAAATCGGAGGAGGTCTTGAGCCGGCGCGAAGTTACCATACCCACAACCGCCAGGATCGTGAGATAGACTATGAGGACGATGATGTAGGTCAGCCTTTCCATGGTCAATCCTCTTTGGTCATGTTATGGATTGCCCAAAGGATGGCGATGACTATGCTTGCCCCAGTCACCACAAATGCCAGGGATGTGGAAAGCGGAATGCCGGCAATCGTCACGATCGTCCCCGCTCTATAGTGAGGCGCTCAGCTCGAACCTCAAGAAGTGGGCTGTTTCCATGCCCGGATCGTAGTAACCGCCCGGATCGAATCTCTCATAGAGTATATGCCCGGTGACCGGCAGCGCCGGCTCGGCGTGCCAGGAGATCTTGACAGCCAGAAGATTGCCCCGGTCCTTGGGCCGCTCCTCTTCCGCCTCAGGGGGGATGCGCGGATCGAACGGTATGCTGGTGTCTGCACGCATCCACATGTGTCCGGCCTCAAGAGTGACATCCGGGTGTGGCGAAACCGCAATTCCCACATAGGGCGCCTTGAAGTTCTGCCAATAGGCAACGCCCTGGCCCATCGGCTGAACCAACGCCTCTAAGGTCAGCGTGTATATGTAGAGCTCGCTCCACCTGGGCCAGCGCCCCATCACGGGATTCCAGCCTTCGAACTTGTTCCGGGTTAGGGGATCGTCCCCGGTAAGATGAACATAGCCCCCGTCGAGCGTAAGCGGCAGCCCGCCGGGCTGGCGCAACACGGCCCCGGCCTGGCCGCCGTAGGCGGAGATATCCTGCCGGCCGGCCAGGTCCGGGCTTGCGATGACAAACCTGCTCTCCGGCGCCTTGCCGCCCTGGTAGGCGAGCTCCCCGGTGATGTCGGCCGGTCCGAGGGTGACCATAAACCGAGTGCCAAAGGTGTTTATGGTCGCAAGCCGCTCGGAGGTCTCTTCCTGCTTGAAAATGTAGTAGTAGTCTATGGTATAAGGCTTCGGCCGGGCCTCCGGGTCGAACCCACGAACATAGAGACCGCCCACGAATTCGTCGTATTCGAGAAGCCTCGTGTACTGGTTGTTGATACGAGGAAGCCACTCGTCCTCTTCGCGGTTCCAAACTGCAAAAAGGTCAAAAGACCAGCTCGGTATGGCCGTGGTAAGAAGCATGCCGTTCACATAGGATGTTCTCGATCCGTCGAGCGGAGTGCCGTCGCAGATCACGAAGCCGTCTCCGTAGAAGAGATCCTGCCGCCCCACGCGGAGACCGAAGGGATTACCCTTCTGATTGGTGAATTCGAAGAACAGGTTCTCGAAGATAACCTCATCGAACTTGCTCTGGCAGTCCTCGCACTCGAGGTATGACCTGGATTCATTGTTGATCCGGGCAAAGAGCCTCCAGCCTTGCGTGAACCAGCGTTCACCCCAGGCCCTGGTTCTCACACGGAAGAAGCGGCGGTGCGGATCCGGCTCGGCCCCCAGGGCAAGGACGTTCTGGAAATCCACGTATCTTATTCTCATGGCCGCCCCGAAGTCATGCTGAGGGACCTTGCGATCGGGATCGATGTCGAAAACCCAGGTCTTTGTGATGGGATTGGGGGCGGAATCCAGGAGCCCTTGACCGCCGCCTGCTCCGGCGGCCGCAAGTATGAGAAGCCCGGCAAGCAAAACCCCGGCGCCGGAAGCCGCAGATGTCGGTAGCATTGTCATCGGTATCATGAATTCTCCGGAACTTCCGCCCGGTTGTCAAGATGTATAAGGCCGAGCCCCGTCCAAGGGGGGCACCATGTCTCTTCCTGCTGTCAAAGGGGCGACACCTTAACCAGGAGTTTCCCCAAGGAGTGACCTCTGATTCTTGCAACTGATTTGTTTCCAGGGGATTGTGGAGAATGTG
>CAZRAU010000150.1:0-5179 GCA_964598025.1 uncultured bacterium
TCGTTATAGAACTTCAGGAATTCACTATTGACAAACTCCATTCTCAACGCATCCGCCGCGTCACCCGTAACCTCGAAGACGAAGACCGCCTTCGTCCCTCTGCAGTTCGATTTGATGAGCCGGTGACCTTTCAATTTCAGGAATGCCGAAAATGCGAGGTCGTCCGTGATGATGCGATTGCCTTCGATTTCGTTGATTGATTTCACTGGATTCCGCCGCTATTTCAATTCCCCAACCTGCCGCCTACGGGTTCTCGGATCTCCTTTCCGGCGTCGCTGTTATTGGCGCTTCATATAGTCGGACAATCGAAAAGCCTCCTGTATTCCCGCCATGGTCCGGCTAGAGCCGCATGCCGTCCTCGGACAACTGGTAGTCAAGGAAAGGCTGGCCCGCCGGGAGCGTGTCGGCTCAAAGAGCCATACACTCCCGACTTGCGTATAGGTATGCCAAACCCATGCCAAACCCATGCCAATACGCAGCCATTGACGATGCCACACGCATAAGGGTGTTGGGAGTTTACAGGCGACACAACCAGATGTACGTCGTCAAAGAATCTGGACGGTCTCGAAGGAACTAATGCGGCTTGTCCTTCATAAGGCAATCCTCGGCTCCGACTACCTGAAGATTGGTCTCTATGGACGACCGCCTGAAATACGGCCACTTACCGAGGGAGAACCACGCTCCCAGACATTTGACTGGTTCCCCAGACAAATGTCTCAGAGCGCGATTTTGTGGGACAGCCTCAACTGCCGGTACGGCCATGCTCCCCGAGTCGTAACGGAATCTGCTTCACGTGCGGCATGAGCGGATCTGATTTCAGGCATCGCCTCCGTAGCCAGTAATTTGCTTCTTGAATCGCCCGACCTCGCGCCGTCATAATTGTCCTTGAAGCAACAGGACCACAGCGTGGAAGTACTGATTCCGGTGAGAGCAACGAGGAGGGCGGTTTTATCCTGGCACATCGGCAAGGAGGACGCATCAATTAACAGTGAGTATGTACTTCGTGAGTGGACGGATTCCTTCCCCCTTTCCCCCAGACACCTATGGACCCTGACCCTAATACTGCTCTGCCTGCTTGCAGGCCAGGGCCTGGCAGGGACGCCGGGGAAGATCAACTACCAGGGCATTTTGACGGACACAGACGTCGGTGATCCGATCGAGGGCATGTACACACTGACCTTCAGGATCTTCAACCAGGCCGATGACGGAGTGGAACTTTGGTCGGAGTCTCAGGAAGTGGAAGTCGGCCCAGCGGGAGTCTTCTCTGTGATCCTGGGCAGCATCAATCCTATAGGTCTATCCTTCTCAGCGCCTTACTGGCTGGAGGTGGAGATCGGAGGCGAGATCCTGAGCCCCAGACGCGAGCTGGTGAGCGTGCCCTACGCTTTCCGAAGCAGGAAGTCTGGCGATTCAGACAGCCTGGGTGGAATCCACTCCGCGGACTACGTTGTCCAAGGCGAGACAGAGGTCGTGACTAGCGACATGATCTCAGGCGGCTCGGGAAGCGGCCTCGATGCGGACATGCTGGACGGTCTGGACAGTGAGGCCTTCGCGGATTCGGGACACGGGCATGATGACAGATACTACAGGCAAGACGTCCTCAATACTCCGGGGAACATAAATGACGGCGCCAATCCGGTCGACTGGACCAAACTGAAGGGCGTGCCTGGCGGGTTTGCTGACGGCGCTGACGATGTGGGACCGGGGGATGGCCATTCGCTGGATGCCGCCGACGGCAGCCCTGAGGATGCCCTCTATGTGGATGGCGAAGCCCGGGTGGGCATAGGTACCACCAACCCGACCAACGGTAGGCTCGAGGTCGCGACTCCCACGGGTGTCGGCATCTACAGCACGTCCAGCGATAACGCCGGGGTAGTGGGTTCCATGGGAACGCTGAGTGTTCCTTATACAGATGCCGGGGTGGTCGCCATTGGTGAGGAGGCAAGTGGCCTACTAGTATTAAGCGGCGGGGCGTTAAGCGCCGCCAGAATCCATAACCTGGGTGGCGGGTCAGCCGTAGAGACGATAGGCAACAGCATCAGCGCCTCCATGGTGGTCACACAATTCGGCAACGGCCCCGGCATCACCGCAAGCAGCAACGGCGGTCATGGTGTTTCCGGAAAGACGAACTCGCTCGATGCTATAGGCGTGACTGGTCTCGGGGCCGGCTATTATGCGGAGTTATTCCCAGACGGGTTCTACAGACCCGCGGGGCTCTTCGCGGGACGAAACGGCGTAGCCGGCTATACGAGGGAGATCAATGGGATCGCCGTGTTGGGTGTAGCCGAAGCCACAGGTGCCTGGGCTGGGTCCTTCCACTCCTCAAGCAATGGTGTCAGCATCATCGCGGGGTTGGGGAAAACCGGCCTGTCCGTGAGCGGCGGGTCCAAGAGCGCGGTTGTCGAGACGGATTCCGGTAAACGGCAACTCTACTGTGAGGAATCCAGCGAAGTGTGGTTTACCGACTATGGCTTCGGACAGTTGGTGGAAGGCACGGCCACGGTCCCGATCGACCCCGTTTTTGCCCAGACCGTGAATCTTGATGAGCCCTACCATGTCTTTATCCAGGTTTACGGCGATGCAGAGATCTATGTGGCCGAGCGGACCGCGTCGACATTCGAAGTCAGCCTGCGCGATGGAGACCCCGGGGCCGAGTTCTCGTATCGCCTCGTCGCAAAACGGAAGGGGTTTGAGGATGACAGGCTGGCGGTGTTTCCAGGTATTGCGACGCTTCAACAGACAGATTCCGGGAACAGATGAGAGTCAGGTTCGGGCTTGGACTCCGAGGTAGACCCGCACGAGACTGATGGCTCCCCCAACGGGACGACTTTCGCAACTTTTTGATGAGCGGACAGTGTGTCGAGATGGCACGGCTCGTGATGGGATTCGCCTGAACAAGGGTCCAAGTGGCCACCAGACCACTTGGGGGGAATGCCCTTGCTATTGCCAGGGCCCTCCCGGTGGCCAGGACTTCCCAAAAGAGATGCTGTTGGCGACTGACTCCGCTGGAGGGCCAAGAAAGGCCGATATCTGTTCAACCACCGTGCTAAAGTGGGATGGCGCACGCTCAATGGCGGTTCTTCTCAGGAATGCCTGCCACTGTGTTGCCTTCGATTCGTCTGCCATGAATTCGACCGAGAAAACCGATGAGGACTGCAGAATATCGGTATTGCGTGTTTCGAAGGTGCTGGCCATGGCAGAAGCCAGTATCTCGCCGGAGAACTCGAATAGTTGAGATAGGAGCCAGATGTCGAAGAAATCTTTCATTCGACTATTGAGAAAGCCCAGCTTTACCATCGCCTCGAATTTCTCAGCGACCGTGCTCTCCATGCTGTAACCGGCCAGAACCGGCGGTGGCATCTCGATGATAGTCGGGTATTCAATAGTCTTGGTACCTGGTACTACTACATCACCGAAGGCGACATCCATCTGCATACTGGCACGAGCACTGCCGAGGTTTCCTTGAAAGTAAACTCTTACACCTTCGTAGTCGGCATCCTCGGCGATCCGCTCTGCCTCGACAGTCTCCGGGTTAGACTCAAGCCCGTCAGGATCAACCTCCGTGGAGCACACATCCCGTACCGCGTCTGCAATCGTAACAATGTCATTATCTATCCTGCCGAGGAAGTCCATGTCGCGAGTTGGCCTCGAGACGGGGGCCTCCCAGACAGTGAGCATCAATGCGCCTTTGAGTACAAATCTGTCAGCATAATCTGATTTTGAAAGCCTGTAGAGAAAGCGCTCCATCGCGTAGTACTGCAGCAGTTCATTGAAAGGACGCCCGGTTTGCCGGGACTTGTTGAGCAGGCGTTGGTGAACAGAGGTTGCCATGTCCCTGACCTTGCGTTTCTTCACAGGATGGCCTCCAGGTACGGACGCATGATTTTCTCAACTCGGCAGATTTTGGCATAACGCACCAGCTCATCCGCCCTGAGAGGTTTGTGTTTGCGGTAGAGTTTGAGAGCCTCAACTGCGACATCGATACCTATCTTGTTACGGTGCTTGAAGCAATCCGCGAGAGTCTTTTCGAGGTTATAGATTCGGACCGGAACACCGTCAATGTCATGGGTTTCTATACCCTCTGAGAAGGCGGGTCCTTCGAACCAGAATATCCTTATTGGTGGATGGTCCAGTTTAGGTGGTCGGCCGCCCTGACGTAGCGCGAGGTAGATGGCGTGAGGGATCTGGGTCGTGATCCCATGGAAGGCAAGAGCGGATATGAGGCAGATTACCGAGTTCCGCACACGTAGGGTGACCGAAATGAGATCTGGGCTGCCTAGTTGCGGCAGGTCTACGAGCCTATACAGGCCGCGCGCCAGCCTTTCAAGGATTCCAGCCTCCTTCATTGCATAGAGTGTACGAGGGTGAATACCTGCTCGGATAGCATCACGGGTTCTCAGAGTACCCCCGTGTTTCAGGAAGACCGATTTCGCAGCCCCGAGTGCTTTTGCCTTATCCATCTTAGCATATCCCTCCACGGATAGAAACGTCAGTAAATAACTATATTTACTGACTAATCTATCCAGGCGTGCTCTCTGCTGTCAAGCCAATTCGTGTCCACCTCTGCCTCATCGTCATTATCCTCGGTGCCTCTTTTCAGACAGCGCAGTCATGACGAAGATGATCACATACTGGCCGGTCGGCCATCTTCTTCATCATCGTCATGTCCGGCCCTGTTGACCATCATGATCATGCAGAAGATACGAGCGGGTGTGATAGCGCTCCATTGGGCTCCCCCAACGGGACGACTTTCGCAACTTTTTGAGGGGGCAGGAGTGCGCCGAAATGGCAGAGATGGTGGCTAATCTGGCATAGCCCAGCATCACAGCCGAGACCGTCAGCTGCAAGCGACCACCAGGTGGTACCTCAATCCTTGGACTGACGAGCGAACCACATAGCTGAAAGCACAGCTCCTAGAATACATCCAGCCCCGAAAACTATCCCAAGGAAAACGACATGAGGTAATGTGAGCCGCCATAGCAGGACATTCGTTTCGACGGGCTGGAAATTCTGCAGGACGATTATGACTCCAATCACACCCACTACAATCGCTACGATCATCTTGGCACGTGATGGTCCGGTCATCCTCTCCTCCTTGTTCAAGACCCTCGTACATACCCACCTAACGCTCCGGTTCAGCGGCGGCGCGAACCGCCCTCCGCCGCAACCGGTTGTTAGG
>CAZRAU010000151.1:0-5057 GCA_964598025.1 uncultured bacterium
GGAGCTTCCTATTGACAGGCGAGCGTTGTCAGGGGCCATTGTCCTATGCTCCCGCCCGGAATGGAGAGGCAAAAGGAGGGACCGATTATGAAATCACTCGGAGTAATTATGCGCTTTGTGGTGGTGTTGCTATTGTTGGGATTCCTGGTCGGGCAGGCACTTGCGGAGAGGCCGCAAACCAGGGAGATCAAGAGCAAGGTTATGTGGGGCGATCCGGACTGCCCTTGGTCAAGAGAGCGCCGTCCAGAAGATATGCTGATTGGCGATCCCGAGCAAGGAAACCCTGACACTCCTGAGGAGATCGCTATTTCAATTGGGTTTGGGACGAGCTTCATTCTTGTCGGGCCGATGCGCGAGTTGTCTCGGGCCCAAAACGTAATGACGGCGGGTAGGGGCAAGGCTGGTGCTCACATGGCCCCGCTATTGAATTCCGCACGTAAGCGATGAAAGGTACGGATCGCTATGAACCGGTTGCTTGAGCAGATCGACTCGGCTCTGTCATCAGGTGACTTCAGCCGTGCCGAGGAAATCTGCAATCGCCTCATCTCTCAATCTGATCGGGATTGCGAGCAAGCCATGATCGCAAGGGAGAGTCTTGCGCAGATAAAGATGAGAGGAGGCGAGTACACCTGCGCCGCCAGGATGTTCGAGGAACTTATTTCAATAGCGACGGACCTTGACAATAGGTCTATGGCAGGCAGAGGTTATCTTAGTCTCGGCACAGCCTATTTCCGGTTGGGCGACCATCACCGCGCAGAGGATTATTACCGCGCCGCTCTACACGTATTTAGATGGCAGGTGTGTGATACGCAGTGGGTGGCCCGTTGCCATGCGAACCTTGGGATACTGTTCAAGACGAGCGGGAAGTGGAGAGATGCACTGGAGAATCTGACTCTGGGGGCGGCCGAATCTCGGCAGGCTCATGATGATGCCAATGGGTCGGTGATCCTTCTCAGCAAGTGCATACTTATGAGAAAGGAAGGCCTCCTTGATGAGGCATGGGATGCCTGCCGGGAAAGCCTTGAACTCGCCCGAAAGAGTAAACACCGGCCTGCAGTCTGCAATTGTTGCTTGGAAAGCGCCAACATCAGTATCTTGCGGAAGGACCTGAATACGGCGAGGCATCGCCTAGCTCGTGCGGCTTCACTGGCTCGGCGTCACGGCTACAGGCGCGAGCAAGTTATCTGCAGTGAGATACGGGGTGACATAGCGTATGCAGAAGGGGATCTGGCACAGACCTGCTCCGCTTATGGGGAGGCTCTTGCGTTTGCCCTCGAACTTGGCGTGCGAAGTGATTTGATCTCGGAGGTTAGTCGGCGTATTGCCATGGTGGAGATGGATTCGGGGAACTTTGATGAGGCCTTTGCCCACGGCAAGAAGGCTGTAGACGTCGCCCGGGAAATAGGTGATAAGTGGGAGCTCGGGGTGAGCTTAAGGGTAATGGGGCAGGTTTGTGTGGTGAGGGGTGAGATCGGGTTGGCCATCGCGGCCATGGAAGAATCAATCGCCGTGCTAAAGGGGCTTTCTGCTGACTGTCACGAGCTGGGCATATCCGAGGAGGCCCTGAGCAAAATTCTGCTCAACCGTGGCAATGTCGGTGACCTAAAGTGTTCGCGGGATCATCTTCTGATGGCGCGTCAGATCTTTGGGCGTCTGGGCTGGCACGTCCATGTCAATGAGATCGACAGGCTGCTGGGCGAGATTGAAATGGACCATGGGTTGTTCACGGATAATGAGGTAGGCGTCTCCCGTTGCAGGGAGGAGATCGCCGGCAAGTACGGTCTGGATCCCGCCCAATACGGTCTGATCACCACAGATGAGCGCATAGTGGGTGATCTATCTCGTTGGGGTGGTACCGATGTACGGGTGCTCATAGAGGGTGAGACAGGGGTGGGCAAGGAGCTCGTTGCCCGTACGCTTCATGCACTGGGCCGGCGTCGTGAGCACCGCTTCGTGGCGGTGGACTGTGGTGCCCTGAGTGAGACGCTGGCAGACAGCGAGCTCTTCGGGCATGTGAAAGGATCGTTTACCGGGGCGCTGCGTGATCGCGTTGGTCTCATAGAGGAGGCCGATGGGGGGACCTTGCTTTTGGATGAGGTTGGGGAGCTCAGTGAGATGCTTCAGACCAAGCTCCTGAGGGTGCTGGAGGAGCGGACGGTCAGGCGGGTGGGAGAGAATACGTACCGACCGATCGATATCAGAGTAATGAGCGCGACCACGAGGGATCTTGGGCAGGCCGTTGAGGAGGGCCATTTCAGGCGCGACCTGTACTATCGGCTAAAAGGCGTGCTGATCAGGGTACCGGCGCTACGTGAGCGCCGGGGTGATATAGACTTGCTGCTAGATCATTTCCTGAGAACGCAGAGTGAGAGATATGGCAAGACGATACGCTTGAGTCGCAAGGCCAGGATGATGCTGCGAGAGTATGACTGGCCGGGGAATGTGAGGGAGCTCAAGAACACGGTAGAGGCTTTGGCCGCTTCCAGCGAAGACAAAACCGTAGTAACAGCCGACTTGCTCGATAGGCTGATGTTGAGCCCGCATCGTGAATCCGACCACCCGAGGCGACTTAAGGAGATTGAACAGGAGGAGATCGAGAGGGTATTGTCGGTCTGTGGCGGCAATAAGAGCAAGGCCGCCAAGATGCTTGGGATCACCCGGAAGACTCTGTACTCCAGGCTGAGCCGGGAATAACATAGACCGCTAGGATCCTGAATCTCGTTGATCCTCTGTGAATCCCTGACGACGCATGAGCTGTGGTAGTTAAGACTTAATCTGAGTGCGCCGGGATAAACCGGCATGGGGAAGAGGAGCAATGCCGACAAACGGTTTGACATGAGCATGACAACCCTGCATTGAAGATTCGCTCCTCATGCATCTCATCTGCCTTACGCTTGATTTCCCTTCTGATACTGAATTCCCGACAGGACGTCCCCGGGGGACAAACGCATTGCCGTCATCAGCACGAGGAATACCGCCTCAGTCTGGTGCAATTGTGGAGGCATGCCCGATTATGCCAGAAAGGCTGTGTTCCAGCAGGGCAAGCTTCAATGCAGAAGGTTCCCCACGGAATACCTACGAGTCATGTGCACATGCGGTTCGGGCATGATCTCACGTGTAACCTCCCGGCGACTTCGCGTCAACCGATTGCGACTACTTAGACCCTCCAGAAAGATCCAGTCTTCCCATCTCTCTGAAGGATTCTTGCCTAACACCTTCAGAGTCAAATGGGTATGAGGATTCGGGGGGATGTCCCGGTATTGGCATGATGTGTGCGTTAAGAGGGAACCGGAGATCGGTATCGAGCGGCGCGGGTTGGAGTATTGTTCCACGAGTAGTCTGTAGCTAGGTCTCGGGGTTTCGCGCGAGGCCCGAGAGGTTCCTGAGAACGGGTGGCCTGTCCAGTCACACCATGGCTCGGGGCAAGGCGATTTCTGAAAAGGAGGTGAGAGCATGGCCCTTGACTCGGCCTGTCCCTGGTGGTGGCCCTAGTGGCTTCGTGAGCTCGGCAGCGCGGATCTCATGCACCATTGGCTACAGATTCAACGCTGGCCCGCCCGCAAATTCGGCGCATTGGGTGGAAGACGAAGACCATGCACGTGCGCAATGTGTGTGGGGAGGAGGTTGGGAGACATGAACAGGCCGAGAGTGATTCTGGTTTGTGTTCTTACCGTGTTGGTAATGGCTCTTCTCCTGGGATGCGACAGTGAGACGACGGGCCCAAAGCCGGCCGAGCACGCCCATGTTGATCCCATTGACTGGGATGGTGATAAGGAGGATTGGGTCGGGGGCGGTTCCGGGCAAACAGTTTCGGATGCACCTTCAGTGGCTTCGACAATCCCCGGTCTCGATGCTCGCGACCATGTGCTCGGGTCGGACTTGGGTGCTCACGATCACACTGTCATCATGGAGGCGATCCTGGGCAATGTGGGGGAGATAGCGGCCCGGTTGCCTCAGAGTCAGGCGTCATCAGAAATGGATGTCCTCAAAGCGGCTCTGGCGGTGCCTGCCATCGACAGATACACCAAGAGCCGCATCCGATTGGTCCTGAGCTGGCTTGCTCGTCTGCAACGGGTCCGGGATCAGATTCCGGATGAGACACGGCAAGCTATATCCGACGTGCTGGAACGACTTGAAGCCTGTCCGACTATTGCGGACAAGACCGAGGCTCTCCAGCAGATGATTGACTCGGGACAATACGGTGCGTATGAGGGTCTGCCCCAAGGGATGGCGGCCGGTGTAGCGATTCTCCGTGATGGGGAGAAGACTGTCTACGCGCCTCGCTGCCTTATAAACTTCAAGCGTTTGGTCGAACATGATGTGGAGGGCGCGATCGCCGGTGCGATCGGTGGGCTGATCGTCGCGGGCCCTCCCGGAGCGGGGCTGGGTGCCGTTGCAGGAGCTGCGGGAGCATCTGGCTCTGATCTTGTTGGTCAACTCACTGGATGGTGGTAACCACGGCTCGGGGATCGACGGGGGAGTCTCAGGCTCCGTGTTAGGCACGGGAAATGGGACTTCGCCGTCCCCCCTGGCTATCGGTCAGAGACTCCCCCGATACCAGAAAGGACTGGGAAATGAGAAAGGCTAGTATGAGACTCGTCTTGGCAACCGGAGTCTATGCAGCATTCATGGCTGCGTTCCTCCTGTTGAGGCATGGGTGTCCTGGAGGAATAGCGTCTGGGGTCATAGCAAGCGTCATCTATGTTTCCATAGTGTCCATTTTCTTACGGAGACAGACAACTTAGCTTCCGGGCGGGTTCGGGGCATCACGCCGTGATCCGGCATGTGCTACCCCGACCCGCAGGCCGCCTTTTGCCTTCCACAAAGCGATCCATCTCTGGGCAGGCCCCATTGTGCCCATCATGCACTTCGCAACGAAGATTGCGTTTCGCAATGGTCTCAGAGTGAAGGTGTCATTATACGCAAAAATAGCTTGACAATCCTCTATCCTATTTGGTATCATCCATTCGAGGGTCTTGGAATACAACGAAGGGAGGACCCAGCATGATAGGGTTCATGGGTTATATAATATGGTGGCTTGCCTTTTGGGACGGTGA
>CAZRAU010000152.1:0-5056 GCA_964598025.1 uncultured bacterium
AGAAGACCATGGAATGTCTCGGCACGGCTACCGAAGCTATAAGAGCCTGTGTCAAAGGCGGGAAACAGGTCCTTTTCGTCGGCACCAAGAAGCAGGCCAAGGATGTCATCAAGGAAGAGGCCAAGCGGTGTCAGATGCCCCATGTCACCGAGAGATGGCTGGGTGGGATGCTCACCAACTACAAGACCATCAAGAACAACGTGAGGGGTCTGGAGGACCTTGAGGCCATGGAAGAGGACGGCAGGATGGAAGCCCTGTCCAAGAAGGAAGCCACCGGCCTCAGGAAGCACAAGGCCAAGCTGCTGAAGGTCCTGGACGGAATCAGGCACATGGATGGTCTGCCGGGTATGGTTTTTATCGTGGATACACGGAAAGAAAGAATAGCGGTCGCCGAGGCCAGAAGGCTCAATATTCCCATAGTAGGTGTAGTGGACACCAATTGCGATCCCGATCCGATCGACTATGCGATTCCGGGAAACGATGACGCCATAAGATCCATCCGGTTGTTCTCACGGGCGGTATCCAATGCGGTGGCGGAGGCAAGGGGGATATCGACCGAAGGCGAATTCGTGTCCGCCGGCGCGGCAGAGGATGCCGAGGAAGCAACAGAAGGAGCCGAGCAGGAAGCTGAACCCGAAACCGAAGTTGCCGAATCGTAGGCGTGGAGGAAGTCATGGGAGTCTCTATGGACAAGGTTAGGGCACTTCGGGAGCAGACCAGTGCCGGCATAATGGACTGCAAGAAAGCTCTGTCGGAGTCTGAGGGTGACCTCAAGGCTGCGGTGGAGTATCTCAGGAAGAAGGGCATTGCGAAGGCAGCCAAGTTCGTGGATCGTCAAGCCTCCGAGGGGCTTGTTCACGCATACATCCATCCCGGAGGCAGGATCGGTGTTCTGATCGAGGTCAACTGCGAAACCGACTTCGTCGCGAGAACCGAGGTATTTCAGGCGCTCGTCAATGACATCGCGCTTCAGGTGGCTGCCGCGTCGCCCCTTGCCGTTACCCGCGAAGATCTGGATGAGGCCGTTATCGAGAAGGAGAAAGAAATATACAGGAGCCAAGCCCTCGAGTCAGGCCGCCCGGAGAAGGTGATAGACAAGATAGTGGAAGGTAAATTGGAGAAGTTCTTCGAAGAGGCCTGCCTGATGGAACAGATCTTCGTCAAGGATCAGGAACGCAAGATCGAGGACATCGTCAAGGAGTCTTCCGGTAAGGTCGGCGAGAAGATAGTGATAAGGAGATTCACCAGGTTCCAACTGGGAGAAGCCTCATAAGGATAGTGAGGATGCCGTGAAAGAGGCCCGCTACCAAAGGATGGTCCTGAAACTGAGCGGGGAGGTGTTGGGAGGGGCCTCGCGGTCGGGCCTGGATACCGACTTCATCGATTCCATACTGGTCCAGCTCAAACAGGTATCCGATCTCGGTACCCAGGTGGGTATAGTAATAGGCGGCGGCAATATCCTGAGGGGAAGCGAGGCGGTAGGGAGGGGCCTGGGGAGACTCGCTGCGGACTACATCGGGATGCTGGGCACGGTCATAAACGGAATCGCGATCCGTGACCTGGGGGCCCGTCATGGTCTCAGCCTGTCGGTCTTGAGTTCGCTGCCCGGCAGCGGTTTCATCGAATCATACTCGGCCGAGAAAGCGGTCAAGTACCTCGAGCGGGGCCGTGTGGTCCTGTTTGTGGGAGGTACGGGCAATCCGTTTCTCACCACTGACACCGCAGCGGCGCTGAGGGCGGCGGAGATCAACGCCGACATCCTTGCAAAGGCGACCAAGGTGGACGGGGTCTATTCCGCCGATCCTGTCAAGGATCCTGCTGCGCGGAAGTTCGAGAGGATTACCTACCAGCAAGCCCTTGAGCAGGAGCTGGGTTTCATGGACAGGTCCGCACTCTGCATATGCCATGAGACCGGTATCCCCATAATCGTTTTCAATATCTTCGAACAGGACGGCCTGAAGCGTGTGACACTGGGTGAGAGCATCGGAACCGTTGTGGAGGGGGAGATCGATGATTGATAAGATCCTCGGAGAAGCCGGCGAGAGGATGGAGAAGTCCCTGGGCGCTTTCAAGAGGGAGCTGGCCGGTATACGAACCGGCAGGGCGACTACCACACTGCTGGATTCGGTCAAGGTCGATGCCTATGGGCAGACGATGCCGCTCAATCAGGTTGCCAGCGTGAGCGTGCCGGACTCCAGACTTATCCTGGTGCAGCCGTGGGACAGAACCATAGTGTCGGATGTCGAGAGAGCCATCAACAAGTCTGACCTGGGATTGGTCCCGAACACGGACGGTAATGTGATCAGGCTGGTGATTCCGCCGCTCACCGAGGAGAGACGGCATGACCTCGTCAAGATCGTGCGGAAACAGGCCGAGGAGGCGAGGGTCTCCGTCAGAAATATCAGGCGTGATGCCAATGACAACCTCAAGAAAGCACAGAAGGACGGCGCGATCTCTGAAGACGACTCACATAAGGCAATGGACGAAGTCCAGGAGCTGACCAACAGGTATGTGGAAAAAGTCGACAAGACGCTGAAATCCAAGGAAGACGAGATAATGGAAGTCTAGGGTTTCCCACTGCCGTTCGGTCGGTGCGCACCAGACCAAACCGATGACCGACAAAGATCTCCAGAGGCTGGAAAAGAAGATCCTGGGTAAGGACAACCTGCCGAGCCACGTGGCCATCATCATGGATGGAAACGGGCGGTGGGCTCGGCGCAGAGGTTTGCCCCGGATTGCCGGACACAGGGCCGCGATCAAGGCGGTGAGGGATGTGGTCACAGGTTGCGGCAACCTCAACATAGACTATCTCACACTCTATACGTTCTCGGTCGAGAATTGGAAGCGTCCTCGTCGGGAAGTCAATGCGTTGATGAGATTTCTTCGGGAGACGGTCAAGAGGGAGACCGACGAGCTCGACAGGAGCAATGTTCGACTTCGGGTCATAGGAAGAACCGAAGACCTGCCCGAGGCGGTCATCAAGGAGCTCTCCCGGACGGCGGTCAGACTTGAGAACAATACCGGCTTGACATTGGTTCTTGCCTTGTCCTATGCGGGCAGGGTTGAGATCCTCGATGCCGTCAAGAAGATAGCCGGGGAAGTCAGGCGCGGCAACCTGACCGAGAAGGACATCGATCCCGAACTTTTCAGGTCCTACCTTTATACCGACGGAATGCCCGATCCCGATCTTCTGATCCGGACAAGCGGGGAGATGCGGGTGAGCAATTTCCTTCTCTGGCAGATAGCATACTCGGAGCTATGGATCACCGAAACCCTCTGGCCCGACTTCAGGAGAGAACACCTCTATAAGGCAATAATGGACTACCAGGAGAGGGAGCGACGATTTGGCAGGATCTCCGCAAGGAGTGGCCGCGAAGCCTGACCGTGCGCGGCGATCCAGGACTCTCCTGGTGCGCGTGCTGGCCGGAGCGATACTGGTCCCGTTGGTTCTGGCCATCAACTACTGGGGTGGTTTGGCATTCACAGTCTTTGTGTGTGCTCTGGCCGGCGTGGCGAGCCACGAATTCTACGGGCTCTGCCCGACGGGCAAGCCGAAGCCCTCAAGCCTGGTCGGTGTGGCAGGCAGCGTAGCCGTCTGTTTCTCATTCCATTCCGGCTCCATGGAAACCGCCGGCCTTGTCCTCACGGCTCTCATCATGCTCATCCTGGTGGAGAGATTGGCGAGACAGGATACCGGCTACTACGCGCTGGCTGTTGCCATGGGGGTCCTGGGCGTGGTCTATGTGGGTTGGTTGATGGGGTTTTTCATTCTGCTCAGGAATCTGCCCGAGCTCAGGGGGGAAGGCCTGTTCATTGGAGGCAGGGGGCCGGGCTATGGCTATGTCCTCCTGGTTCTTATACTCACCTGGAGCTATGACACCCTGGCTTATCTCGGGGGATCGTTTCTGGGTCGACACGCTCTGTTCAGTCGAATAAGCCCGGCGAAGACGGTGGAGGGAACGGCGATCGGACTGGTGGCAGCCGTGGCCGCGGCGCTGATATGTAGAAGCGCTTTTGCGGCATATCTGGGCTGGGCCGAAGCCGTACTTGTGGGGTTGATGATAGGCATCGTTGCACAGGTGGGCGATCTGGTCGAGTCGATCGTCAAACGCAGCACGAACACCAAGGACTCGTCACGGCTGATTCCGGGGCATGGGGGGCTGCTGGACAGATTCGACAGCCTTTTGTTCACCGGCCCGGCTTTCTATCTTTATCTCAGGGTAACGACGATCTGGATGGGATGATGAGACGTATCGTCATACTCGGTTCGACAGGCTCGATAGGGGTCAACACGCTTGAGGTCGCAAAGATGCTCGGCGACGGGGTGGAGGTGGTGGGCCTGTCCACAAACAGAGATGTCGCAGGCCTCGCAGGGCAGGTCGGGGAACACAGGCCAAGAGCGGTCGCCGTTGCCGACGAGTTCGTCTCCGATGAGCCCTTGATGGCTCTGGGAGAGAGTTGCCCCAAGGTCTTCCGTGGCGCCTCAGGTCTTGTCAGGCTCGCAGAGACGGCCGGGGCCGACCTGATTGTCAATGCGCTGGTGGGAGCCTCGGGCATAGAACCGACCCTCGCAGCGATCGCGGCCGGCAAGGACGTAGCTATAGCAAACAAGGAATGTCTCGTCTCCGCCGGGGAGGTCATCGTCGGAGAGGCCCGGCTGCGGGGAGTCGATCTCATACCGGTTGACAGCGAACACAGCGCCATTCATCAATGCATAAGAGGCGAATCCAAGTCCGGCATCAAGAGAATAATCCTGACCGCATCGGGGGGGCCGTTCATAGATACGCCTCCTGCGGAGATGGCCGGTGTTCATGCGCTCGAGGCCCTCAGGCATCCGACCTGGACTATGGGCGAGAAGGTCACCATCGATTCCGCCACGCTGCTCAACAAAGGATTCGAAGTCATAGAAGCGCACTGGCTCTTCGGGGTCGATGCCGACAGAATAGACGTGCTCGTGGAACGCAAGTCGATAGTGCACTCGTTGGTGGAGTTCCTGGACGGTTCGGTGATGGCGCTTCTTTCGATGCCGGACATGAGATTGCCGATCCAGTATGCT
>CAZRAU010000153.1:0-5035 GCA_964598025.1 uncultured bacterium
TTATAAAAAGGATGCGCCTCTTCTTCATCCCGTCCACAACTTTCGGTTATACCTCTTGTTGATGAACTCGCTGCCGGTATCGGAGTTGATGCCCAGCATTGGGAAGGGCAAGTTGGTCCTTACGTCCTTCAGGGCCTCGAAGGTCCAGACCTGGGCCTTGTTGCGCAGGCCCCTTATCTCTGTCCATCCCGTGGCGACGTCGGTGGCGCTGAGGCTCTGGCAGAAGTCCCCTCGTGGGTTGCCCCCCTCATGGCCAACCAGATCCACCTGGAGGAAGCCGACATCGGCATCGTCCCAGTCGGCGAAGGTACAGATCGGGATCTTGTACTTCAAGAGGCTCCCGGGTCTGGTCCCACTGCGACCTTTCAACTCCAGGCTTCGTCGATCACCGGCAAGCAAGCGATCAGCCGTAGAGGCACTCATGGCACCAAGTAACTGTCGGACCTCATCTGAGATGTCTAACTCCTTCCATCTGAGAAGTACGGAGATCATCTCTTCCATGTTGGCCACAAGGCGCTTGCCGCAGGCGAAGTCCATGATGCCCCAGATCTTGCGCAGGGGGGCCAGGATCTCGGGCCCGTATTTCTTCTTCCTGCCGCGCTCCTCAGCTCGACGACGTCTCTTCCTCGGCCGGTATTGTATCTTCGCAGAACCTCTCAAGAGACGCGCAGCATAGCAGCGGTTATAGCCGGTCAAAGCCACGAACTCATCAAGAAGTCCGCCCTTGTCCTTCTTCCCGGACCTCCGGTACCGCTTAGCCGCCTCTTTGACCACCGCCTTACGCGTCCTCATGTCCATCCCCATCTGCAGTACCTCCTGAGATCCGATTCCACCGATTCCCGGAGGTTATCCCACACATATTTCGAATACTTTTTATTTCTGAGGCAACGAACCCCTTTCGAATACATTTATTATGAGTCAATTCGACCTCTTGACCCCGCACATCGCAGCATGCTAATATCCTCGATCTCAGGCCTGTGGACCACGGGACTTTACCGCTACGGCAGCAGCAACCGACGTAGGGCGCGGAGCCCTGACGCAACAAGCACGGGTACGGAGCGGAGCCGTTCGCCTCGTGGCGTCGTGACTCCTGCCGCGACCAATCTGAGCCTGAACGGCGAGCGAACAGCGAGCGCAGCAAACCAGCGTTGGGATGGAACCCCGACGCGACGGGAGTGAGAGAATTGGATCAAGAACAACCCAAGTCGGGGCGTGACCTGACCAGGGGAAACATCCTGAGCAATGTGCTCTATATGGGCGTGCCATCCATGATCGGCTTCGCCGCCATGGTGGTTTATGGGCTGACCGACATGTTCTGGCTTGCGAGGGTGGGGACCGCGGAGGTTGCGGCGGTTACGCTGTTCGGCTCGGTCGCCATGGTCCTGGGTTCGATCAACTCCATGGTGGGGTCGGGTTCGGTGGCCGTGATATCACGGCGCTACGGCGAGCGTGACGTCAAGGGCACCTGCAATGCGGCCGAGCAGACCCTGGTGATGAAGTTCGCCATGGGCATGGTGATGGGGCTGGCGGGCTATCTGGTGATCAAGCGCATTCTCGCCATCATGACCGACGATGTTGCCCTGGTGGACTTGGGTGCCTCATACGGCAGGATATACTTCCTTGGGCTCCCCTTCATGTTCACCTCATACACCGTCTACACGGCCCTCCGGGGTGTCGGGGATGCCCCCAAGGCCATGGGCATCATGCTCTTTTCCACCGGTCTCAACATGGTGCTCGACCCCATCCTTATTCTCAAGCTCCATCTCGGTGTTGAAGGGGCAGCCACCGCGACCGTGATATCGGCGGTCTGCGGCGTGGGTGTGGGTGTTTGGATCATGAGGTCGGGCATGACCAACATCAGGATTCGGTTCAGGGCTTATCGCACCGACACGGCTGTGATGGCTCAGATCCTCAAGATAGGTTTTCCGCCTTTCCTGGAGGCCATCGCCAGAAGCGTGTCGATGTGGCTTATTGCCATATTCGTGGCCTTCTACGGGACGGTGGTGGTGGCTTCCTACGGTATAAGCATGAGGATCATAGAATTGGGGATTGTCTTCGCCGTGGGTCTGGAGCTCGGTTCTTCCGCAATCGTGGGCCAGAGTATGGGCGCGGGCAAGCCCGATCGTGCTGCGTCCACGTCGCGCAAGGCGGCACTTGTGGCGCTGGGCATAACAGTTGTGCTTTCCGCGGTTGAGATAGTCTTCGCCAGGCAGATAATGGGTCTTTTCGGCAAGTCGGTGGAGGTCCAGGCCACGGGTGCGGTGGTGCTCGTCTATTTCGCCATCGGTCAGCCGTTCGTATCCACTGCGATCGCTTTGTCATCGGCTTTCTATGGGTCGGGCAATACCTGGCCTCCGACCATAACCGGACTTCTATCGGCCTGGGTTTTCCAGATACCGCTCACCGCCGTTCTTGTCTATACTCTGGGGAAGCCGGCGTGGGCAATCTGGACGGTGATGATCATCACCCACGCCATCTACATGAGCCTGCTTGTGGTCTGGTTCAGGTTGGGACGCTGGAAGCACAGAAAGGTGTGAGCAAGGCGGGTTGATCTCTTGAAGGCTGACTCACGCAACTTCAAGTTCGATGTGGTCGGGATGGGTCTCAATGCGGTCGATCACATCTGTGTTATCCCCAGGTTTCCAGAGCATGATGAGAAACTCAAGATGGACGATTTCAGACGCACCGTGGGCGGGCAGGTGGCCAGTGCCCTGGTGGCATGCAGCCGCTGGGGGCTCAGGACCAAGTATATCGGCAAGGTGGGTGGGGACGAGATGGGTGCGTTTTCGCTTTCAAGCCTCGAGCAAGAGGGCATCGATGTTTCGGATGTCACACGCGTCGACGGGGCGCTCAACCAGTTTGCCTTCATCCTGGTCGATGCGCGGACGGGCGAGCGGACGATCATCTGGAAACGGGACGAGCGCCTGGCGATATTGCCTGAGGAGGTGCGGGCCGATATCATAGGGCTGGGAAGATTCCTGCTCCTTGACGGCCACGATGCTCCGGCCGCGGCCCGGGCCGCAGTGCTGGCGCGCAATGCCGGGGTCACGGTGGTGCTCGATGCCGAGACGGTCAAACCGGGCACTCGCGACATGGTAGAGGCGGCGGATTATGTAGTCTGTGCCGGCGGGTTTCCGGGGGTCTTTACGGGTAAGTCCGGCTTGCGAGAGGCCCTCGTGGAGATAGAAGCCTCCGGCCCCCGGTGTGTGGTTGCGACCCTGGGCCGGGACGGCGCAGTGTGTCTTTCAGGTGAGGGTTTCTGCGAGTCGAAGGGTTTCAAGGTGGACTGTGTCGATTCAACCGGCGCGGGCGATGTTTTCCACGGCGCCTTTATCTTCGGCCTTGCAAAGGCCTGGGACCTTGAGCGTATCCTCGATTTCTCCAATGCTGCCGCTGCCCTCAATTGTGCCGCCATAGGCGCACGCGGAGGCATCAAACCGGTGGAAGATATTTTTGACTTGATAGACAGCGGAGACAGGTGGTAAATACTTGATCTTGAGAGGTAAGCAATATGAACCGTAGGGACTTCATCAAGGTGACCGCTCGCGGGAGCGCTTTCGCGATCGCCTCGCCCGCCCTGCTCAACCTGCTTTCGGGCGACGCGGCGCTCTCGGCCGAGCTCGACGGCCTCAGTGATCCGGGAATCGCCGATAGCATGTCCAAAGTCCTTCGGACGGCACTTGCAAATGGCGGGCAGCACGCGGACGTGTACCTGGAGGAGATCATAAAGACCGGCGTCAGACTGGTCGACGGCAAGGTGGAATCCGTGGATTACGGTGTCTATCGCGGGGGCGGTGTGCGGTTGGTTCATGACTGGAAGACCGGCTACGCCTATTGTGATTCCTGGGATGAGAAGCAGCTTGTGAGAGTGGCCGGCGTGGCCTCCAATCTCGCCCGTGGTGGAGAGGCGGCCGCAGTGGCCGATCTTGAGGGCCGGGAGGGACGGGGGGTGACCCGGTATGATATCCCGCCGGATGAGGTGGACGCCGGGAAGAAGATGGATGCTGTGGCGCTTGCCGACAGGGTGGCCCGCGCCTATGACCCCGCGATCAAGCAGGTCAAGATCAACTACACCGACGAGCTGAAACGTGTCCTTGTCTGCAATTCGCAGGGCGTGATGGTCCGCCAGGAGATCCCGTTGATATGGATCTCGATAGACACGCTTGCCGAGCGCGGTTCGGTACGTCATCCCGGCTACGTCCGGCGGAGCGCTAAGAAGGGCTTCGAGTATGTGACATCCGAGTTCATCGAAGAGACAGCCAGGGAGGCCGCCAGGCAGGCTGTGGATATGCTCGATGCGCGTGAAGCCCCGCGCGGGGAGATCCCCGTGATCATAGGGACCGGTGGGGGAGTCGTGTTTCATGAGGCAGTGGGGCATGGACTTGAGGCCGACGGGATCGAAAAGAGGACGTCTTTCTACACCGACCGGATGGGGGAGAAGGTGGGGTCGGACCGGATCACGATCGTGGAGGATGGATCACTGCCCAACATGCGCGGATCGTTCGACTTCGATGATGAGGGGACGCCGTCGCGGAGGAACGTGCTCATCGAAGACGGCATCCTCAAAGGTTATATGTACGATCTTCTGACCGCATGGAGGCTCAAGGCGCGGCCCACGGGCAATGGAAGGCGGGAGTCCTACAAGCACTATCCGCTTGTCAGGATGACCAACACCCTGCTTATGCCCGGTGACCTTGCACCGGAGGAGATAATAGAGGATACTGCCACCGGCATTCTCACGAAACATCTTGGTGGGGGAGAAGTGGATACCACGACCGGAAATTTCACCTTCGGGATCAGGGAAGCCTACCTCATCGAGAACGGCAGGATCACAGCACCGGTGAGGGGCGCAACGCTCATAGGCAACGGTCCTGAGGTTCTCAAACGTATCGACATGGTGGGGAACGACCTCTCTTTCTGGCCGGGTACCTGCGGCAAGGGCCAATGGGTGCCTGTGACATCCGGAGCACCCACGCTGAGGATAACCAGCATCACCGTCGGTGGAAGAGGGTAAGGGGGAACCGCTTTGGATGCC
>CAZRAU010000154.1:0-5017 GCA_964598025.1 uncultured bacterium
TTTTGGCCGCAGGAAGTCTACATTTTCTCGAGGGCTCTTCTGAGGGCTTTGTCCTCCACCCTTGCGTAGATTTCAGTCGTGCTGATGTGGCGGTGGCCGAGTGCGGTCTGGACCAGCCTCAGGTCCCCACTTTGCCGGTATAGACCCATGGCGAACGTATGGCGTGTACTGTGGACTGTGAGGTGACGCTTGATGCCAGCCTTGCGGAGCCAATGATGGAAGCGGAGCTGGATCTGACGTCGACCCAGTGGGCCACCATTCCGAGATGGAAACAGTGGATCGTCGGGCCCCAGGTTCAACTTGGCGATGTACGACTTCAGGACTCGCCTGAGCTTCGATGTGAGATACACGGATCGCTCAATTCCGCCCTTACCGTTCACCTTCATGATCCGTTCACCAAGCCTTACATCCTGGACTCCCAATCTCACTAATCCCCCAAGCCTGATGCCCGTCTGGAGCAGGAGTGTGAACATGACACGATCTCTCCTTGCCACAGGGCTGTCATTAGTGGGGATCGCCCTGAGGAAGCTTCTGGCCTCTGCGGGTTTGAAATACTCCGGGATCCTGGGCACCGTCCTACTATTCTTGATGAGTCTTGCGGGGTTCGCCTCCAGAAAGCCAACATCAATAAGGAACTTGAAGAACATCCTGATAGCCGACTTGGTGCGATTGAGAGAGAGCGCCGGGCCTCCATCTGCATCTCTAGACAAGTATCGTGCAATCTTGGCGGGCGTGATAACTGCGATGACTGGATCAGTCCTCAACCAACTCTCAAGGGCTGCCAGGTCCCTCAGGTACGCGCCCCGTGTATGCTCGCTTTTCCCATCAGCCCGTAGTTGCACATCAAAGAGCCTGATCGCTCTGGACAATCTCAATCGCACCTCCTTTCAGCAGTCCTTGACATGTGAGCATGGACGCTCCGGTTCAGGTGAGAATCAAGCAGAAAATGCAGGCTGTGTGGCTGTACTCATCGCGCCGACTCAAGGGCAGGCCTCATGGATTCCCCGACTTGCTAAGGACCTCTTTCCTGGCTTCTCCAGCCTGAAACAACTATGGTCTGTAATATCCTCGGATACCACCAGAGGTGCCACCACCCTCCGGTGCACCTCCCCTGCCACCGCTGGTCGGGTCGTCACCGGTGGCCCCATATACCCCCGCGCAGAAGTTGCCGATTGGCTCGTCGAGTCCCTCATCACAGTCCAAGACGTAGACCGCCCCACCATCTGGGTGGTCTACGATGCAGAGCGTGCCCGCGCCATCAGCATACAGCCAGCCCCAGCCGGGAATGGCCACCTCACCTGTCACGCACTCAGTCCAGGCGTGCGATATCCCATCCCCAGGAGATTCGATATCCCCGATGACCAGGTCGGAGCAGCTTGTGAAAACGCAGGTAGAGGCCCATGCAGGCCATGCCACTCCGTATTCCAAGCCTTGGTATTCAGTAAGGTTGAAGAACACCGGGAAGAAGTCGAAGTTGGAACCTGCGTAAGTTGTGACGATGTCGGAAGAATCTGAGATTGCAGGAAGAGTGCCACAGTCCTGTTTGGCTGCGTGGGCTTTGACGTGGATCGCAACTTTCGCGTGTGGGTTGTCGCCACCACAACAGGGAGTGACAGACAACAAGAGCGTAAGGAGTGAGACTCCCACGATCGTTTTCATCTCAGTAACCTCCTTCTCTCAGAAGGACCAGCTTCTTGACATCCGATTGCTTGACTGTACTCACTCTGCAGAAGTACACGCCTGGTCCGACCCCCCGGCCCTGGTCGTTCCGGCCATCCCACTCGACTCGATGAACGCCATCGTCAAGCAGCTTATCAGCAACGTTCCTGACAATCTGCCCACGGGCATTGTAGATACTAACCTTGACGTGTCCGGCGCTTGGCATCTCAAGCGAGATCTCCACGACCCTCTTGACTGGATTGGGAGCTGCTGACAGAATACGAAGCCACTTCCCAGAACCCTCTGGATCGGCGCCTTCAATACCAGATGAACCCCCTTGAATGAGCACACCGTATTTCCAGGCCAACGAATCCGGGCGGGCCGGATACCATCCCATGGTATCGCCTTCAGCATTGAAAACCAAGTAAGCGTAGCTGAACAGATCACACGTGGAATGCCCTTGAGTACCAGGGTCCAGCCCAATGTAGGGCGCTTGAGTATTGTAGAAATCGTAGTAACCCGAGTTCATCCCGGTCCATCCCCACCCAGCACCGCTGCAGAAGACGGGCCAGAGGAATCTGTAGTTCGCTGGCGGAGTGACGGTCCGTCTCACCTCATACCACCGAGCAAGGTAACTACCCTGCAGCGGTCCGCCTCAGGTGAATGTCGTCTCCCACTTCAATCGCGAGGAATCCACCACTACCCCCCCGCCCTGAACCTCAAAATGCTCAACACTGAAGCAGAGCGGGTGATCAGGGTCGGCAAACATGAGGCAGTTGTCTGCATTGATCCTTCCCCACCCTGTGTACTTATCCCATCCTGGGAGGCTGTCCGGGTCCACGTAGTCGGTGACGATGTCAGTAGCGGAGGCGCTTATGAGGCCCTGCAGATCATCGACGGACAGACTTGAGTTGGAGGACAGCATCAAGGCTGCCACTCCGGCTACCTGAGGAGGGGTGTAAGACACACCCGCACAGCTAGGTGAGCAATTGTAAAACGGTTTCTGTCCCAGCAGCGAGTCCGCATACATCACACACATGTGGGTAGCCGGGGCGGATACATCCACCGACAGACGGGGGATTGGCCACCGGTCACTCGGCCAAGCGGCACCAAGCCCGCCCGCTGCATCCTCCGGGTCAAGTCTACTGAATCGTCTCTCCGGAATCGTATCCTCCTCCGATATTGGGTGCATGCCTAGACCTTGCGAACAAAGAACCCAATCATTTCGGAAACAGCTTGGGTAGAAGACACTGCCAGTCTCATTGCTGGCATTGAACGTCGTTGAAACCAGTAGAGTGCCCGACATGTAGCAGTCATGAACCGACCTCTTCAGGTGCGAGCTCGCGCTCCCCGTGCGGAAAGACAGACTTATAATATCGCACTTGTACTTGGTAACAGCGGAATCTATTGCGGTTGCCAAGGAATCCCTCAGCCAAGGATCGGTTCCAGGTACCGTATTGTCTTTGTCTTTTCGAATCTTGAGATGAATGATTCTCGGACCGAGCTCACCTGTGATCCCACCCCATCCCCCGGCCACACCCGCAACTCCAAGGCTATCGTTCACCAGTGCAGCCAGTATCGAGTTCATCCAATTACCATGATTCCTCGGGTAGGGACTATCCTCATCATCTCCGTACTTTATATCCGGAAATGTATCGCTGTCAGCGTCGAAGTCCCAGCCGGCGACGATCTTCGCTGACGGGCCAAAGCCGCCCCCAAAGTCGGCGACGCGATAGTCGACTCCACCGTCAATCAAGCCGACACGGACATCGCGGCTTCCGATCTCCCAGTCCCATGCGCAGCGCATCCCTATTCTGTCCAAGAACCAGGAACTGTCCGCAAGTGTATCGTTGGGGATGTGGCTCGGATCGACACAGGCTGCCGGTCCTCCTGAGAGACTCGGCTCAGCAAATTCGCATCTTGGAAGCTCCTCTATTTTGCTCAGCAGTTCGGACATGTCTGTGTTCCGGGGGAAACTCAGGCCGTAAGTATCGCAATGCCCACATGCAGTAAACATCTCCCCAAGCCGTGAGCGCACGCGCCTCTCCCTGTCGAGGCTATCATCGAACATCTTCTTGATTCCCACAAGGCCATACTCCTCGGCAATCCGTCTAAGGCCGGGGTCGACAATGTCATTCACTCCGCCGTTATGGCCTTCCACACTAATGACTCCCGGCATGAACCGTGCGACCACTTGACCATTCTGAGGGGCATCATCATATTCGACGTGCGGAGTACTCGAGTAGAATGCGCGATTCACTAAGCCAGAACATCTCCGGTCCTGCGACAGAGTTTCATATGAAATTCCGGTTGCATTCCCAGATCCGTCGAGAATCCTCACCGAAGTGCTGTTGTTCATTGGGTTGGGTACAATCTGTAACTCTGCCCGCGATCGTGTCCCATCCTTCAATTCCAGCTTCCAGTACCCGATCGCTACCGGCAACGCAGGTTCCAGCCCGCTGCTCTGCACTGAGAGGTCGTCCCCCGAGGGCTCAAGTCTCACCCAACCGGGAAGGCGCCGGAAACCATGATTGACAATGCTTCTGTCGGGACACACCAAATTGTAGCCAATGTCGTATGCTGCCACGGTCGCCGAATGGAGGCTGTCTATTTCCTCCGCATCACTGACCACCAGGAATGCGAATACATACTTCGCCGCACCATGATAGGTGTTCCTGAGCCTTGACAGATCAGCCACAGGACGCTCCTCGAAGTCAATCGAGACCCGAACCTCTGCCAGTACGGGACAGGCAATGCATAGACTGGTGATTGCGAGCAGACAGAAGGTCAAGAACCTCAGCATGGCCCATTCTCCTTTCATCACATACCGCACAACAACACGGGGCGCACACTTCACCTATAAGTCGACTTAATTGCGCCCCAGGTGGTGGGTTGGGTGTGTGCACCACAGGCACAGCCAGACCCCAGTGCGCCTATCGGTCCCCAACAGTACGCTCCGTCCGGATGATTCCCAGGCAAGCAAGGAGAGCACTCCTCCAGAGAGAAGTCCCCACCCTCGACATCACAGAACTTGGGATCGGCGGAGAAGTTGCCGTTTGATCCGTACTGATCCGCGATGCATCCCACCCAGTCACCATCTGCATTGCCATATATGTCGCAGCATCCAAGCACGGGGCCGCTGTTATATCCGCAAGACACCGGGCTTCCTCTCAGCCCACCGCAAAACACGGTACGCCCGATGGTAGGCAGGCTGAAGTCAGCGCAGTAGATTCCACTACCCGACCCGGCCTCGTTCCCGTAAAACGTGCAATCCACTATGTGGGTGCCCCTATAAGATTGTACGAAGACCGTTCCCCTGTCGGAGTAATTGCCCACAAAGGTGCAGCTGCGGATCGTC
>CAZRAU010000155.1:0-5003 GCA_964598025.1 uncultured bacterium
CCGAGGGTCCAGCGGCCACCACCGTCATCATCAAGCAAAGCGCCGCGCCCCTGGCACCCAAGCGCTTCGACGTCGCGGTAGCCATCCTGCCGACAGACGCGGAGGTACTGGTGGACGGCACATCGCACGAGCTCGAGGACGGCGAGCTGATTATCCCCGAGCGCAGGGCATCAATGGGCGCCATAGGGGCCGCCCTGACTGCGGTGGCTCAGGGGAGCAGGTTGGAGAAGTCCATCTCCACGGATCGTCTGAAGGCCTATATCGACGAGCACGGCGCTCTCGAAGAGGGTCTGGACGTGCTTGAGCTTGAAGAGGGCAGGAGATACAAGTGTCGCGGCAAGAAGACGGTGCATGACCCTTCCGGGGCGCCGGAGAAGGTGAGGGCCTATCTGGGGATCGATGTTGGATCCCTGAGTACCAATGTTGTGGCCATAGACGAAGAGAGGCGCGTCCTCTCGCGCCGCTATCTCATGACGGCCGGCCGGCCCATAGAAGCCGTGAGGCGCGGTCTCGAAGAGGTGGGTGACGAGATAGCCGATCATGTGGAAGTCTGCGGAGTGTGTACGACCGGCTCGGGACGGTATCTTACCGGGGATTTCGTGGGCGCCGATATTGTCCGCAACGAAATCACTTGCCAGGCACGCGGCGCCGTCACCATAGATCCTACGGTGGACACCATCTTTGAGATCGGCGGCCAGGATTCCAAGTACATAAGCCTCGAGAACGGAGCCGTCGTGGACTTCGAAATGAACAAGGTCTGCGCAGCCGGGACGGGGTCCTTCCTTGAAGAACAGGCCGAGAAACTCGGCATCAACATCAAAGAAGAATTCGGTGAGATAGCCCTCAGGGCGCCGCAGCCAGTGAGACTCGGTGAGCGGTGCACCGTTTTTATGGAGTCCGATCTTGTGCACCACCAACAGAAGGGGGCGGACAGGGACAATCTCGTGGCGGGCCTTAGCTACTCAATCGTCTACAACTACCTCAACAAGGTGGTTCAGAGCAAGCGTGTGGGAAACAACATCTTTTTCCAGGGTGGCCCTGCTGCAAACGACGGCGTTGTCGCGGCCTTCGAGAAGGTGACGGGCAAGAAGATCACGGTGCCCGAGCACCATGATGTAACAGGGGCCATCGGGGCGGCGATAATAGCGTTAGAGACCAACAAGGGTGAGTCGAGCAAGTTTAAGGGCTTCGATCTAAGCAGGCGGAAATACGAGATCACGAGTTTCGAGTGCACCGATTGCGCCAACATGTGTGAGATAAGAAAAGTCACCGTAGAAGGGGAGAAACCCATCTACTACGGCTCCCGATGCGAGAAATACGAGCTGGAAAAGAAGAAATCCCGGGCCAAGGGTATTCCCAATCTCTTTGCTGAAAGGGAGAAGCTGCTGCAAAAGCTCTTCGTAGGGCCGGACGGAAGCGTCAAGAAGCCATCCCTGAGAATCGGCATCCCCAGGATGCTCCTTTTCCACGAGGTGTATCCGCTTTGGCATGCCTTCTTCAGGCAATTGGGGATGGAACCGGTCTTGAGCGACAAGACCAACAAGAAAATCATCCATTCGGGCATCGAATCGGTTCCGGCCGAGACCTGTTTCCCCGCCAAGGTCGCCCACGGCCACATTGAGAACTTGATGGAAAAAGAGATAGACTATCTCTTTATGCCCAGTATCATCAACATGAGCCAGCGTAACCCGGGGATAGAGCAGAGTTTCGCCTGTCCCTATGCCCAGACGTTGCCATACATAGCCAGTGCCGCCTTCGATTTCGACGAGAGGGGCATCAAGGTCCTGAAGCCTCATGTGTATCTCGCCGAAGGTAAGAAGGAAATCGTCCGGACGCTGAGTGCAATGGGCAAGGAGCTGGGCCGGTCCGGGAAAGAGATCAAGCGCGCCGTAGAGGCGGGACTGAAGTCCCAGCAGATGTTCTACGCCGCGTGCCAACAGCGGGGCCGGGAGATCCTGGACGGCATCGGAGAGAACGACCACGCATTCATTATTGTGAGCAGGCCCTACAATGGGTGTGACGACGGTGTGAATCTCGAGCTCCCCAAGAAGCTCCGGGACCTGGGGGCGCTGCCCATGCCGATGGACTTCCTGCCCCTGGATACCGTCAATCTCTCGACGGAGTGGGAGAATATGTACTGGCGTTACGGCCAGAAGATCATGTCCGCCGCCGAGATCATAAGGAAAGACAAACGCCTGTTTGCCATCTACATAACCAACTTTGGGTGCGGTCCGGACTCCTTCATTTCTCACTTCTTCAGAGAGGCAATGAGGGGGAAACCTTATCTTCAGATCGAGATCGATGAACACAGCGCGGATGTGGGTGCTATCACGCGTTGCGAGGCCTTCCTGGACAGCATCGCGCACGCCCGGGTCAAGGAGGTCCAGGACGAAGTCGTGGTTGTAGACGATTCGGACAGGCTCCAAGCGACAGCCGGCGGCATGACCCGGACGGTCTATATTCCGCCTATGGCGCCGCATGCCTATCCCTTCGCGGCCGCCTTCAAGAAGTCCGGTGTGCCGGCCGAAGTGCTGCCGGATTCCGACGGAAAGACGTTGGAATATGGTCGGACTTTCACCTCCGGTAAGGAATGCTATCCCTGCATCGTAACGACCGGAGATATGGTGAAGAAGTGCAAAGAACCGGGTTTCGATCCCAACCGCTCCGCCTTCTTCATGCCCTCCGGAACAGGTCCGTGCAGGTTCGGCCAGTACAGCAGGCTTCAGCGGCTTGTCCTGAGAGAAATCGGGTTCGAAGGCGTGCCTATCATCTCACCCAACCAGGGACGCCAGTTCTATAGTGAGATGGGCCAGGTTGCCAAGGGCTTTGACCGGTTGGCCTGGCGGGGGCTCCTGGCAGGCGACTTTCTGGAGAAGATACTCAACGAGCGGCGACCGTATGAGAAGAAGAAGGGTGAGACCGACCACGTGTTCTGGGAGAGCATCGGCAGAGTGTGTGATGCCATAGAGAGTGGCGAGAACATCTTCGACACCCTGGAGAAATGCAAGGACAGGTTCTTGGCGATAGAGGTGGACAAGAGCCGGAAGCGCCCCCTGATCGGCATCGTCGGAGAGATATTCGTCAGGTCCAACCGTTTCAGCAATGACAACATCGTTGCCCAGGTAGAGCGCCTCGGGGGTGAGGCCTGGATGCCTCCGTTTACTGAGTGGATCCTCTATACAAACTTCACAAGGAAGCGCGGCAATCTCAAGAGCAAGGACTACAAATCATACTTCGTAACGTTGCTCAAGGACAAGATCCAGAAGAGAGACGAGCACGCCATGAAGGAGATCTTCAAAGGCGCAATCGAGAAGATAGACGAGCCTTCGACCGAAGCTGTTCTGGATCTTGCCCAGTCCTATGTGCATGACTCCTTCGAGGGGGAGGCCGGCTTGAGCGTGGGCAAGGCAATTGACTTCGTCCGTCACGGTGCGTCCGGGATCATCAATGTCATGCCCTTCACCTGCATGCCGGGCACTGTGGTGACCGGTGTCATGAAGCGGGTGCGGCAGGATCTCGATAACGTACCGTTTCTCACCATGGCTTATGATGGACTCGAGCAGACCAATACTCTGATGAGGCTCGAGGCCTTCATGTACCAGGCGGTCCAATACGACCAGTCCAGGAAGACCAGGCAACCCAGCACCGCTGACATCCCTGCCTGAGCAACCACTGACGGGGTCAGATCTTGACGGTCGAATTCGGTGTTCACGATCTGCCCCGTTGTGCTGATGCCGGGCGGCTCCGTATTGCTCCCTACCGAAGCAACTGCCGGGTAACCACGGCATCATAAGAACGTAAAGGGGTGACGATGGGTGTGGGTGATTCAGGCCGCGCGCTGGGCTGGACTCCGCTCCGGGGTGCGCGGCAGCGATTCGGCAATTAGATAGGAATACGACACGTAAGTAGCTATTTGATCCGGGTCTTTGAAAAACAGGAGAAAATGTGTTATAATTCATATGGGGATGACAATGTGTCCCCGTGAAGTTGGCTACGTGAGGGGTTCGGGTGTTTTTGGGGGAGTGCGCGGCCCCCGGACGCCTTGGATTACTTCAAGAGGTGGTGCGTTGCCGTAAGGCACCGAGAGACCGGCGACACCATCGGGTCAGATAGGGGTCTCTTCTAGTGACTGCTGCCTCAGGCAGCAGGAGAGGAGGTACTGCAATGGCGAGATATGGTATCGCCGTTATGACTGCAGTTCTTTTGGTTGGATTGGCTTCGGCTGCGATGGGAGCGGTCGGTTGGTGCGGAGACATATGGCCGTGCAGTGGAGCGACCTATACTTCCAACGATGATATCTCGGTCTACGTGCAGATCTGGAAGGAAGGTTGCACGGACAGCTCCGCTACCGAACCCTGTGCCGACGTAGAGGCATACCTCTATTACAGGTGCAAGGACATCGGGGATTTCACTGAAGTCCCTATGGTCTACAACGTCGACAACGGCAACAATGACGAGTTCACCGGCATAATCCCCTCGGGCCATGGCTGTGACACCGTTGAGTTCTATGTGCGGGTGATGGATGTCACCGACAGCGTCGACTGCTACGGTCAGGATCAGTGCGCAAACGATCCCAACTTCTACCTGCCGATCACCGAGGTCACCTCGCAGGATGTGACCGTGAGATTCCACATGTGTCTCAGCTCCGGGGTAGAGACCTCCGGCGACGTTTGTGTCATCGGCAGCCACCCTGCCCTTGGTGAGTGGGGTACTGGTGTGGTGATGTCGTTGACTTGTCCGTTGCAGGATCCCAAGCTCTACCAGGCGGACGTGCTCTTCCCGTCAGGCAGCAATCCATATGTCGAGTACAAGTTCCAGAAGGATGATTGTGCTACCTGGGAGAGCACCGGGAATCACAGTTTGACTATTGATGACGCCAACTCGTTCTTTGACATTCCATGGGTTGACGGTTGGGAGTATGTTGCTCCGGACTGCCCGGGCTGCGCCACTGCGACCCAGCAGACCGAATGGGGCACCATAAAGGCCCTTTACAGATAGGCTCT
>CAZRAU010000156.1:0-3509 GCA_964598025.1 uncultured bacterium
GACGTAGTACATGGTCTTGACCCTTTTGCCGTTTGTGCCTTCGCCGCCCCTGGTGCACGTATAGCCCTGGAAGTTGTGGCCACATCGTGTGCACCGGATGAGTCCGGTAAGCAGATACGGTGAACTCTTAGCACGTCCGGACTTGAAACCGAGGGCAACATGCTTGAGGCCCCGCTCCTTGAGCTTTCTCTGCGCCAGCTCGAAGGTCGCAGGATCAATGATGGCCTCATGGGTCTTAGCTTTATCAAGCCACTGCCGTCGGGGATTGATCCGGCGCCTCCTGCGTTCACCCTTGGGAAGACGCTTCTCCTGACCGCCCTCCACACTGTGGATGTGGGCAAACGATGTCCTGTTCCAGACCATGACGCCTGTGTAGAGCGGGTTGGTGATTGTACTCCTCACCGCTCCCGTCGACCACTTACCCCCATTCGGTGATGGTATCCCTTCAGAATTGAGGGTGTCACAGATCCGCCTCAGACCCAGGTCCTGCACCGTGTACAACTGGAAGATCCTGCGCACAGCTGCTGCCTTTTCGGGATCTCCCGGGACTAACTTGCGGTGGTCACCTTTGGGCACCGGTATCCGCTTCTTGGGAGGTAGCACGCGGTCGAGCTTCCCATCCCTGCCGTAAACTTCCTTGTTCCAGCCCCCACCGCCATCAGGGACAAACCTCACCTTCATATAGCACGCACCCGTGGGATCGAAGTACGCAAGATCGTATCCATGAGGCGGCTTGCCTCCATTCCAGCGGCCTTCCCTTGCCCGTGAAACCTGGCCCCGTATGGTAAGCATCGACCGCTTCACCGACTCATCTCGGGCCTGCCACTGCCGCACCGGGCGAATAAGGTCATCTGTATCATCTCCATTGAAGTTCTCTTTGACGTAGACGACTTCCACTCCATGTTGGTGAAGCTGATGACGATAGAAGCCGGCCTCGTCATTATCAACCCTGCCGAAGCGGCTCACATCATAGACCAGTATGTCGGTAAAGGGGCGCGTGGGGCTCTTCGCGTCCTCGATCATCTGGAGGAATGCCTTGCGGTTGCGTGCGTCGGTGCCGCTCTTGGCGTCCGTATAGGTTCTTACGATCTCGAGCCCATTGGTCTCCGCGTACGCGAGACAGGCTTTCCCCTGATCCTCAATAGACTGAGGTTGCCTGTCGGTCGAGCGTCTAAGGTATTGGGCTGCTTTCTTCACGCGTCATCACCACTATTCTTGAGTCTCTTCTCTATACTGCCCGATTCGACATTGGCTCTGTTCCCGGCACCTATCAAGTCAATTCGACCCATGTTCGGCACCATAACCCTTTAGTCCACCGCCGGTTACGCGATTCTCAGATGCGATCTCGGCATCCTTGACCATCTTCCGCGCACATCCGGGACTCGTCTTGCTGAAAACCCGCCTGTTTTTCGGCGATCGTTGGACAGCGTGACCTTGGATGCCTCTTCCGGCTTTTCGTCGAGTAATCCTCACCTGGCTACCTACTTTTCGTCTCAGAATCGAAATCCCCGTCACGGCCCCGGTCTCCTTCAACCGGATCTTCATAACCCCGGCCGTACCGGTAAGGCCACAGGGGGCAGTCCGTGACGGGGCAGAGCCTTGCTTCTCGGTACTGGTGGTTAGAACAATCAAGGCATTTGAGTCGAATTGCCTTGGCCCGTGCAGTCTTTCCCATCGTGTCACCACCCCTTCCACCCATGACGCACAGCCCAGCGGGCAAGGAACTCAAGAGCGCGATTTACAGCCTCGGCGTCGACCTCCGTCTCAGCTTCGACTTCGTCAAGCGTGACGTTGGGCTTGCACGCTTCGTCGATTGCCAGCCTTCTCTGACTCATCCCTGTCACCTCCCACTCACCACCCGGTCTCACCAAAGGCGGGCCTCTTGCACTATTTCTCACATTGCAGGATTCACGTTCTATTCGGTTTTCATCAGACAAGATCAACGTAAGGGAAAGACGGCGGGGAAGTCGAGGACAGATAGGGGGCTCACCTTAGTTGTCGGTACCCTTCGGCGATCATTGACTCGCATCTTTCATAGTCTCGCCGCGCCTTTCTCTTGGCATAGCTCAGACGCCCCTTCTCTACGTCCGCCTTGTACAACCGTCCGGCTATGCGTTCCCACGAGGTACCATCACTCCTCATGTCGAACACTTTCAGGTATCTCTTGTATTCAACCAATCTGGCTCGCGTTTTGCCAGAAAGTACCACCTTGGCTCTCATTTTCTTCCACTTGCTGACTATGCCTTTGACTTCGTGAAGGATCCTTTCCATGGACACGTCAAGGTCGATAAGTACCTCAATGGATTTTGCCTGCCGGATTTCCTCATCCGTCAGCGGCTTGCTACTTATCACCTCGCCGTAGGGATCTGCTTCTATAACATGCCGATCCGGTGTTAGACAATAAGCACCTTTGAATAGAACACGCAGATCAGACAGATCCACAACATCACTTGATCTCCTGACGAACCGATTGCGGGCTCCTCGCCGTTTCTTCGAGTCCCCGCGTGCTTTGACAAGAGGGACGCGGCATTCAAGAAACGAGACTCCGGGGTCCAGAGGGAATGCTATCCCATACAGTCCCATGAAATACATAGCCCATATTTCCCGCTGATCGGATCGTTGCTGGGGATCCGCTCCACGCAGACTTCTGCTGCTAGCCGAGCATCTCTTGATGTCGCGGATGTACTTCCGGTTTCGTCTCAAGAACTCCCATCGCAATGCGAATAATTCATATTCATGCCTGCTGTACTCTTCCTTCCCTTTCTTTGCCATTTGTTCCTCCGATTGTCGCCTCTGCAACAGGTTCCAATGTCAGGGGCATCGGGCACAGCTGTTCCTGTATGGCCCAGCGCGAGACCCTCTGACCAAATCGGTCTGGTACCCCGGCGCTGTATGCCAGTGAGGACTGCCGCGATTCCAAAAGCACCTCCCGATAGCGGGCGTTGTGGGTCCGGCCAGTGGACTACTTAGGTTCAGCCTTTACCGGCTCAGTATGGCGCCCCATAGCTCAGGCGTATTCGTCGTACCATTGACTAGCTTCGACACGACACGTCGTCACACCAGTTACAGTGTAAGCCTCGCCGTATATGGGGTCAATGTGACACGCACACCGTGGGAACTCGCACCGGGGGCATGTCAATACACTGCCACCAGCTGTCGGAACAGCAGATCCCATGCCGAATCCGAATACGTGCATTGTTCGTAGAACATCCTGCCGATCTTGACCGCAATGCGCCCAGCTCCAGACTCGCGCTGCGACCGAGTCCACTGTTTGTGCCGGAGGACAACGAGCAGGCCAGAATTCCGGCATTCCATCGCCTCCTTATGAATCGACCCTACCCACCCTGAACAAGTGCGTACAGGTAGTATTCGATAGCTCAGTAGGGCATAGGTGCTGAGAAGACACGTTCGAACGCAGCCATATCGGCATGGTCCAGACGAGCTAGGCGGTCGGCGTTATAGTTCATCCTGGACTCCGCGAGTCCGTGCCGGCCGAATATGCAGAGACC
>CAZRAU010000156.1:3519-4798 GCA_964598025.1 uncultured bacterium
CCCGAGAAGCGACACAAGAGCCTGATAGTGCCTGATATAGCGATCCCACAATCCAGTTCGGATTGCGTGATGCCTGAGCCATGCGTGCAAGGAGTTTCCTCCTTGGGCTGCCAGCAGGTCATCCAGAGTGGACGTGAGCCGTATCGCTTCTGGGTTGATGGGGGAGGTTGGATCCGGGATACTGATTAGGAGTAGGTTGGGCCGGTTGCCAGACAGCTGACACTTGCTTGGATCTAGCGCCGGGGCCAGCTTCTCGTATACCTTTCCGAAGAAGCGGAACTTGAATCTCTGAAGATCAACTTGCTCATATGTCCCTTCCTCGCGGCCTTCCGATGCAGCAGCTACCATCCGCCTGAATCGTCCGCGATCCTCGTTGCTTCCACTGAGTACGGTTGCCTCCACACATACACGGCGATTCCTGAAGCTAACCTCTGCATCGACATTCCGGCCTACCTCACCCACTGACACATCCAGGCGTACTGAGCGAGTGCCAAGTCTCCTAAGCAAGGCTGCCTTGATGTACGTTTCGAACAAGCCTGCCAACCAGAACCTGTCACCGTCTGGATCGTCCTTTCTTGCACCGAGGAAGGCTGACACATGTTCTTTGAGGCGGCGCCGCGTCGATTCTCGGACGAGTGAGATGTCTGAATCAAGTTGTCTGACCAGCGTCATCGGGCGGGTCAATAGGAACAGAACCAGAGGGTCATATTCTCCCCACACGAGGCCTTTGTCATCTCTGGCCTCCAAGTCCGCCTCAACCCGACCAAAGAAAGCACCGTCAGCGACCTTTCTTATGGCGCTGTCGGCAGGGAGCTTTCGAACCTTGCCGAAGGCCTCCCCAACCCGCATGAGCGCTCGCCTTCGGACGGTCTCAATTCGCTCAGATTTCTCTCTCACAATACGACTCCCCTACTTAATAGGCCAGACAGCAGGGCTAGTACCAGCATGGAAGGTCACGCAGAACCTACTCATCCCAGAAACACCCCTTATAGTAGTCGACCCCGTAATCCTCCCTTCTCGCCAACTGCTTGCCTGCTTCAACCGGGTTGAAAACCCCAGAACAGGTGGTGCGCTCATCACTCAGCTTCGGCCTAACATGCCCACGGCAGTCTTCACAATGGATTCGGATGTGTCTTTCATTCAAGCCTACGTGTGTCAGGTGCGGCGCGCATCTCTCACCAATACGGTCTACAATTCCCCGGCAGGCCAATCATAGGTGTTCCGTTTCACCTGCTCATAGTTGGCATCAAGATCCGACTGAAGGAGGATGATGGCGGCG
>CAZRAU010000157.1:0-4667 GCA_964598025.1 uncultured bacterium
CAACGCCATAATCAAGAACGATATAGAGTTCATTCTGATGCAGCGCAAGCCCGGGGGCTACAGGAAGCCGACGGACGAGCAGCGCCGGCACAGCAAAATCGAGAAGAACGAGTTTTCCAAGTGGTTCAGGCAATTCTGGAACCTTGGCGGTGCATCAACCAAGGACCACCCGGCGCCATTCCCACTTGAATTGGCGCATCGCCTTGTCCGGATGTTCTCTTTCTGGGGTGACACCGTGCTCGATCCTTTTTGCGGTACGGGGACGACAATGGTTGCCGCTATGAAGGCGGGACGGAATAGTATCGGTATAGAAATAGAGCGTGAATACTGCCGGATGGCGGCGAGACGGCTCAGAGAAGACCAGAATGACATGTTTCGATCTGTAGATCTTCAGTTCAAGAAACAGATTCGCAATCGAAGTCGCGGTGCTGTGCTACGCGAAGAACGGGCGGAATATCGCGTGGGAAGCCCATCGTCTCTATAGTAGCCTGTGATGATACCGGATCACGCTCGATGGAGGCGCTTCCCGGAGCCAACACGGTGGCGATAGCGGAGGGGCCACACCCGTTCCCATTCCGAACACGGTCGTTAAGCCCTCCTGCGCTGATGGTACTGCATGGGAGACTATGTGGGGGAGTAGGACGCTGCGGCGTTCTTCTATTTGGGGTGACCGGATCGATTTCATCAAGGGAGCCAGCACACGTATTGCTGTCTGCAGGCCCTCACAGGATCCCCTGGCTGCAGCTGGATCAACCACGTCAGGCCTTCAGAACGCCGCCGAGGAATTCGGCGATTCGCTTGATCCTAATCACCTTGAGAAAGTTACTGCGAGGATAATACGAGGATTGCACACCAACGAGTCTGATGTTTGGTGTCCAGACGGAACTGTCACCCATGGGGACATGGGCCCACGCCCCCGAACCGCTTAATCCTCTCGGGTCGATGTTGGGGATATACAGATCATAGCGCAGAAGAACGTGTCTTTCAGGGCTGAACCTTTTCAGGCCCGGGCTCGCATCAGCGGTTTCCAACCACATGTCGATTGGGTGTATCCACCCGTCCCCCTCCTTATTCAGCGGATGTGCCCCCGAAATCGAGTAGCTGGCAAGATGGGTCGGAGAACCTGCTGGCGCAACCCTCAAGTCACTAGCCAGAACATCGTGGGCCTCCATCCTGACAGCTCAGCTGAAGATGCGTCTAGATCGAGAAGAGCTAGATCATCAATTTCGTTTTCCGACCAGAATCTCCCCACAATTGGAATTCGCTTCGGCCACCCTCTGCGAACCCGGCTAACCGGAGAGGTCTCCACGTCTTGCCATTCCACAGTCGGCCACCCGCCACCGCTGAAGTAGAAGAAGCGAAGCGCTTGACTCAGTTGTTCATCTCTGATATGTCGCACAATATGCAGGCATGTCAGCACGAACCTCCGCTTTCTTGCTTTAACAAGAACACCCGTGCCTCCCCATTGGGTCACATCACCTCCGGTCGGCGAAAGGCCGGCCCCGACTATGCGAGACGCAACCGCCTCTACGAAAGCCTTGCACTGGTGTTCCTCTATTGGTGGCATCGTCATGATCAGTTCGCTATATTCCAGCCAAACCTGGAAGTCAAGCGACGAACGCCAACACTCTGCAAGCAGAGTCCTTTGTGAATTGGCAGGCACTAGTCCAGCAGCATTCCGCGGTTTGTATTGGTACGGAACTCGTCAGCCTACCGGGAGTGTGTGGCGCTGCGGGTGCGAGTCACCGACAGACTATTACAGTGACGTGGCTCTCAGGCGATCTCACTGGGCTGGCCGCGTTCCACGAAGTATGCGCTGGCTATGGTCGCTTGACGCGAGAGTGGGGTCATATATAGACTCGTATGGAGATAGGATTACGGCCAGTTCGATTAGGAGACCGATAGGAGGGCGTATGCCGGAGGCGGAGTACCCCGAGACCGTGTTTCGTCGGATAATGAACGTCTTCCTGCCACCATACAATGCGGCTCACCACACTGATTTCGTATTTCAAGGGAGAGGCTCCCCTGGAGATTGGGTCGACTGCAGATGCGTTGACGCGAAAGACCAATCCTGTAAGCTTGAGATACAATACGTCCGTGCGGCAGCACTGGAGAGCGAGCCAATGGCATACATGAAGAGATGCCATCGCCTTTGTGCTGAGATCACGAGCCAGCTACATGATGACCGCGGGTTGCGCGGATTCTCGGTTCATCTTGATTTACGCGAGATACCTGAGAGACGCCGACTCGGGCGGCTGACCGGAGAGATTGTGCAAACGATTGCCACGGTGCTTGAGACTAAATCAGCGGCCAAGTCTGGAACAGGTCATATAGCACTTCTGCCAGAGAGCATCGACGATACGTGCAGGCTTGCCCGTGCTTGTTTGAGAGACCTTACGATTGCATGGGCGGGTTCTCCACAGTCTGTGCCCGCAGTGGCCATAACTCCCTGGAACCTGGGAGTGTCCTTGGTCCCCGACACAGCCGATCGTCTTGAGGCTGCCGTAACTGCCAAGTCTCGTGCCCTGTCCACGGTTGCGCCGGATCTCGTTCTGCTGGTTGGGTTCGATTTCACTCCTTTTGATGAGGATGAAACCCAGCAGATGCTTGAGGTCTGCCAGAGACTCAGGCCCCCTTTCAGAGAGGTCTGGGTAAGCAACGCCCTGTTTGATCAAGGACCATCTGTGCACAAGGTATGGCCATAGCTGGCGCGCTCTTTTCGGCCGGAATAGTGGCTCCCTATGTTCCACAAGTGTCGGGGCGCTTTGAAATCGGCTTGAATCTCCCGAATATTCGTGACAGACGGTAAGGGGGCTCGCTTCTCGACCCTCGGGCAGAGCTGCATGCAATAAAGCGTTCAGTTGCGGGGCTTCGCTTCATAATGCTCTGCCATTTGCTGTGACAGTATGCGCGGTCTGCTCTGGCGCTTGGCGATAGATCCTATTCCGATAGCGCATCAGGGCGTATAGAGCGCAGGATGTCTCTTTGTGCAAGTGAGTCGTGAAAGGAGGGTAGACAATGCCACGGGAGGATTGGCTGGCCTTAGTCGTAGTCTGCGTCGTTTCTTGGATAGTCCCCTGCAACTGGGAGTTTGCTTTCCCGGCGCTTGTTGTCGTGATTGCCGGAATCGCGATTACAGGACTGCTCCTGTTCTCTAAGGGACGCTCTGCCGATGGTGCAGAGAAAGAGAGCCACTGGATCAATCTCATCGCTTGGCTGACATCGAACTACACAAGACCTGTGATGGTTCTATTCGTGGCCGTTGGGCTGGTTTTCCTTTTCGCAGCTCTCTACTATCTGCTCAATGGAGTGGAGGCGATTGAGAACCTGCGTCTTCCTGACACGGCGTGTTGGCAGCAGCGAGTTGTGCTGGCGACGCGCCATTTCGGGCAGGTTCACTTGTACTTCAGTGGGGTGACTTTCTCATCGCTCGGTTACGGTGACCTCAAACCCACTGCAGAATGCCGACCGCTTGCTATGTTGGAGTCATTCCTTGGGATTGTTGTCATTAGTACCTACATTGCGCTGGTTGTGAAGAAGATGAAATAGGCCGGGACCCTGCCATTGTTCGCAGGTCAACCCGGGTTCCCGCGGACACAGAGGCAAAGCACTAGGCTCGGCTTCTCGCGGAGATGCCGCAGATGTGGTGCCCATGCGCGCAGAATTCTGCCGGATGCCACGTTGGCATGCAGACCTTGCCTGATGCCTGGGAAAGCTCGGACGAACGCTATGCGTTGAGCAGGCTTATGGCCAGTGGCACTCGACAAGGGCAGCGACTCTGCCACAAATGCCTGTGCCGGGGAGTGGTCCAGGATGCATCAAGGGGGCCGCTTGTGCTTCTTATGCTTTTCCATTTGCGAGTAGTTGCGCTGGCAGAGGAAAATAGAGATGGACGGCGCGACAGCACTTGCTCGGTGTGAATCGGTCATCCGAAACGGACTAGGATACGGGGAGCATACCAAGTGGTGAAGGTACTGCTGACCTGTGGCGGGATGGAAAGGCTGCGTGCATCTTCACTGGACCGTGACATTGGGTTTCGAGGAATCGGAAGGTATCCGGGCATTGTCGGGGGACATCTTGATTGGGGGGGCCACCTTCGAGAAGGTAGCCGAGGCGCAGAGATACTCCCTCATCTCGGCTGGTCATCAGACAATGGTCGTAATGGCATCAAACAGACTGACGGCAAGACTTCCTATTGGATACGTCTTCTTGCGAGTTGTGGTGTGAGTGTTCGACGTGTTTGGCCCAGGCGAGGCACTAGTCCCCATCGTATGAACACCGTTCTTGACATGGCAGGCATGCTAAGATTAGAGTTGTGACGCTTGGGAGTGCCATGGCCCTCGCGAATGCGCCTAGAGGTCTGCCCAGTGGCCGCTACTGGAAACGATCTGGCGAGGAACACATACTCTCCCGCTACCCATGTGCAGTGGGTTGCCCCCACTGACCGTGACGCCACACAGTCACAGGGCTCAAACTGCCAACGACTCGAATCCATGCCTCCATACCGAATGGGGATGCCCGGAGGCTTTAGTCCAGCAGCTCCCGGATGTCCGGTGTACTTCTGGACACACGATTGGAGCCGAGCAGCGGCTGCAGTAGCCTTCGCCGTCTTCAGAGATCCTGAAGGCAGCGGCCATGAGAACGCAATACGGAGAGAATGTATACAG
>CAZRAU010000158.1:0-4545 GCA_964598025.1 uncultured bacterium
CGAATCTGGAGTGAGAAATGAGAGTACGCCGTATCCATAGGCTGGTCGCGGTCGCTGCATTGATCGGGGCGGCGGCATGTCTGGCGGTGTTTGACTTCCTGCCGTCTCTAAGGAATGTCAAGGCGGCGCAGAGAGACCTGAGATCCTTGGAGTTCCGGGTCGCCGGCTCGTTCGACTACAAGATACGGTACACCGGTCAGGAGACGGACGGGGGCGTAGCTGAGGTGCCTAAGACCCCGGATCTTACAATGCTCATGGCAGGCGTGAGGTCCGCTCAAGAAGCAACCGGCGTGAGCGACCTCACTTTCGAGACCGTCCAGAATGATGAGAGAGAGTCAAGCGATCCGGCCGATCCGGACGCCACCCCCTACTCGTACCTTGTATCGGTGGTCGATGTCTCCTTCTCCGCCGGCCTTAAAGAGGGCGCTGCTTTTATGGATGAACTCACTGACAACGGCGTGAATGCCGACATCACAAGCATAGCCATAAGCCGAAGCCAGGATGAGAGGCAGCCCGCGTGTTTCACCATCCTGCTTCAGACATACGCAATACCGGAGTAACGCGTGCGAAAACCACCTTTACGCAGAGGAGTCCAGATCATAGTGGCCGGGGCGCTCATCGCCGTGGTCATTTACAACATCGGTCATTTTGCCGGCCGCAAGCCCCGCCGGACGAAGGATCCGGGTGACACCGTCCCAAGCGCAGAGTCGCACACACAGACCAAGCCGAGATGGATGACCGGCGATTATGAGGTCGCCGCCGAATGGGGGCGCGACCCCTTTGATGCGCGGGTCGCCGAGGCGCCGCGGCCGTCCCCCGGGACTCAGAGCGGTGTAACCGGCGTGTCCGGGACGCTTCCCGATATCTCAGGGATAGGAGAGACGGACGGCGTTTTCTTCGTCATAGCCGCCGACCGCATCCTTCACCGGGGTGACCGGCTCGGCTCCGGTAGGATAAAAACCATAAATGCCGGGGCCGTAGTTGTCGAATATGATAGTGGAACCAGGACCATCAGATTGGACTGACAGGGGATGAACACATTGAGAACGGTGAAGATTCTCACGGTTGCGGCCGTCACATGTAACTTGCTGTTGCCGGGCCTGCTTAGGTGCGAGCCCTTCCAGGGAAACCCCAAATTCGACCGTGAGATCACCATGAGCTTCCGGAAGGCCGACGTGGCCGACGTGTTCAAGGCTTTCTCTCAGGATTATGGTATCAGCCTGGTGATCGAGGACGGAATCGAGGGCGAAATCACTGCGCATTTCGAGCAGACCACGGTGGGAGACGCTCTTGATGCAATCGTCTCAATGGCGGGCTGCGGATGGGAACAGAGGGGCGGTATTATCCTTGTCTTTCACTCGCGTCCCATCAGCAAGGTGTTCGGCCTGGATTACACGCTGAGCGATTCTTTCAGGGCGGAATTGGAGGGATTACTCTCCGATGGGGGGCGGATCGTATTCGACCCGGCATCATCCGGAATCATGGTCATCGATGCTCCGGCAAACGTGAAGCGCATAGAGAGCTATCTCGCCCTGGCCGATCCCGACCGCCAGCAGGTGATGATAGAGGCCAGCATCGTCGAGGTATCGCTGGGCAAAGACGACGAGATGGGAGTGGACTGGAATCGGATCGACTATTCCCTCTTGAATGCAGACGGCGTAACGGGAGAGATCACACAGTCGCTCGCTCCGGGCGCGTCCACCGGCACTGACCAGCAGACCGGGTGGGATGGATTCCAGTTTGCGGTCTCACACGAGAGAGGGTCTGCACTTCTTCGTGCTATAGCGACGAACACTAACATGGACCTGCTGTCCGCTCCGAAGATTGCCACACTCAACAATCAGAAAGCCGTTATAAAGGTCACGGAGAGAGTTCCCTACATCAAGACCTCCACCGACATCGCCGAGGCCGGTTTCATCTCCACGAAGGAGGAGACCGAGTTCGAGGAAGTAGGCATAATACTGGAAGCTACCCCTCAGATTTCCGCTGACGGCTCGGTCTTCCTCAGCATTAGGCCGGAGATAAGCGAGGTTACCAGTTGGTTCAACGGACAGCCTGTGGTTGACAGCCGTTCGGTGGAGACCACAATCAAGGTCGGAGACGGTCAGACCGTGATCATCGGCGGCCTGCTTCGCGACGGCGTGACCCAGACAATAAACAAGGTGCCCTTACTCGGTGATATCCCGGGCCTTGGGCTCCTCTTGCGCTCCAAGCGCGAGGTTCAGACCAAAACGGAGCTCCTGATACTTATCACGCCACGCATCGTCGACGCCGGAGCCCTTAGTCAAGAGGCCCGGACCAGGGATGCCGCACTTGACCGAATGCGGGACAGCATCCGGACCGGCCTCTTGCGCTAGCCCGCTCCCCCACCTCCGGGCAGCAGATGGAGGAATCAGGGTTCTTTGTTATCGCGGTAGGTTGACCACGGGATGGTCATGTCTATATTCCTCTGGTCGGGATAGCGGCGATAGAATGCGATAATCCTCTTGATTGACGACTCGGACACTCCCAGATGACGCGCGGGCGCCTTGTTCATGTCAACTAGATAGAAGTCATGCATTTCCAGGCGGTCCAAGAAGTCGGCCAGAAACCTGCCTGCCAGCCAATAGGCCCGAGGGTCACGGTACCGGCTCCGGCCCGCCGAGGCAAGAGCCGCTCCGGCGCCGGCCAGGGTCGCCTGGTAGTCCATCTCGACAAATCGGAGATCCGCCTCAATCGACCTGCCGCCTTCAAGGGCCCGTTCTATGGATGTGGTCGCCTTCACTCGTGAGCGGTCGCCCGTGCCCGTGACTTCGATGACTACAGGATACTGTGTCATTTCACTTCACCCCACGCCGCCATGAAACGTTGCATGAGATCCAGGGGCGCCCGGTCCACCTCAACATGTACCGACAGCGCTGTGGCGACAGCGAACGTTATGTAGAGATTCGCCGAACCAGTGCCTTGCACCCGCTTATAGGCGGGGTGCAGCGCGTTGATGTAGAGTGTGTTACCGCGCAGCCAGGCCAAGTGATCTCCCCCCGTCTCGGTATCGAAGCCAATCATAAGACCCGGCCGCCTCCGGCGGGGCTCGCCGCGCGATGCGCGCTCGCCGGACAAGCCCGCAGGTTCGATCCGCATCCGATCAGGGCCGCTTTCAGGCCCACCCTCTTGTTCCACGGGGGTCTCATCGCCGTTATCCCGCCCGCCGGCTTCACCCGCCACGATCTCGCCTCCACCCTCGGCAGCAAGACCCGACCCATCAGGGCCAGGCCTCTTCCGCCCGAATAGCGGTGCAAGCTCGGGGAAGTCCGGCAGAATCTCCGCAACCACACCATCGATCTCCTTCTGGAGCTTCCGGATAGTGCGATCCGGCCCGGTCTCCGGCTCTCGCCTTTCACCGAAATTGTCAAGTATGCCCGTCACCGCGTCCTGGATCCCTTTTCGGAACTTGTAATACTTCTGAAGGTTATTGGGATCGCGCATGAAGTCACACTTATTAGTGGTAAGACACTGAACGAGCTCCGGGACTTCCACTATCCCGGTCAGCATACCCGGATTGATCGGTGTAACACCCAACCACTCCCAACCACGCTTGATGACTTTGCCGAAGGTGCTTATGGCCAGGCCGCGCCGGTCTTCCGGAAGTCGCCTGGTCGATTTGACCAGGAACCCTATGCCAATGGGTTTGCTTTGCCGACCGCGGCGGACGACGAAGTACTCCGCCGCTCTTGTGTCTATGGGTGGTACGGTGACTCGTTCTCCATTGACCGATACGGCGATCCCCTCGGGGTAGATATGGCATAGCACCCTCGCGAATTCATGATCCAGGAGTGGATAGAAGTACCTCTGGATGATTCCCCTCACACCGTCGGCCGAAAGCAACACACTTACAGCATCGCGACTGAAGTGCAAACGGACACCAGTCCCCTTCTCTCCGGATATGATCCCCAGCGATGCCGTCTCCTCCCAGGGCGCCCTATGGTTGCTCTCAAGCCACCACTTGCTTGCCAGGCACCTTCGGGGGCGCCTGGCTTCGGTCAGAACCTCGCGGCAGACCAGAAGGGCCAGTTTCGCCCCCACCCCCGCAAATCCTATCCCGCTGCCCCGGACTTTGGTCGTTGCGGCGATGTCGTGGTATTGCTCGAACTGCCTGGGGGTCATACTCTCGCCGTTATCGACGAAAGTGAGCCGCTGCTGTTCGGGCTCCACCGTGATATCGATTCTCGAGCATCCCGAATCCAGCGAGTTGGAGATCAGCTCTGAGAGAATGGCCTCCTCCGCCGGACAGGGATAGCTATCTCGAATGTCCTCAAGCAGGTGTCTGAGGTCGACCCTGGTTTCCGCCATACGCGCGTGGCCCTCTTCTATAGACCCAGCATGGGCTTTACTATAGCATCAATCTCGGCCAGTTCTGCTTCAAGTATTTCCCGCACCCTGCGGCGGAGGACCCCGATACTCGTGGTCGTTGCCGGCCCGCCGGAGGCTATCCACTTCTCGACCCGATCGGCACAGGCTTCACCGATCTTCGCAAGCCGCATATGCTCATGCGATTCAGGATCGAAC
>CAZRAU010000159.1:0-4504 GCA_964598025.1 uncultured bacterium
ACCGACCGCGAGCAGGGCTTTCCGGTGGATTTGCTGCTGTTCTGTGAGGACAGGCGGAATCTCCTGGCCGACGTCGCCAAAGCGATATCCGATGAAAACATAGACATCATGAATGCGGACATAGGCACTCTCGACGGTGTTCCCCAGGGCATTTTCACGGTCCAGGTCAAGAACCTGAAGCAGCTCGGCAGGGTCATGAACGCCATGACCAAGGTCAAAGGAGTCCACCGGGTCGTGAGAAGGGGCGATGCACCCGGTGAGTAGAGTGACGGGGCGCAGGACCGTACCCATGTTCCGGACCGGGCCCGGCCGTACCAGGCTGGTCTATCCCGTCCTCGAGCATCCCGGGCTCGCGCACGGCATTGTGGTGTTCAAGCAACCGACCTTCGGATCGGCTTACAGCGAGTGGGTGAGCCTCGCCTCTCTGGAGCTCGAGACTTGCCTCAATGTGACCCCACGGCGCATTGCGGTCCCGCACCAGACTCACTCCGCACGCGTGATCGACGTTGACGCGGCATGGAACGGTGAACCTGACGGTGACGGAGTAGTGACGGCGACACCTCTCACGGCAATCGGCATAAGCGTCTCCGACTGTGTGCCTCTCTTTGCGGTGGACATGGAAAGAGGGGTGGTCGGCCTGGCGCACTGTGGTTGGAGGGGTGTGGCCGGTGGGATGGTGGAAGAGCTGCTTGGAGCGCTTGCGCGCGGGGGGAGCGATCCCGCCCGAACGTCGTTTCTCATAGGGGCGGCGATCGGATCGTGCTGCTACGAGGTGGGTGAGGATCTTCTGGCGTGCTTCACGGCCGACGAAGTGCGGAAGTTCTCAAGATCCACCGAGCGGAGCGTCTTCTTCGATCTCAAGGCGGTAGTGGCATCAAGGCTTGTTGCCGGCGGCGCCCGGCCCGGGAAGATTTCAATTGACAACACCTGTACCTCATGCAAAAGGTACTTGTTGAGTTCGTACCGGGCGGATGGAAGGGACTGCGGGCGAATGCTTGCCTTTCTGATGTTGACCGGGTGAGCACCGAGATGCGGGTATATGTACTTACGGGGTGGAGATGAAAGCCGTCGTCCAAAGGGTGAAGAAGGGGGTGGTCAGTGTGGGGGACGAGACTGCCGGCGCGATCGGCAAGGGTTTTGTGGTTCTTCTGGGTGTGAAGACCACGGACACCGCCGAAGAGGCCGGATGGCTTGCAAGGAAGTGCGCGGGTCTGAGATTGTTTGAGGATGAAGAGGGGCTGATGAATCTGGGCCTCTCCGATGTCGGCGGTGAGGTACTGGTGGTCTCCCAGTTCACGCTCTACGGCGACTGTGAGAGGGGCAGACGCCCTTCTTTTGTGGATGCCGCCCCGCCGGACAAGGCTGAGGATCTTTATGGGGAGTTCGTCCGGGTCCTGCGCGAACAAGGCATCCGTGTGGAGACAGGACGGTTCCGGGCGAAAATGGTCGTCGAGATTCTCAATGACGGCCCGGTTACACTGATACTTGAACGGTGACAGGCTGTGCCCAAGCGTTTTCCATTTACCGAAAGGCATCTGATTCTGGCGTCTTCTTCGCCGCGCCGGCGGTATCTGCTCCGGCTTGTACACATGCCCTTTGTGTTTGTAGATCCCGATGTCAGGGAGGAGGACCATGCGGACGACGACCCGGTAGAACACGTTCTGCGGCTGTCGACCCTCAAGGCCCGGTCTGTCCGGGACAGATACGACGAGGGTTACATACTCGGCGCGGACACGATTGTGGTCTTGGACGGACGCATACTCGGTAAGCCCGGCGACGAGGCCGAAGCAAGGACAATGCTCGAGTCCCTTACCGGCCGCCCGCACGAGGTCTATACGGGGCTCGGCCTCATCGACGCGGTTACGGGCAAGGAAACCCGGGGCTATGAACGGACCTTGGTTACAATAAGAAAGATGGATGCGTGGGAGATAGACGCTTATCTGGCAACAGGCGAGCCTATGGACAAGGCAGGTTCGTATGGAATTCAAGGTTACGGAGCTGGTATAGTGGAAAAGGTGGTCGGTTGTTACTTCAACGTGGTTGGGCTTCCGATCGTAAGGTTGCTCCGCCTCATACGAGACCTGGATAGGATTTGTGGAGGTTAAGGCCATGTCGGTGAAGAGTTATGACTTTCACGTCGATACCAAGGGTTACGGTGACATTATCGACGTGAGCAAACAGGTGCAGGAGCTGGTAAGGAAGTCCACGCTCACCAATGGTATCGCCACCGTTTTCATTCCCGGTTCTACGGCCAGCGTGACCACCGTGGAATTCGAATCCGGGCTTCTCTCGGATCTTAAGAGTGCGTTCGACCGCCTAGTGCCGGCTGAACTCGAATACGCCCATGACGCGCGCTGGGGTGACGGCAATGGGTTCTCGCACGTGCGGGCGGCCTTCATCAAGGCTTCACTCAGTGTTCCTTTCAGTGATGGGTCGCTCAACCTTGGGCACTGGCAGCAGATTGTGGTGATCGATTTCGATAACAGGCCGCGGAAGCGCCGGGTACTTGTACAGGTAATGGGGGAGTAGCGCTCTTGGGAGCACCGGTAAAGCCCATCGAATGGCTCGATAGCAGTGTGAGAATAATCGATCAACGGTGTCTACCCGGCAGGGAATGCCACCTCGTTCTCAAAGATGCGGGAGAAGTGGCCGGGGCCATCGTAGGCATGGCCCTCAGGGGGGCTCCTCTGATTGGGATTGCGGCTGCCATGGGAGTGGCTGTCGAGTCGCGCAGATGGGTCTCGGCCTCCTGGGAGGATTTCGTCTCGCGGATGGAGGATGCAGTCGAGATCCTGAGATCGACGAGGCCGACGGCGAGCAATCTCTTCTGGGCCCTGGAGAGGATGAAGCGTGTCCTTGCGGGTTTCCCCGGGGAGTCGGTTCCCCGGGCCTGTTCCGATGCGCTCGTGGGCGAGGCGCTCAAGATCTATGAAGAAGATCTCGAGACCGGCCGCGAGATGGGTCGCATCGGCGGAGATCTGATCAAGGATGGTTTTGCGCTTCTTACGCACTGTAATGCGGGAGGGTTGGCCACCTCGGGCTATGGTACGGCTCTGGCGCCGCTCTATGTGGCACGTGAGCGCGGTATCCGGTTCAGGGTGTATGCGGACGAGACCAGACCCTTGCTCCAGGGTGCCCGGCTTACTGCCTGGGAGCTCGACAAAGCGGGCATAGACGTGACCGTGATCTGCGACTCGGCAAGCCATCTGCTCTTGTCGAAAGGGATGGTCGACCTTGTCTTTGTGGGTGCGGACCGAGTCACGGTCGGCGGAGACTTCGCGAACAAGATCGGGACCCTGGGGGTGGCCAGATCTGCGGCCGCGGCAGGAGTGCCTTTCTATGTGGTGGCGCCAACCTCGACCATCGACTTCGCTCTGGACAGGGGGGAGGATATTCCCATCGAGGAGAGGGAGGCTTCAGAGATCACGACCATATCAGGAACGCGTGTCACGCCGCCTGATGTTCCTGCCTATAATCCGGCCTTCGATGTCACTCCAGGGGAGCTTGTCACCGCCTTCATAACCGAGAAAGGCCTTGTCGGTCGGCCTTTCCGGGAAAACCTCTCGCGCCAGGGACCCGGGGCGGCACAAAGGCGTTGACACCGGCCGAATACGATGTTACATTCACAGAAAGCTCCACTATTCTCAGAGCGTGGGAGGATATAGATGGCGGAAGGCAAGGTTGAAAGCAAGTGGTATGTCGTCGATGCCGACGGGAAGGTTCTGGGAAGGCTGGCGACCCGGGTTGCCGGTATGCTGAGGGGCAAGCATAAGCCCCAGTATACGCCCCACCTGGACGTCGGGGACCATATCATAGTGATCAATGCCGCCGGGATCGTGCTCACAGGCCAGAAAGCCGAACAGAAGGAAATGACCAGGTACAGCGGTTATCCCGGTGGGCTCAGACGGCTATCCTATAAGACACTGTTGAAGAAGAAGCCCGAAATGGTAGTGGAGCGTGCAATAAAAGGGATGCTCCCGCACACCAGGCTGGGTAGAAAGATGGCCAAGAAACTCAAGGTATATGCAGGGCCGGTTCATCCACATGAGGCCCAGCAGCCCGAACCACTGAAATTCGATTGACGGAAGGAGGTGATTAGTTGAAGAGCCTGAGTCAGGCTACCGGCAGAAGGAAGGAATCCGTGGCTCGTGTCGCCATCCGGGAGGGTGACGGCCAGAGGCTTGTGAACGGGAAGACCTTCACTGATTACTTCCAGAGGGAAGTCTCCACGCTGATGGCGGCGGAGCCTCTGAGTGTCTATGCTTCTGCGGATAGCGTTGATGTGATCGTCGATGTCAGGGGTGGTGGGAAGAACGGTCAGGCCGGCGCGGTCAGATTGGGCATAGCCAGGGCGCTGGCCGAGCTGGATCCTTCACTCCATAAGTCTCTTAGAGATGCCGGCTTTCTTTCTCGCGATCCACGCATGAAAGAGAGAAAGAAGTACGGTCAACCCGGGGCCAGAAAACGGTTCCAGTTCTCCAAGAGATAATAGAGATTTCGCACG
>CAZRAU010000160.1:0-4473 GCA_964598025.1 uncultured bacterium
AGGGAGACCGCCTTCGCTCAGATCCAGTACACGGGTTGGAGCAGCGCCGAGTTCTTTGTGGAGTTTGGTGACGCCGGTGCGAGCTGGGACCTGGCGAGGTCCGACAGTTTTGTGGACCACAACAGCAGTGCCGTGACGGTCCGTGTGTTCAAGGCCTTTATGAGACTCTATTATTGACGGAGGAAGCCTTTATGAGAACCACCCTGCTCGTCGTTTTGATGATCCTCCTGATTCTCACGCTTGCCTACGGGGCGGTGAAGCAAGTGCCCGGAGGAACAGAATTCAGCTACTACGATCCTTCAGCATATTCTCTTGCTCTGGCCGGGTCCTTCAATAACTGGGACGCCGGGTCGCATGCGATGACCAAGGATGACGAAGGCACCTGGAGGGTGGTGGTGGATCTTCCTCCCGGCCGGTATGAATACAAGTTCGTCGTAAACGGCGGCGATTGGATGGCCGATCCCGACAACCCCAAAGTGGTGGGTGACTACGGTAACTCCGAGATCGAGATAGATGAGGGAGGCAACCCGGTCGTCCGCGGACTCACGACTGTGGTCTCCAATACTCCGGCCAATGCCAGGGTGCTTATCACCGGGTGGTTCAGGGGCACATACAGCGCCCGCAAGGGCGCCCTGGGGGATGTCCGGTGGCGTGGGGACAGGCCGCGGCATGAGATGTACGTGAGCATTGACCCCACCATAGCATCCGATGTCAAAGGCTCCACCACCATCAAGATCGACACCGGCGAGGGAGACATACGGGAGGTCAGGGCGGATCTCTACGCCGCGCGGCTCGCCTACATGAGCCATTACTTCGATGTGACCGGCTTCCATAATGAGGAGACTGTGAGGTTCGACGATCCCCTTAAGGCCCTTGGGGGCCGGGATCTTCCGGGTACGCTCTGGGATGACGATGTCGCTTTCGGCAGAGGCACCCAGGGGCTTGTCGGAGATTTCAGGGCGCTCGGTATCCAGGCCGAGGCCATGTACTCCAACACCTATGACTCCGACATCTATGACAGCCCGACCCGGTTCGTTCACGACGCGGGGATCTTCACGACCGCCTCGCGGTATGACAATACCGACACCGACATGATCGGCGTGAGAGCGAAGCGGGACGTCTTCGGGGCTGCCCTGGGTGGGACGTTCGTTGCCGAGCGTAACGGTTGGTGGGTGGGTTTCGACGAGCAGCAGGCGCCGCCGGTCATTGAGGAATACCGCGTGGAAACCGGTGACAGCTCGAGCACCTGGTTCGAAGCGGGCACGCAGAGTACGATCCTGGCCTTCGATGTCGAGATCGAACCCAGGGACTGGGTCTCGGTGTTCGGAGAATACGGCTGGACATCCTACGATGCCAAGTGGGATGCCGGTAACCAGGTGCGCAAGCAGGGCGACGTTTACGTGGACGGCAAGATCGACGTGCCTGTGGGGGACGAGAAAGGTGCCAGGTTCGCGCTCGGCTTCGATCTTTCGCAGGGGGCTTTCGGCGCCCGGTTTGCTTATGAGAATCAGGACTTCAGCGGGATGAAACGGGACGAATCTTACCTGAGCACCTACGGCCTCCCGCTGGAGGATGTCGACACTCCGCTCCTGCCCCTTTACGGACCGGCCTACCTGGACCAGGACGCGTACCGGAACACATATACGAACGTCAACGCCAATGAGGCCTTCGTCGTGTTCGAGCACACGGGCCTTCCCGAGCGCAAGGCGGGAATCGGGCGCCTGGCCCTGTCGGGGAAGGTATGGGCGTTGGACTTGGGTCTCGGCGTGGACATCGCCGACCGGGAATGGACCTTCAGCGATCCCACACTTGAGGATTCAAAGCTCACACAGGTAGATATCAGGCCGTCGGTGGCGGGCAAGCTGTTCGGAGAAAGGCTCGCTTTCGATATCATGTATGAAGACGGCAAGGACAACCTTCATCCCAGAATGGGAAACGTATTCGACAGGAATACCCTCCTTGTGAGAGGGGAGTTGGATCTGGCCAAGAACTGGCTTGTCTACTGCAACCTTCGCAGGGTTTCCTACGAATGGGATGAAGATGGAAGTAGCAAGGATGGGACCTACTTCAACCCGCACCTCGCCCTTGTCTGGTCGCCGATCCCCAAGGTCGAGATCAGGTTGGGCTATGGCGTAAACCCCATCTACTACAAGGACCAGCCCGTGGAGGGCAGAGAGATCGGCAGGGAGCGCTGGACGACCAGTTATCTCTGGCTCAATCCGACTGCGAGCCTCATGGATGCGGAGCAAGCTCTGGAAGACATGGACATGATTTCCCTGATGGGCGTAATAGCTTTTTAGGAAGAGAGGTGTCAGCCGATGAGGATAACCCCACTTGCCCTGGCCGGGCTGGCTTGCTGTGTGCTTGCTTGTTCGACCATCTCGGGTAGCATAAAGGACAGACTGGAGCCTCCCCGCGAGGTCAAGGGGGGCATCCTCTTCCAGTATGAGGCCCCATCAGCCAAGCTGGTGACCCTGGCCGGCAACTTCAACAACTGGGGTGGCACCGAGGGCGGCGGCCGGTACGATCCTACAATCGACCCTATGACCGACACGGACGGGGACGGTATCTGGACTATTGTGGTTCCCCTTCCACCGGGCCGGTATCAATACAAGTTTGTCATAGACAACGGCGTCAGATGGGAGATGGACCCCAGCAACGCCAACACCGGAGAGGAAGGCGGGATCGAGAACTCACTCATTATCGTGCCTGAGAGTGTGACCTACGGCTATGAGGCCGTGACGGGGACCGTGCTGTCGGGTCAGCGTAAGCGGGACACCGGAACCACACCGGCCGCCGGGCCGAAAGCGATAACCTTCCAGCTGGATGCTCCTTTTGCCGGCGAGGTCTTTGTTGCGGGGGAGTTCAACGAGTGGTCTCCAACCGCCGATGCCATGACGAAGGGAGAAGACGGTATCTGGAGGATCACGCTCGAGATATCCCCCGGTAAGTACCTGTACAAGTTCGTTGTGGACGGTACCTGGATGGAGGATCCCGAGAACCCGGACATGGTACCCGACCCTTACGGAGGCAGCAACTCCGTAATCACCGTTGAATAGGCAGGCGGGGGGGCCGGCATCCCTGGATGGGCTCCCTCCATTTCCTCAGATTGCCCGTGGCTGTGAAGCATAGTCCATTCGCACTTGCGGCCGGTGTGCTCGGCCGGTTTAGAAGCCCCAGGGCAAAGGACAATCTGACGGTTCTCTTGTTTCTTGCCCCGTTCGTAGTGACTTTTGGCGTCTTCCTGGCATATCCCCTTTTCTATTCCTTCTATCTCAGCCTCAACAAGGTGACCACCCTCGTCAATGTTTTCGAAAACCTCACTTTCGTGGGTTTTCAGAACTTCATCGATCTTGCAAGCGACGGGCTCTTCGGATGGTCCCTTCTCATGACCCTTTACTATGCAGGGCTCATGGTCCCGATCGGGATCGGCGCCTCCCTGCTCCTGGCTGTCCTCCTTAACAACAAACTCAGGCTTCATAAACTCTTTCGCACTTCGTTCTTCCTGCCTTACGTTCTCGACCTTTTCGTGGTAGGCATAGTCTGGACCTTCATCTACAGCCCGCATTTCGGAGTGCTGACGCGCATCTTCGAAGCTGTGGGAATAAAGTTCTTCTCCGAACAGGGTTTCCTCGGAAGACCGGAAACCGCAATGCCGGCCGTGGTGATGGTCAATGTCCTGAAGGGCGCCGGCTTCGGCATGGTTCTTTATCTAGCCGCGCTTCAGAACATACCGGAATCGGTCTACGAGGCGGCCGATGTGGACGGTGCCTCCTGGTGGCAGAAACTCACCAGGATTACCGTCCCGCTCCTCAGGCCGGTGACGCTCTTCATGGTGATAATCGGTGTGGTCTCGGCCCTGAACGCTTTTGCCGAGATCTATGCAATGACCAGCGGTGGTCCCAGCGTGAATGTCGGCGGCAAGGCCTACGGGTCCACGTGGGTAACCGGCTATTACCTTTTCGATACGTTCTACGTCAAGCTCAGACTGGGATACGCTGCCGCGATGTCGTATGTACTGCTGGCAATTGCGGTTGCGATCTCGCTTGTCAACCTGCGGATATTGAGACCGAAGGCGGACTACTGAAGCGATGGAAGCGGGAGACACGACCATACGGCGGCTGAAGACCGCGCTCTTATACACTGTTCTCACCGCCTCTGCCATAGTCGTGCTTTTCCCTTTCTTCTGGATGATGGTGACCGCCTTCAAACAGCCGGGCACCGAGTTCGATCCCGGTTTCCTGCCTAGGAACCCCACCTGGGACAACTTCAGGCGGGTGCTTTCCGAATTCGGTTTCATGAGGTACTTCCTCAACAGCGTCATAGTAGCGGTATCCGCGGCCTTCTTCGCCACGATCTTTGCTTCCATGGCAGCCTTTGCCTTTTCCTTCAAGAACTTCGTTCTCAAGGAGAAGATCTTTCTCCTGATCATAGCTTCAATGATGGTTCCCGGCCTTATATACGTAGTGCCTC
>CAZRAU010000161.1:0-4451 GCA_964598025.1 uncultured bacterium
CTTTCTTTGTACCCGGCGGCAGGCCCGCAGCCGTATGCCAGATGCCGGTAACACCCGGCCTGAGCCTCTCACCCGCGACCGGGGACATGGGCCCCACGAGGCTTCGCCGCCCCGACACGACCCCTCCCAACAGCCCGTAAGCCGCGCAGATCGCCGTGTAGTCCCCTCCCCTCACGGCGCGGACCGCCAGCACGGCCGGGGCCAGCAGTGAAAGGCCTACGACTCCCAGAAGAGCCCAACCGTAATCACTCAGGCGCTTGGTCAGAAGCCTTGTGCCCGTTAGACTCGCGGGTGGGAACACCACCACCGGCACACCGGCGATGTCGTCGAGCAGCGAGCCCCGGACCAGCATGTCGGTCACCTCCGAGACTACCTTCACCTCGGCACCATGCCGCCTGGCCGCGACCACGATTCCCCCCACCTCGTCTCTCCGCAGGTTCCTGTCGGCCACAAACACCTGGTCTATCCTGTGCTCCACCACCAGCTCGCCCATGCGATCCGTGCTCCCGACCACCGGTCCGATCCCTGCCTCGGGCACCCGGCCGGCCGGAATAACATAGCCCACGAAGTCTATGGCACCGTCTTCGGCGGAGGCCAGTCTGTCTCTCATCTCAATGGCCGCCCGGTCCCCCCCCACAACGACCGCCCGGTGAAGGTCGAAGAGGCCGCGGCGGAGCTTCCCATGAATAGCGCGCTGCACGGCTCTTGCCGCAGTCACAAGCATAGTGGAGATGGGCCAGAACGCAATGACCACAATCCGCGAGTAAGCTATGGTTCTCGTGAGATAGGTGGAGGCCATTATCACCAGCCAGCTCAGAAAGAGGGCCCGCGATATCTGTACCAGGTCCCTGGCGAAGCCCCCGCGCCTGGATCTTCTGTAGAGACCGGAATACACGAATGCTGTCAGGCACACCACATTCACGAATATGATGAAACCCCTGTAGATTACGATCGGATAGAGCGGCTTGGTGAAGAAATGCGAAATCGCGCCCCTGAAGTGGTATGCGAGCAGGAACGAGACATTCAGCATCAAGACGTCGATAAGCAACGCGAGCATGAGCGACACGAGCCTCCGCTCCCGCTTCAGGGCATAGACGGCGGATCCCCACTTGTCATAGAACCTGAAAGTGCTGAGAAGATGGCTGGCGAGCCTCCGGCCCGGCACCAGCCCGGCGCTTTCCCTCCGATAGTGGTGAGTCATCGTACCGGAGTGGACGTAGTAGACCTTCCAGCCGTGCTTCCTCATGCGGTAGCACCAGTCAACATCCTCCAGATACAGGAAGAAACGCTCGTCCATTCCGCCCACATTCTCGTAAGCTTCGCGCCTTACCATCATGCACGCCCCGGTCACCCAGTCCACCTGCCGATCGGAATCATGGTCCCAGTCCAGCATCAGGTGGTTGCGAACACGCTCGGAGTCCGGAAAGACACGGCCCAGAAAGGTCCGCCTGAGAAGGACCACCGGGGCAGTATAGAAAGTGCGGCACGACATCTGGAGGGTCCCGTCCGGGTTGAGCAGTTTGCAGGCCGCAATGCCGGCTTCCGGTGTGGCCTCCATGAAGTCCCAGAGGGCCTTGATCGAATCGGCCCCGGTTTCTATGTCGGGATTCAGTATGAGAGCATAGGCCGTGGCTGTGCTTCTCATGCCCTGGTTTACGGCGGCGGCATAGCCCACGTTGGAGCGGTTCTTGACGAGCGTCACCTGAGGGAACTCCGATCCGACCATCTCCACGCTTCCGTCCGTAGAGGCATTGTCTATGACGATTATGTCGCGAACCAGCGGAGAAGCATCCTGATGAAGCGAGCCGAGGCACCTGCGGAGGAAGTCGCCGGTATTGTAGGAGACTATTACGATCGATATGCCGTTGGAATTCCGGGAATTCATGGTATCCTGTTCAGAGATCACCCAAAAGCGCCTTGAACCTCAACCACCACACCTTCCATATCGCTTCCCATATTATGTGCTTGGACATCTTTGAAGTACCCGAGTGGCGCTCGACAAACACTATCGGTATCTCCGCAAGCCTGAAGCCCTTACGCCATGCCCTGAATGTCATTTCTATCTGAAAGCAGTAGCCGTCGGAGATGATCTCGCCGAGGTTTATGCTCTCGAGCACCTCACGCCGGAAACACTTGAAACCGGACGTGGCGTCGCGGATCGGCAGGCCCGTTATCACGCGCGTATAAGAATTGGCGAAGTAGCTCAGAAGCAGGCGGTCCATCGGCCAGTTCACGACGTTAACGCCATTCACGTACCGCGAACCGATCACAATATCGTTTTCCTCGATGGCCTCCCGGAAGTCCGTTATGTAGCGAGGGTCGTGAGAGAAGTCCGCATCCATCTGGATCACTATGTCGGCACCGTGCTCCAAGGCGTATTTGAAACCTGTGATGTAGGCAGTCCCCAGACCCATCTTGCGGGGGCGCTTTATCAGACGAACCCGGGGGTTCTTGGAGGCGATCGCCTCCACGCATTCCGCGGTCCGGTCAGGAGAGTTGTCATCGACGATGAGCACATGCACATCGGGACCGGCCTCGAGCAGGGTGGAGATCAGGCGTTCGATATTCTGTTTCTCGTTGTAGGTGGGCACTACGATCGTCGTGTTAGTCATCCCCATTCCGCTTTCTTGCAAACGGCCATCCCTTGAGGCAGAGGACCACGCTCAGGCCCACAAATGCACATGAGGCCAGACAAAGGTAGGTTCCTATCCGAAACCACCGGGATTCGTACCTCATCTCCACCGTATGCTCCCCGGTGCCGAGAGGTATCGCCCTCATGGCGATATTGCATCTTAAGACTTCCGTCTTGGTGCCGTCAACATAAGCCGACCAATAAGGAAGCCAGTTCTCGGAGTAGCACAGATAGCCCGGAGCCTCGGCTCGGGCCCTGAGCCTCACCCTGCCGGGCTCGGAGTCGTCGATGCTCACCCGCTCACTCTCGCCCGGCGGGCCACCCTCGATCGGCGTGCCCGATGCCAGGATCGCCTGGGTCGCAGGATCGAAGGCGGAGGTCTTGATGACCGCCAGGGCCGCCGAGTCACTTTCGATCACAGCCGCCCGGTGCACGATGTAGGCCCGCGGAAGAAATTCACGATTCCTGTAAACGAACGCCCGTCCCATGTCCCGGTCCAGGTCCAGGAGAGGGTGGTCGACGCGCTGGAAAGCGAGTACGTACTTGATGTTGGCCACCTTCATTATGTTGGCGTTCCTGAGGTTCGCGTAACCTTCGCCTGCAAGGGTATCATAGTATCTTATCCGGTTGTCGTAGAAGCCGTTGGCGGTCTCCAGACCGAAGAGGGGCAGATAGTTTCTGTCATACATCGTCCCCGTGACGGGCAGCACGCGATAGATGTCCCGGTCCTGTTTGAGGTATTCGATCATGGGATCGCTCCGCATGAAGTCGCTCACATTCATATACTTCACAAACCGGAGCGAGTGCGGCAGGCTCGTCGCGAGTATGCCGACCAGAGTGGCACCGATGAGGAGCCATCCGCTCCACTTGAGCCGATACTTGGACATCAGGAGCAGGAGCACCCCGCCACCCAGGACCAGCACAAGGCCCGCATCCAGACCAAGACCTCGGCCCGTATTCCTCGCCGTTTCGAGATTGCGGCTGTCCAGACCCCGGAAGATGCCACCCCACATGTCGAAGAGGATGTCTCTACCTACCGTGAAAAGCACCGTCAGGATTACCGTGAAGACCAGGAGTCCCGTTACCATCTTCTTGCGGTCCGGGGAGATCCTGGTTTCGAGCATGGCGTCGATCAGGAAGGCTGCAAGCACGCTTGCCGAGCACGAGAACATGAACATTATGAGGCTCGGTGCCCTCAGAAACCTGGCCACCGGAACCGCGTAGAAGATCAGTTTGAAGATGGGTGTATGGGCGCCCAGCGCATAGAGCGGGCAGAAGGCGAAAAGAACGAGCCACGGCAGCATCCGCCGGTTCCTCAAGAACAGCACAAGCCCGCCTATGGCCAGGAGAAGCACTAGCGGGCCGGGGGATTCGGCGTTGAGCTTGAAAGGATTCCGCCCCCAGTAGTCATCAAGGTAACCGCCGAAGGACGGGTAAAGGAGCGAGACTATCTCTTCGGGGTGTAGCGACCAGCTGGCGGCGAATTCGAAGGTGACCCCGCCGGTCCGGGGCGAGAAGTTGGTGGTGTAGTAGTAAGTGGGCAGGAATTGGACGCACCCGATACCGATCCCCACAACCATCGCCAGGACCACAAACGCTATGCCCTTGACGAGCGCCTTCCGGCGCGCAAGTCTGACCATGCCGAAAACCAGATAGATGCCAAGGCCCCAACTTGCGAAGTAGGCCATCTGGGGGTGGGAAGTGAGCAGCAGCAGGCCTATCACCCCCCCGAAGAGGGCCGAATAAAGCAGCCGGGGATTGCGTATGAGCATCTCCAGAAGCATCATCCGGTTGGCTGTATTCATATCCTCAAGTAACA
>CAZRAU010000162.1:0-4398 GCA_964598025.1 uncultured bacterium
ATGCTTGGTACTTACGGGACCTTCTCCTTTTACACGACGAAGCCGTATGTGGTGACCGAGGAGACCGGTGGGAAGATCTACATAGTCGATAATTTCGACAACAAGGTCAAAGCCAAGCTCTACGGCCCACCGAACAACCTGCTTGCGGGGGGCCCCGAGACCGAGATCCCCTTCACGGTGTACATGGACCCGGACTACCCGGCTGTGAAGATCGAGATTCAAGATGGTGAGATCCTGCTCAATGAGAAGGAATGGAGTGATTGGGTGACCGTGCGGATGGAGCTTCTGAAACTGGCCGGGATTTCCCTGTCTTCCGCACAGGGCATCGTGCGATTCTATCTCAAGTCGGTAAGGCCCGACTTCGAGCTCTATGTGAGTCCGATCCAGATAGATCCGCGAGCTCCGGCTGTCCCGATATCGACCCCGCCTGGTTACTCGAAGGAGCTCGCCGATGCCATAGGGCCTTTCTATACTCAGGGTATTGCCGAGGAAACCTGGGCCCTCAACGAGGGCCGGCTTAATGAGAAGGAGTATCTGACCCAGACCGAATTCGTCTTTGAGCAGACCAAGCGGATGCTGGATTACGAACTCGACCGCTTCGACTGGGGGGTTCTCTACTGCTATTTCTCATCGGTGGACTGCCTCCAGCATATGTTCTGGAGGCTCCGCGATCCCGAGCATCCCATGTACGACGAGAAGCTCGCCGCGGAGTATGGAGGGGTGATAGAGTACTTCTATGCCCGATTGGATTCCGTGCTCGGCCATGCCGTGGAGCGCATGGGGGATGGTGCGACCGTAATCGCGCTGTCTGATCACGGGTTCACTACCTTCAGGAAGAACGTCCATCTCAATACATGGCTTTACTGGAATGGCTACATCACGCTCAGGGACGATTTCAGGCAAGAGAGCGAAGAGTTCTTCGAGAATGTTGACTGGAGCGGTACGAAGGCATATGCTCTTGGCCTCAACTGTCTTTATGTCAACCAGATAGGAAGAGAGGGCGAGGGCATAGTCGCCCCGGGGCCGGAGAAGGAACACTTGCTCGACGAGATCAAGCGGAAGCTCCTCGCGCTCGAGGACCCTGCTACCGGTGAGAAGATGATCGCCCAGGTCTACAAAGCCAGTGAGTGTTACAGTGGTGAATGCGTCAAGGACGCTCCCGATCTGGTGATCGGTTACAACGCAGGCTATAGGGCTTCCTGGGAGACGGCCCTCGGCAAGATCACACGAAGCCTTGTAAACGACAACACCAAGAAGTGGAGCGGCGATCATTGCATGGCCAAAGAGGTGATCCCGGGTGTGCTGTTTACAAGCAAGCATATCGGGTATACGCAGCCGGCGCTTTACGATCTGGCCCCGACCATCCTGGGCGAATTCGGCATAGACAAACTGCCCGACATGGACGGCACCGACCTGTTCACCAGGGAGATCGTATCACAGTAAGGAGGCGGAGATGTTCGGTGGTCCGAAGATCAAGATCGAGAAGGATTTGCTGGAACGCGCCAAGAAGGTGGCCGGGCTTGCCGGCTACTCTTCCGTGGACGAGTTCATAACACATCTGATCGAAAAGGAGCTCTCCAAACTCGAAGGCGCACAGGGCGATGATGAGATAAAGGAGCGGCTCAAGGGACTCGGGTATATCTCCTGAAAAACAGGTGAGGGCATCAGGTGACACAGTTCTTCAACTTCATTCTTAAGCCATTCGAGAACGGACACGCGTATGCCGGGCTGATCCTCGTATCGATCGTAACCGGCGGCGTGATGCTATTCCTCTTCAAGCTGACCTCCAATCAACAAGCGATGAAGGAGGTCAAGACCAGGATAAGTGCATATTTCCTGGAGATGCGGCTGTACAAAGAAGACGTATCCGTGGTGGTGACCTCACAGCGGAACATCCTGAAGGCCAATATGGTCTATATGAAACTGGCGGTGATACCTGCCCTCGTGATGATCGTTCCCGTGCTCCTTATCATGGTGCAGCTCAATCTCAGATACGGGCAGGTCGGTTTCCGGCCGGGGGATAGCGCCATGGTGAAGGTCAAGGTCGAAGAGGGCGTGGATGTCGTGAAGAATCGCATGGCCCTCAAGATCGACAGGGGAATCGAGAAAGCCAGTCCCGCGGTGCGCATCCCCTCGCTGAAGGAGATCGACTGGAAGATAAAGCTGACCGACACGGGGGTCCACAATCTTACCCTTGAGACCGCAACCGGTGATGTGACCCTTCCCGTATATGCTACTACTCGCCTCGTTCCAATCCACGGGATATTCAAGAAGTCTTCCTTCTGGGAGACCGTTTTTAACCCCGGAGCTCCCAGAATACCGAATGAAGCCCCTATAAAAAGCGTCGAAATCCTCTACCCCGAAATGTCTTTTGACTGGGGATTCATTGACCTGTCGTGGCTATGGAGCTTCCTGATTATCTCCATGGCCTTTGGGGTGGTACTTAAGTTTGTGTTCGGGGTCGAATAACCCCAGCCCCAGGCCGGCGGACAACGCCCGTCTGCTGCGTTATGCTCATCTCTCATTGCTGCGGCGTATGGGACTATACGCCTCGCACCTCAAGACTTCGCAAGCCTTGCATCCGGGCATTGTCTGCCGGCCTGGCTAAGAGAGCTGCGAACACCCGTCTGCTGCGTTATGCTCATCTCTCGTTGCCCGACGTCGATCGTCGTCCCTTGACATCGGGTTCGCCGGGGGTGGAGCCCCGATGCTACACCACCCGCCCCCTTTACTCTCTTGACCCCTGCCGTGGATTCGGATAGAATTCATTTGAATCCACTATGGAGCCCCTTCTAATGATAGGATTGGCCTCGGGCAAACAGTATCCGGGTTCTCCGAGCCTGGTCTCCCACAGGGACAAGCACGCAAGACCTGGTGGTGCGTGGTGAACAGACTGTTGATGGTCTCGAATAGATTGCCCTACACCATATCAAGTAAGGATGGTGGATTCGACATCAAGCCGAGTGCCGGCGGTGTGGCCACAGGCCTTGGGTCGATCCACAAGTCGTCCGATTCCATTTGGCTCGGCTGGTGCGGGCTTTCCCGGGATCGACTCAAGGGGCACGAGGAAGAGATTCAAAGGCGACTGGCTGAAGAACGCTGCCACAGCGTCTTCCTATCCAAGCATGACATCGAGAACTTCTACTTTGGCTTCTCGAACAAGACCATATGGCCGCTCTTCCACTACTTCCCGCTCTATGCTGTATATAGCAAGAACTTCTGGGACTCTTATGTGCACGCCAACCGGGCGTTCTGCGATGAAGTGGTCAAGATAGCCCAGGAAGACGATATCATCTGGGTGCATGACTACCAATTGATGCTACTCCCCAGGATGATCAGAGAGAAAATGCCCGAAGCCACGCTCGGCTTTTTTCTTCACATACCTTTCGTGTCCTCCGAGGTCTTCCGCTTGCTCCCCTGGCGCCGGGAGATTGCGGAAGGTCTCTTGGGGGCCGACCTTGTGGGTTTCCATACCTACGATTACGTACGCCACTTCAATGAGAGCGTCCGCCGTGTAGTGGGCTACGAACACAGCTTTGGCTACATCACGGTGGAAGACCGTATTGTAAGGGTCGATGCGTTCCCCATGGGCATAGATTACAAGCGGTTCTCCACGGCGGGAGATCTCGACGAGGTCAAGGCGCAGGTAAAGCAAATCCGGAACCAGGTAGGAGACACCAGGCTCATTCTGTCCATCGACCGTCTGGATTACACCAAGGGCATACCGCCGAGGCTTGAGGTCTTTGATCTGTTCCTTGAGAAGCACCCGGAATACAGGGGCAAGGTGACCCTGATAATGGTCGCCGTGCCCTCCAGGACGGGCGTGGAGCATTACCGGCTCCTCAAGCGCCGCGTGGATGAGCTCGTGGGTAGAATCAACGGCAAGTACGGCACGATAGGTTGGATGCCGGTCTGGTACTTGTACCGCTCCGTGCCTTTTGAGAAGCTGATGGCTCTCTACAAGCTGGCCGATGTCGCACTGGTCACGCCGCTCAGGGATGGGATGAACCTCATTGCCAAGGAATTCGTGGCTGCTAAGACGGACGGCAAGGGGGTCCTGATTCTGAGCGAAATGGCCGGCGCCGCCAAGGAGCTGGGCGAGGCCGTCATTGTCAATCCCAACAACAAGGATGAAATCGTGGATGCGATCGTGCAGGCCCTGACGATACCTGACGACGATCAGATAGAACGCAACCGGATCATGCAGAACCGTCTTGCGAGGTACAGCATAGGAGGTTGGGTCGGCGACTTCATGTCCAGGCTTGAGAGCGTGAAGCTGTTGCAGAAGGAGCGGAGTGTGAGCAGGCTGACCGGCAGCGTCACCGACGAGTTGCTGGCTGATTACGCCTCGGCCGCGAGGCGCTTGATTCTGCTGGATTACGATGGGACGCTAGTGCC
>CAZRAU010000163.1:0-2692 GCA_964598025.1 uncultured bacterium
GTGCCACCGGTGCTCGTCTGCGCGGAGGATGCCGTGATCCCATGCCAAGCCCCTGTCGTCTTCACCGATCCCGAAGTCAGCGACAATTGCGATCCCGAGCCTGGGATCAGCATAGTATCGACAAGAGTGATTCCGCACTGCGATCATGACGATCTGCTTTGTGATTGCACCAAGGATTGGCAGGCAATACACATCAGGAAGTGGAAGGCAGTGGACGCCTGCGGGAACGAAGCCGAGTGTCAGCAGACGATATTTGTCGAGCTCTGTGACGAAGGTCGGATGTGCACCTTTACGCAGGGCGGCTGGGGGTCCGGGTGCCCCGGGCCGCAGCAGGACAATCCCATGTCCACGCAGCCGGGGTGCATACGTGATCACTACTTCGACATGGTATTCCCCGATGGCGTAATGGTCGGTGATACCACAGGTGCGGCAAAAGGCGCCGTCTGGACGACCACGCTGGCAGTCGAGAATTTCCTTCCCACCGGCGGATCCTGCACCCATCTGCCGGCGGATCTGATCGATCCTACAGATACTCCCGCAGGCAACATCGTGGGGCAGGTTCTGTCCTTGCGTCTGAGCAGGGAGTTTTCCTGCGCGGGTGTCTGGGATATCCTTGACCGCGCCCCCGAGACAGTCTGCCTTGGCGACTTCATAATCCCTGAGAGCTGCGGCAAGTTCGCAGGGCTTACCGTTGATGAGTTCTTGGCCCTTGCCGACCAGGCGGTCAGCGGCGATTCCACCGTGCTTGTTCCTTATGACGCGGATTACACCGATGTCAAGAGCACCGCCGACTGCATGAATAACCGTTACGACGAGTGCCGGGATCCTCACACGGCCGACTCTCCAATCCAGGTCATCATCGCTCCCGCGCCCGAGGAAGAGATCGTGCCCGATAGCGATGACGGCGACGTGGTCTCACCTTCTGAGATCTGGGTGGGCAGTCATCCCAACCCCCTCACGGGGAGCACGACCATAAGTTACTCGCTTCCCGCCGATGGAAGAGTCACGATTGAAGTGTATGACATTGCAGGGAGGAAGATCGCGGGGCTTGTCGACGCCCGGAAATCAGCCGGATTCCACGGTGTCGTGTGGGACGGTAAAGACAGCATGGGCAATACGGCAGCGTCGGGAGTCTATTTCTGCCGTGTGAAGCTCGACAATGAGCCCACGGTCATGGAGAAGCTGATCAAGCTTTAGTCCTATCCAGTCAGCAGGAGGTAAAGCCCGCCGGCAAGGCGGGCTTTGCTTTCTTGGTAGCCGCCTCAGGACCTCCACGGCGGGCCCGGGTCGTTCACAGACCTCCCGGCGAGGCGCCGGGGATGGTGGTGACGGCATGGAAGATGAGTGCGCCCACCGAAGGCGATCTTGAAAGATACGTCGATGAGCCGCGAGCAAGAATAGCGCGTCAGCAGATGGCTTGTGAATAGTCTGGGCTATGCACCTCCGGCTGCCTGCTTGATCTTCGCCCATGTATCCCGCAGCGTGACAGTCCGATTGAAGACGAGATGTCCCGGCTTCGAATCAATGGAATCCAAACAGAAATACCCGAGTCTCTCAAACTGAAACCTCGTTCCGGGCTCCGCCCCACCAAGGCTGGGCTCGACCCTGCAGGCGTGAACCACTTTCACCGAATCGGGATTGAGGTAGTCCGTGAACTCCCGGCCCTCTTCCACGGCCATTGGGTTCCGCCTGGTGAAGAGCGCGTCGTATAGCCTGGCCTCCGCCGTGAGCGAATGTTCGGCCGACACCCAATGGAGCGTTGCCTTGACCTTCCTCCCATCGGGTGAATCACCACCCCGTGTTGCCGGATCGTAGGTACACCGGAGCTCCACCACCTCACCCGTTCTCTCATCCTTGACAACGTCGGTACACTTCACGAAATAAGCATACCGCAGTCTGACCTCCCGGCCGGGTGCCAGCCGATAGAACTTCTTGGGAGGATCCTCCATGAAGTCATCCCGCTCTATGTACACCACCCTGGAAAACGGCACCTTGCGCGTTCCGGCGGATGAATCTTCGGGATTGTTGATCGCATCGATCTGCTCAACCCGGTCCTCCGGATAATTCTCAATGACCACGCGCAAGGGATTGAGAACGCCCATCACTCTTGGTGCACACCTGTTCAGATGCTCGCGAACGCAGAACTCCAACAAGGCAAAATCGACTGTGCTGTCCGCTTTGGCGACCCCAATACGGTCGCAGAAGTCGCGGATGGCCCCATGGGGATAACCCCGCCTGCGCATGCCCACCAGTGTAGGCATGCGGGGGTCGTCCCATCCGCTGACGTACCCCTCCTCAACCATCCGCCTGAGAATGCGTTTGCTGAGGACCGTATGGCTCAGGTTTAGCCTGGCGAATTCGATCTGTTGCGGGTGATGGACACGCAGTTGTTCCAGAAACCAATCATAGAGCGGTCTGTTGGCTTCAAACTCAAGGCTGCAGAGGGAATGGGTTATCCCTTCTATCGAATCCGAAAGGCAATGGGTGAAATCATACATTGGATAGATGCACCAGCGGTTGCCGGTTCTGTGATGTTCCGCTTTCAGGACCCGGTAGATTACCGGGTCGCGCATGTTGATGTTGGAGGAGGCCATGTCTATCTTGGCCCGGAGCGTCCGCGAACCGTCCGGGAACTCACCTGCCCTCATTCGCTCAAAGACATCCTTGCTGACATCCTGACTGACCTTGAGTT
>CAZRAU010000163.1:2702-4323 GCA_964598025.1 uncultured bacterium
CAATCGATCGATCCCGGTGCGGGCTGTTCCTACCAGGCTGGGTCAGAGTGCCCCTGTATTCGCGTATCTCATCCTGACTGAGATCGCAGACATAGGCCTTGCCCATCCTTATGAGGCGGACCGCAAAGGCGTGCAATTGTTCGAAGTAATCCGACGCAAAGTAACAGCGGTCTCCCCAGTCGAACCCCATCCACCTGATGTCCTCCTCTATCGCCTCCACGAATTCCCGGCTCTCCTTGCACGGATTCGTATCGTCGAACCTCAGATTGCAGAGCCCGCCATAGTCTTCAGCCACGCCGAAATCAATGCAGAATGCCTTTGCATGCCCGATGTGGAGATACCCGCTCGGCTCGGGAGGGAACCTTGTATGGACGCGCCCTTGATACTTGCCCTCGCGCAGATCCTCCTCGACAATCTGCCTTATGAAATCCTTGGATTCCGATGTAACAGGTCTTCGGTTGTCTGAAGGTTCGATTTCACGCTTGCGGCTGTCGTTCATGCTCGTTCTCCGGTCAGAGTAGGCTCCCTCACGTCACCTCTGCCGTCCCTTAGACTATATTAGAAGTGAACCCGCTCTTGTTGTCAACCCGACACTAAAGCACGCCTGCATAGAGCGGCAACCCTGCTGTCCGGTCGGACAGTCGGATAGGTCTCCGATCGAAGCGCCAAGAAAGCCCAATCTCGCCGAATATCGCCAACCTCCGGACGAGAAAATCGAGACCCGGACACCCCGAGAATCGATCATGATTGACTCGGCAAGACAGTCTGTGGTACAATAATACCAGGGGTTGGAGGAAAAACGCAGGCAGTTTTCCCGGGGCACATCCGTGAATTGGATGTGTCGTGCTGTATTTGGATTCCAGGCATGGGCCGGCACAGTTAGGGAGGTACGAAGCCATGTCCAGGTGTTGTGATGGGAGGGGATTCATCCTCTTGCTCTGCTCGGTATTGTTGCTTAGTGTCGCCACGGGTGTCGCCCGGGGCGATGGAATCAAGAAATCGCTGGGGCCGGCGGGGCCGGCCGACGATGTTGTGCCCCCCGTGATCGTATGTCCGCCGGATGTGGTCTACGAGTGTGACAACGTTGGAGATTTCGGCACCGCGACCGCTACCGACGACATAGATCCCAACCCCACTATCACATTCAACGATCGGGTCACATTCGAGCGTTGCCCCTACGAGTATACCATGGTTCGCACGTGGATTGCCAGGGATGCGTCCGGCAATACTTCGAGGTGCCGCCAGAAGATCGAGATCATGGACAGCACCCCGCCGGAGTTCACCTACTGCCCCGGGGACACAGTGGTCGACTGCGAGGCCCGAATAGCGAACATGCCCCACGCCACTGCCATCGACAATTGCAATCCGGAGCCGGACATACAGTATGAAGCCATCAAAGTGCCCGGCCGATGCCCGAACGAATACAAGATCGTTAGATCGTGGCAGGTGCATGACGGCTGCTGCAACATCGCCTTCTGCCAGCAGGTGGTGACGGTGAAGGACAGCAGCCCACCTGTGCTCACATGCGGGCCGGACGGCAGAATCGCATGCAATGAGCCGGTGGTCTTCACGGAGCCCGGTGTCACGGATAACTGCGATCCGGCGCCGGCAGTGGAGATTC
>CAZRAU010000164.1:0-4232 GCA_964598025.1 uncultured bacterium
TACGCTAGATCGCCGCCCTACTCCTCATAACGGCCGCCCAGGTGTTCGGAGAGGAACTTCTCGGCGGCGGCATAGAACTTGAGCCGGTTCTCTTCCTTTACGAAGCCATGTCCCTCATCGTCGAAGACTATGTATTCGCAATCGATGCCTTTGTCCCGCATTGCTGCTACTATTTGCTCGCTTTCCGAAGCCTTGACCCTGACGTCGTTGGCCCCCTGGGCTATCAACATCGGTATCTCGATCGCGTCCACCTTGAAGAGGGGCGACCGGGACTTCAGGAAATCGGCCTCCGTCTCGGGGTTACCGACCCGCTCGTACATAAGGCTGAGTAGCGGAGTCCAGTAAGGCGGTATCGTCTCTATGAAGGAGATCAGATTGCTCGGCCCCATTCCGGCCACAGCGCAACAGAACACATCGGGTGTGAAAGTGGCGCCGACGAGCGCGGCGTAGCCACCGTAGGAGTGACCGTAGATTGCGATTCTCTCCGGGTCGGCCATGCCCTGCCCGACGGCCCAGTTCACACCGTCGATAAGATCGTCATGCATTCTGCCGCCCCACTCCTTGTTGCCCGCATTGAGGTAATCCTTGCCGTAGCCTGTCGAGCCCCTGAAGTTGATCTGCAGACAAATGTAGCCGCGGTTCGCAAACCACTGGGCTTCGGGATTGTAGCCCCAGGTGTCCCTGTACCATGGGCCGCCATGCACCACCAGGACCATCGGGAGGTCGGTTCTTTTGAGCCCCGGAGGGTAGGTGATATAGCCGTAGATCTTCATCCCGTCCCGGGCCGTATAGGATACCGGCTCCATTGGGGCGAGCGTGTATTCGTTGAGACTGGATCTGTGGTAGAAGAGGAACGTTCCCTGTTTGGTCGCACTGTCATAGGTGTAATAGGAAACGGGGCCGTCGTCCTTGGTGAACCCGACAATCCAGGTTCTGGAGTCATTGTCCCTGCTGGTTATGAAGAGATCCCCATCGTCCAACTTCCACAATGCGTCGAAGTCGGCGGCAAGGGACTCGTCCAATATCTTCCATTCATCCCTTTCCTTGACCACCACCGCCGCCTGCGGTTCGTACGTGTCCATGTTGAACATGACGTGGTCCACGTCGTACTGCGGATCGGAGGCGATGACCTCGACCACTTCACCCGTCCGGGCATCGGCCCTGACCAGTTGTCCCGCATTGGCCCCTCTCGAATCGGTCATATAGACAAAGGCCCCATCCTTGGAGAAGCTGATCGGATAGCTGGACAGCGCATCTTCCGCATCCCACTCTATGAGGGGGCGCCAATCCGCAGTCTCGTCGTCACGGATCATAAAGACGAATCCGCCCTCGGGTGTCGGTGCTATGCCGCCGCGGACTTTCATGTCCCTGTCGGCCAGCCATTCGACGAAGTTGCCCGGGTTCTTGGCTACCATCTCTATGTCTCCGGTGGTGAGATCCAGATGATATACATCGTGCAGCCTGGCGTCTTCCTTGTTCATCGCTATCAGGAGATCGTTGGGGAAGTTCTTGTCCCACTCCACAATCTGTACCTGGACATCATCATATGGCGTGAAATCCTGGATCTCGCCGGTCTTAAGATGTATCGAGTAGAGCCGCCAGTTCTCATTGCCGCCCATATCCTGAAGGTAGAGTATGCGTTCGCTTCCCGGGCCCCAGAGATAGCGGAAAATGCTCCGCTCGGTGTCGTTCGTCACAGGTCGATCGTCATCCTTGCCAATCGTCTTCACCCAGACATTGAGCATGTCGTCTACCGGGGCAAGGTAGGCAAGCATCTTGCCGTCCGGGGATATGGTGGCTCTCGCCTTTTCCGGATTGCCGAAGACCACCTCTCTCGGTATCAGCTTCGGCAGCCCCTGCTCCTGGGCGCACCCGTTGACAAACGCGAGAGCCGAACCAAAAGCCAACAGCAAGACAATCCACGTCACTACCATGCGGGACATGATCCTCTCCTTTCCCGTGCAGGGGTATCCGACAGGCGATGAGGCCCGCGAACCTGCGGATGCGCGTGCCACACCGCAACACAACTCTCCTGGGTGTTCAGCGGCCCATGTTACTGCAGGCGCCAATCTTCAAACGTTGCAAAGCATTATGCCAGCAATGCCCGGCGAAGGCAACACCAAAAACACGATTATCGATCCAATAACTCGATGTAGATCTGCTCGAGTTCTTCGAGGATCTTTCCGGGCGAATAGCGCTCCACGGCTTCACTCCGTGCCCTTGCCCCCAGAGACCTTCTCCGGTCGGGATCGTCCATTAGGGCCAGGACAGCCTCCGACAAGCCTGCTTTGTCACCCGGTTCGACCAGTATGCCCTCCCGGTCGGGTGAGATGGCATCGGGAATACCCCCCGCCGAAGTGGAAACTATGGCCTTGGCCGACATCATGGCCTCTATGAGGGTAAGCGGCAGGCCTTCCCTCTTGGACGTAATCAGATACAGGTCCATGGCCGCCATGAGGTCCGGAATATCGGTTCGCTTGCCCAGGAACAACACCTTGCCGGAAAGTCCTCTTGATTCGGCGAGGTCTCTTAAGGTGTCGCCGAGAGGCCCCTCCCCCACTACAACAAACCTGGCATCGGATCTCTGCGTGCACACGTCCCTGGCGACTTCAAGCAAAAGGTCGAAGGACTTGGCATCGACCAGCCTTCCCACAGTCCCGATGACGAAGTTGTTCTCGACACCAAGTTCGCGCCTTCGGGCTACGCGCACATCTTCCCCGATCTCAAAAGCCCGTGGATCGACCGCATTGTGAACGAGGCGCATCTTGGACGGGGGTGTGTGCTCGCGCTCGAGTCTGAGGTTCAGTATGTCCCGGGACACGGCGATTCTCATGTCGGTCACGGGCAGGGCCATGCGCTCGAAGAGCCTGTGGTACCACTTCTTCCAAAGGGTCTTACCGTGCTCGTGGGTTATCATGACAGGGGTCCCGGCGAGAAGGCCGGCAAGCCTTCCCACGAGGCCCGACACAAAGAGATGTGTATGGAGCACCTTCACCCTGTGGCGTCTGAGCAGGCGAGACAGCCTCCAGATCGATGAGCAGGTGTAGCGCTTGCGGTAGCCCAGCTCCCACACCGGGACTCCCCCCCGCTCCACATCTGCGGCAAACTCCCCGCGCCTCACCAGGCAGCATATCCCATATCTGAAGCGGCTTGCAGCCATCGACGGGGCGAGATAGCAAAGGTTCCGCTCGGCACCGCCGGGAGAAAGTGCGCCTATGAGGTGGAGCACGTCAATCTCCCGAGGATCGGCCATCGCAGTCCTTACGATACGACGAAGCTAATCAGCTTGTCCTTGACGTAGATGGATTTCCTGATCGATTTGGCTTCAAGCCACTTGCTCGCGGATGGGTCCTGCTTTGCGAGCTCCTCAACCTCTTCCCTGGCAGCTCCGGCCGGGACTTCGATATTGGCCCTGACCTTGCCATTGACCTGCACGACCACGGTCACGAGATCGGTCTTTAGGATCTCCTTGCTCCACTGAGGAAAAGGGACCTCGAAAAGGCTCGGCTCATGACCGAGCAACGTCCACATCTCCTCGCAGACATAGGGAATGATCGGCGCCAGCAGATTGACAGCACTCTCCGCACATGCCTTCAACACATCGGCGGTGTCTTCTGAAGGCGGGGCCTCTTCGGTCTCGGGCCAATACCGGTACATCTCATTCACCAGCTCCATCACCGCGCTTATGGCCGTGTTGAAGTGGAATCTGCCGCCTATGTCCTCTAAGACCTTCCGGGTCGCCCAGTGGGACTTGCGGAGCAGCGCAAGGTCTTTCTCCGAGAGCCTGTCCGGGTCGGGCGGGCCCGGGCTTGTTCTCAGTGCCGAAATCCTGTCGACCATGCGCCAGAGCCTGTTTATGAAGCGGACCGCGCCCTCCACACCTTTGTTTTTCCATTCGACGTCCTTCTCGGGCGGCCCCACAAACAGGGTCGACAGCCGCACTGCATCGGTTCCGACCTTCGCAATGAGATCGTCCGCGGACACCGTGTTGCGCTTGCTCTTGGACATTTTGGCCCCCTCCTTGCAGATCATGCCTTGCGTGAAGAGGCTTTCGAAAGGCTCTCTACACGCAATGAGACCCATGTCCGCAAGGACTCTGGCAACAAACCGCGAGTAAAGCAGATGAAGTATGGCGTGCTCGACTCCGCCGATATACATGTCTACCGGAAGCCACTCGGACGCCTCCTTGATGCCGAATGGATGCTCATCCTTGTGAGGCGTAAGATAGCGCA
>CAZRAU010000165.1:0-4216 GCA_964598025.1 uncultured bacterium
TTCCTCGGGATTCGCGCGATGAGCAAAGGGTATACCCTCGACGTTCCTGGCCAGGCGGACCCGGCTGCTGACTACCGACTCGGCGTTTCTGCCGCAGCCGTCCAGCCACGGGCTCAGGTTTCCGGCCATCTCCTCAATAGTCACGGGCATATCTCCCTAATGAGATTCAAGCTCCTTTATCCGGTCTCTCAGGTCTGCGGCCTTTTCGAAATCCTCGCACTCGATCGCCTTTCCCAACTCCGCCTTCATCGTTTCGATCTCGCGCCTCTTCTCAAAAACCCCTTGGCTCATATGAGGGCTCTTGCCTATGTGGACATTGGAGCCGTGGATTCTTCTCAAGAGCGGCTTGATCTGCTCCTTGAACGCGCCATAGCAGCTTGAACACCCCAGCCTGCCTGAGTCTCGAAACTCCTTGTAGGTAAGCCCGCAGTGATCGCATCTGGCCATGGCAGCTTCTACATCTTCGACCATCTCGGTCATGATATTGGGGATCGAGAAAGCCTGCTTCGCAGGTGGTATCTGGATACCCTTCTCAGATGCGCACTTCTCGCAAAGATGAAACTCAGTAGTCTGATTGTCCTTTATCTCTTTGTAGTGTATCTTCGCGGGTTCCTTGCCGCAATTATCACAGAGCACAGCAGAACCTCCGTTTCGTCCCGCTTTCCCTACCTATATGTTAACCTCCCGGACAATGCCGTCAAATAGTTTTAGTGCCCGGTCGGCTCTGCGAGCCAGGTCGATGTTGTGTGTGACTATGACGAAACTCTGGCGATGTCTTTCCCTGAGCCTCCAGATCAAAGCATGCAGGGCTTCGCTGCTTTCCGGATCCAGGTTGCCGGAAGGTTCATCGGCCAATACCAGCCGGGGCTTCATCACCAATGCCCGGGCGACCGCTACCCTCTGCTGTTCGCCGCCTGAGAGCTCGCGGGGCCGGTGCCCGAGACGGGCCCCGAGATCCACCTCATCCGACAGGATGCATCGGGCGGTTTCTCTGGCCTCCGCGGTGGACATACCGCCTATGACGCAGGGCATCATGACATTCTCCAGCGCCGTCAGCTCGGGCAACAGGTGGTGGAACTGGAAGACAAACCCGAAGTTCCGGTTTCTGAAGGCGGCCATCCGGCGATCGCCAAGAGCGAACACATCCACTCCACCGGCGACAACCCGGCCCGAGTCCGGACGATCCAGGGCTCCGAGCATATGGAGGAGGGTGCTCTTGCCGACACCCGACTGCCCCACGATTGTCAGTATTTCGCCCTCCGCCACATCAAGATCAACGCCGCGCAGCACTCTTATTATCTCAGATCCCGAGCGGTAGGATTTGTGGATATCACGCCCCATGAGGATTGCTCCGAGGGGCCGCTCTCCGGCGGCAGGCTCGCGGACGCCTCCATTATTCATAGCGGATCGCCTCCACCGGGACCAGCGCCGATGCCCGCCAGGCGGGGTAGAGCGTGGCCAGGAAACAGATGAGCAAGGCGACGCCGCCGACAATGAGCACATCACCCGCCCTGAGCATCAGCGGTACCGTGTCTATGAAATATACATCGCCGGGCAGATGTATCAGCTTGTACCGGTTCACAATCTCAGCCAGGATCATGCCCCCCGCAACGCCGATCCCAGTGCCTATGACGCCGATGATCAAACCGTGGAGCATGAAGACGCGCATGATGGCACCCGCCGTTGCCCCCAGGGACTTCAGGATACCTATGTCCCTGATGCGCTGCATCACGACCATGATCAGGGTGCTTGCGATATTGAAAGCAGCCACCACGATGATCAGGTTGAGAATTATGAACATCACCTTCTTCTCCATGCTCATCCAGGTGAAGAGATTGCGGTTGAGCTGGATCCAGTCACTCACAATGAAGCCCGGGCCCAGCATGACAGACAGGCCCTGGGCCATTAGCGGCGCCTTGTCCATGTCCTCGAGCCGGATGCTCAGACCGGTCACCTTGTCCCCAAGACCGGCAAGTCGCTTCGAGGCTTCGAGATCGAGATACCCGTAGGAGGCGTCATATTCATACATCCCTGAGTCGAAAAAGCCTCCCACCACGTACCTTGAAAACGAGGGCACGACACCCGTGAAACTCCCGGAGACCTCTCCCCTGGCCAGAAGGACCGTATCTCCAAGCGCAACCTTCAGACTGTAGGCCGCTTCCTTGCCGATCACGATGCGGTCCAGGGTTGAATCCGAGGTCTCGAATCTGAATCCGTGGGGCCTGATGTAATCGGTGACGCTGGTGACGCGGGCCTCGCTGTCCAGGTCTATACCCCGAATGAGCAGGCCGTCGGTCGTCGTCCGTGAGACCACCATAGCCTTGGTGAAAACAAAGGGGGCTACGGCTTCAACCCCAGGCAACTGGCTGATCCTTGCCGCAACCTCATCGGGGGCCTCCAGACCGCCCGACGTCCTTACGATTATATGAGCGTTGGTGCCGATGATTCGCTCTATGACTTCGCTTTCAAAGCCGTTCAAGACGGCCAGCACAACGATCAGGGCCAGCACACCGATGGCGACACCGGCAACCGATATCACCGTAATCGCCGTTATGAACCCGCTCCGGCGTCCGGCCCCTATGTACTTCCTTGCTATGAAGAGGCTATATCCCATCGACTTCCTCTTCCAGTTCGGTCTCCGGCCTCATCGGCGGAAAAAGCACGACGTCCCTTATGGAATGACTGTCGGTCACGAGCATGACCACACGGTCCACACCTATCCCGAGGCCTCCGGCGGGCGGCATGCCGTATTCCAGGGCCCGCACGAAGTCCAGATCGATCTCCTCCCTTTTCCCATCATCCTTGATCTGCTGTTCGAGCCTGCGTCGCTGCTGGACGGGGTCGTTGAGCTCGGAGAAGGCGTTTCCGAGTTCTATGCCTAAGACAAAGGGTTCGAACCGCTCCGCGAACCTCTCGTCCTTGCGGGAGATCTTGGCAAGCGGCGAAATCTCCAGGGGATAGTCATAGAGGATCGTAGGCTCGATCAGTTTGGGCTCCACATGGTGGCCGAGGATCTCATCTATCATGGCACCGCGGGGCATATGCTCCCAGTCGGCGTCCGTAATGTCGGCGCAGATCTCGCGCAGGCGCTCATCCTTGACGGAATCCATATCAACGCCGGCGAACTGCTTCATGGCCTCCTTCACACTGATTCTCCGCCAGGGCCGTTTGAGATCGAGGTCGGTTCCCTGATAGGTTATCCGGGTGCTTCCACAGATCTCGATGGCCACCCGCTCCATTATCTCTTCGAATATGTCCATCATGTCGGAGTAGTCGGCATAAGCCTGGTAAAGCTCGAGCTGCGTGAACTCGGGGCTGTGCGTTCGGTCTATCCCCTCGTTCCTGAAGTCCTTGGATATCTCGTAGACCTTCTCGATGCCACCGACCAGAAGGCGCTTTAGGTACAATTCGTCGGCTATGCGAAGATAGAGTTTCATATCCAGAGCTTCATGATGGGTCACGAAGGGCTCGGCATTCCCCCCCCCGTAGATGGGCTGAAGCACCGGCGTTTCCACTTCGACAAAACCCTTCTCGTCAAGCAATCTCCGCATCACCGCAATGGCGGCCGTCCGCTTGAGAAACACCTCTCTTACAGGCAGGTTGAAAAAGAGATCGACATACCTCTGCCGGTACCTGGTCTCCTTGTCCTTAAGGCCGTGCCACTTCTCCGGCAGCGGTCTCAGGGACTTCGAGAGCATCTCCACGTCCGAGGCCTTGACGGTGATCTCGCCGGTGCGGGTCTTGAATACGGTCCCCTTGACCCCGATGAAATCCCCCACGTCCACCAGGTCGAGAAACCCGAACTTCTCATCTCCCAATTCATCCAGTCTGAAATAAACCTGGATGTCGCCCTCCATGTCACGGAGATGTCCGAAGGCGGTCTTGCCGTGGGGCCTCTTGGACATAAGCCTGCCGGCAACCGACACCTGGGTCTCCGATGTCGAGAGGTTATCGAAGTCTTCGGTTATGCGGCCGGACGGGTGTGTGTGCTCGAAACTGCGGGGGTACGGATCGATGCCGCGCACCCTCATCTCTTTGAGCTTGGCCAGCCTCTGCTCGAATATCGCTTTCATGTTCCTAACCCCTCCGGTTGGTCTTGCCCATTCTCAGATAGGCCTCCACGAATCGGTCTATGTCCCCGTCAAGCACGCTGTCGACGTTGCCGGTTTCCACATCGGTACGGTGGTCCTTGACCAGTGTATACGGCTGGAGAACA
>CAZRAU010000166.1:0-4190 GCA_964598025.1 uncultured bacterium
TATCTTCCTCAGGAATTGCTTGCGGATCTTCTGATCCTCTTCTGTTTCCACACCCAAGGGGCTCTCACCGTCCAGGACCCCGATGACCCCTCTCCTATCATCCTCGCCCATCACCAGGAACACCACAGGGTTCGCGGTAGCACAGAAGATGCTGCAGATCTCGGGGCACGTCTTGATGGCCGGAAGCACGTTTATAGGAAAGGCATTTCTTATGAACGTGATGAAGAAATGCCCTGCGCCCACGGCCTTCGCCCCATCTATCGCCGCCCTGGTGAGGTCATCATCGTTCCCGTCCCACCTTACCAGTCGGTCTTGTGAGGCTTCGCAAAAGGCAATCCCAAACCTGATGTCCGGCACGGAGTTTTTGAACACCTCATAGAGGTCTTCCACGGTTTTTATGAAGTGGGTCTGCCCCGCAATCACATTTGCCCCCTCGGGGATCGTAACCTTGACAGCCTGAATATCCATCTCGATACACCTCCTCCCCCATCCCCTATCACACCCCGACGAGGGACACAATACCGAAAATCGGGCCTCCTTATCCCGTTCTTGGAGATTAGTGTTGTGTCCGCTCGTCCCGTTCTTTAGAATTCAGACTCGAGAGTCGTCGAGGAGGCTATATGACTGAGCACAAGTACGACAGGCATCTGGAGCTTCTTGAGGACCTGGTTTTCACGCCCGGCGTTTCCGGGTGGGAAGACCCGGTGCGCGAGAAGATAAGAAGCATGGTATCGGACTATGGCGAGACCGAGGTGGATGCCCTGGGCAACCTCACCCTCACAGTCGGAGGCGGCAATAAGCACGTTATATTCGTGGCCCACATGGACGAGATCGGCCTCGTGGTGAGTCATATCGAAGAGAACGGGTACGTGAGATTCAAGAAGGTCGGCGGCATCGATGATCGGGTGCTTGTCGGCCGGATGGTCGACATCTATCCCGATGGCGTGCTCGAGCCCGTTCCGGGCGTAATAGGCCTCAAGCCCCCGCACCTGATGACAGACCGTGTGAAGGAAATGTCCCAGGTTGTCAGATTCGAGGATATGCTGATCGACCTGGGTACGCGATCACGCGGGGAAAGCGAAGCCCTGGGGGTCACGAAGCTCTCCCCCATCATCCTCAGAAAGCACTTCTCGCTGCTTGCCGGTGACATGATTGCCACCCGCGGCCTTGACGACAGGCTGGGCTGCGCCGCCCTTGTCGAGATGCTGGAGAGACTGGACACCGGGAACCTCGGTTACAGAATCACATTTGCCTGGTCCGTGCAGGAGGAGCTGGGGTTGAGAGGCGCTTATGTATTGGGCAACCGGCTGCGGCCCGATTATGCAGTAGCGATCGACTCATGTACGACGGGCGACTCCCCCCAGGTCGATTTTCATCTCTCGGCGGTCCGGGTCGGAGACGGACCGGTTCTGAGGATGTTCGATCGCGTGGCGTTCGCATCTAGAACCCTGATGAAGCGAATCAGCGAGATGGCTGCAGCTCAGGGCATACCGGTGCAGGTCGCCCTTACCGGAGGGACTACCGATGGGGCAGCGCTCCAGACTTTCGGCACCGCGATGATACCCCTCTCAGTCCCCATAAGGTATGTGCACTCGCCCACAGAGGTCATGAGTCTTGCCGACTTCGACAATCTGGTGAGCCTGCTCGTGCTCGTTGCACAACACATAACGGCCTGGTGAGTGCGGGCCCTCAGGAATCGCCACGCTTCCTGCGTTTCCCGGCCTGATCCGCGCGCCGAAGCCGCGCGGCTGCTACCACCAAAGAGTCCGGTCTCCCCACGGGGCCTCGGTCGACAGGCAACCGAGCGCGGTACGCCTCCATCCTCCTCACAAAAGCAGTTGCGAACAGGTCCACGAGGTGATAATATCTCTTACCTTGTGGGTCAGGATAACCAAATCGAAAGGAGGTTCGATGTGGCCCGGAAGAAGATAGGTCTTATAGGTGGGGGACAGATTGGTGGGATCCTCGCGCTCCTTGCCGCCCAGAAGGAGCTGGGAGACATCGTCGTGCTCGATATTCCCGAGAAGGAGAGCTACGTCAAGGGCAAGGCACTCGACATCATGGAATCCACGCCTGTCTTGGGGTGCGACGCCAAGGTGGAAGGCACCAGCAACTACGAGGACCTGGCGGGCGCTGATGTCAATATAGTGACTGCGGGATTGCCCAGAAAACCCGGGATGAGCAGGGAGGATCTTCTCTCGACAAACATCAAGATCATCACGGAAGTCGCAGAGCAGATCAAGAAACACGCCCCGGGTTCCTTCAACATCATCTTGACGAACCCCCTGGATGCGATGGTTTACTCATTCAAGAAAATCACCGGATTCCCCAAGGAACGCGTGGTGGGAATGGCCGGCGTGCTGGATACTTCGAGGTTCTGCTCTTTCGTGGCGATGGAACTCGGGGTTTCCGTGGAAGACATATCCGCCACCGTTCTCGGCGGCCACGGCCCGACCATGGTCCCGTTATTCAGGCTCTCAACGGTCGGCGGTGTTCCGCTGACCGAGCTTCTGCCCATGGACAAGATCGAAGCGATCGCCGACCGGACCAGAAAAGCAGGGACGGAGATCGTAAAACTCCTTGGAAACGGAAGCGCTTTCTTCAGCCCTGCGGCAAGCGCCATTGCGATGGCCGAGTCCTATCTCAGGGATAAGCGACGCGTATTCACGTGCGCGGCGATGTGCGAGGGTGAATACGGCATCAACGGCTACTACATCGGCGTTCCTGTCCTGATCGGGGCCGGCGGCGTGGAGAAGGTCCTGGAGATAAAGCTAAGCGACGAAGAGAAGACAATGTTGGCCAATTCACTCGACGCGGTGAAGAAGGCTACTGCGGAAACCGGCCTGTAGCCGGGGGGACCGCAATGCAATGAAGAGGGCGGCCGAGCGCCGCCCTCTCGCTTTTATACTTGGCCAAGGCGCCTGATCCGCTCCTCTTCGTCTCTCCACTTCTTGACGACTGCGACCTTCAGCTCGAGGAAGACAGCCTTCCCGGTCAAGGCCTCGATATCATCCCTCGCAGCTGTCCCCAGGCGTTTTATGGCTTCTCCCCCCTTTCCGATCAGCATGCCCTTCTGGCTTTCCCGTTCGCATACTATCGTAGCCTGGATGTAGTCTTTGGACCCGGGACGCTCCTCATACTCCTCTACCGACACGGCCACCGAGTAAGGTATCTCCTCTCCGAACTGCTCGAACACCTTCTGCCTCACTATTTCACCGACAAAGAACCGCTGGGGTCTGTCGGTGAGCTCCCCGGGAGGATAAAACGGGGGCTGGTGAGGAAGACGGGCGACTATTACCTGCTTCAGCCGGTCCAGTCCGTCTGCGCGGAGGGCGGAAATGGGCAGAATCTCCTCAAAGCAGAATCGCTCTCTGGACATCGCTATGATCGGCAGAAGATCGGACCTGGGTATGAGATCTATCTTGTTTATGGCCAGGATGACACGCTTCCCGGTTTGCTCCAACCTTTCGAGCACGTTCGGCTGATCATCGAACTCGCCCGGGCTGGGCCGAATCAGAAGCAGAACCAGGTCGGCTTCCTCGATGGCGGACCACGCAGCCTTGAGCATTAGCTTCTGGAGGGTGTACTTCGGAACCATCAGGCCCGGGCTGTCCAGAAAAACCACCTGGTAGTTGTCCTCGCTCAGGATGCCTAGCAGATTGTGCCTGGTGGTCTGGGGTCGTGGCGAAACGATGGAAAGCGGGAAATTGAGCAACCGGTTCAGCAGAGTGGACTTGCCTACATTGGGCTTGCCTGCGATCGCAACGTACCCTGAGACGAAATCCCGATCTTCCGCCATATCCATGCCGAGATCATACCAGATTGCGAGGCGATTGTCTTCCGGTCCTTGCCACCGGTTCAGAAAAAGAACCTGACTCCGAAACCTCCGTTCATTCGCAGCTCGGTCTCCGGGGCAAGATCCAGTATGGGTGCGATCTCGAAAAACACATCTATGGGCGATTCATTGAATTCGTAGGCGATCCCGAGCGGTACGCGTGCCCCCACTCTGGCTTCATCTTCCTCCGCCTTGAGCCTGCCCCCTATCCCAAGATAGAAGAGCACGCGCCCGATGTCGGAGTCCGATCGCCCCGGGGTATGAACGAGGTAATCCAAATGCACGTGGAAGGCGCTTTCATCACCGAAAGACCATGCGGCCGCAGCATCAATGGCCGTGTGACCGCCAACCCACT
>CAZRAU010000167.1:0-4170 GCA_964598025.1 uncultured bacterium
CAGGGTGTATACCACAACGCCTAAGAAGCCCAACTCGGCCTTGCGGAAAGTGGCCAGGGTGAGGCTCACAAACGGTATTGAAGTTACCTCCTACATCCCCGGTGAAGGGCACAACCTTCAAGAGCACTCGATTGTGCTCGTTAGGGGCGGCCGGGTCAAGGATCTGCCGGGTGTCAGATATCACATAATAAGAGGAGCTCTGGATACCAGCGGAGTCGATGACCGGAAGCAGTCAAGGTCGAAGTACGGTACCAAGATGAAGAAGACCCAGGCTCCTGCCGGTGCATAGCCAGAGAGGGATCAGTTATGCCTAGAAGAAAGCTGGTAAAGCGCAGAGAAGTACTGCCGGACCCGAAGTTCGACAGTGAGCTTGTAACCAAGTTTGTGAATTGCCTGATGATCCAGGGCAAGAAGAGCACTGCGGAACGGGTGTTCTACAGCTGCATGGACATCATCGAGAAACGGACGGGGCAGCCCGGGATTCAGGTTTTCAAGCAGGCCATCAACAACGTGAAACCGGTATTGGAAGTAAGGCCCCGCCGGGTCGGGGGAGCAACATATCAGGTTCCGATGGAAGTGAGGCACGAGCGGAGAGCCGCCCTTGCCTTCCGGTGGATCCTGCAGAACGCGAGAGCCCGGAACGAGCACAGCATGCAGGAATGCCTGGCATCAGAGCTCGTAGCCGCATCGAAGAATGAGGGCGGAGCGATCAAGAAGAAGGAAGACACCCATAGGATGGCGGAGGCGAACAAAGCCTTTGCCCACTACAGGTGGTAAGCATGACCCGAGCGCTCCGAAGGGAACGGATTAGATGAGGAACGCGGTTGAGGTATGTGCGAGGGGAACGGATAAGATGAGAAGATTCCCTCTCCAGAAAACAAGAAATATCGGCATAGCGGCGCACATCGATGCGGGGAAGACTACCCTGACCGAGCGTATCCTGTACTACACGGGCAAGGTGCACAGGATGGGTGAGGTGGATGACGGTGCGGCCACCATGGATTGGATGGAGATCGAGAAAGAGAGAGGGATAACCATAACCTCGGCGGCCACCTCGTGCGTGTGGCGCGATCATCGGATCAATATCATAGACACGCCGGGCCATGTGGATTTCACGGTGGAGGTTGAGAGATCGCTGCGGGTCCTCGACGGCGTCGTCGTGGTCCTGTGCGGGGTTGGGGGCGTTGAACCCCAGTCGGAGACAGTGTGGCGGCAAGCCGACAGATACAAGGTGCCGAGGATCGTGTTTGTGAACAAGATGGACCGTGTGGGGGCTGATTTCGATCGAACCGTGGACATGATGCGTGACAATCTGGGGTCCAATGCCCTGCCGATCGAGATGCCGATGGGAAGCGGCAAGGAGCTCGAGGGCATAGTGGACCTGCTGGAGATGAAGGCATACATCTACGATGATACTACTTCCGGCATGAAATTCGAAGTCATCGATGTCCCCGAGCAGTATGTGGACGAGGCCCGGCTTCGCCGGGAGAGACTGGTGGAGACCGTAATCGATTTTGATGACGATCTCATGGCCAGGTACATAGAGGGACAGGAGATAGGGACTGAAGAACTCAAGAAGGCCCTTAGGAAGGCCACGCTCAGCGCCAAGGTGATTCCGGTGCTCTGCGGGGCGGCGTTGAGGAACAAAGGTGTTCAGAAGGTGCTTGATGCGGTTGTCGAATACCTGCCTTCTCCCCTCGGCGTGCCCCCTGTGGAGGGAGTCAACCCAAGGACCGGTGAGACGCAGCTGCGCCGTCCCAGTGACGATGAGCCTTTCTCCGGCTTGGTGTTCAAGATAATGAGCGACCCATTCGTAGGTAGGCTCGCCTATATGAGAATTTACTCGGGCGAGATCACCCCCGGGATGAGCGTGTACAACCCGGCGAGGCACGCCAGGGAGAGGATCGCAAAGATACTTCTCATGCACGCCAACAAGAGGGAGGAGCTGGCCTGTGCTTTCGCAGGGGACATTGTGGGGCTTGTGGGGATCAAGAAAAGTTACACCGGGGATACGCTTTCGGACAGCAAGTACCCGGTGGTCTTCGAGACCATGATATTCCCGGAACCTGTGATAAGCGTTGCGATCGAACCCCGGACCAGGGCAGATCAGGACAAGCTCGATGATTCCCTGAAGCGACTGGCGGATGAAGATCCCACCTTCAAGATCAGGGTGGATGAGGAAAGCGGACAGACCATCATATCGGGGATGGGTGAGCTCCACCTGGAGATCCTGGCGGATCGGATGATACGGGAGTTCGGCGTGAAAGCCAAGGTCGGCAGGCCTCAGGTGGCCTACCGCGAGACCGTGACCTGCATCGCAACCGGTGAAGGCAAATTCGCAAAGGCGGCCACCGGCTCAGGTAAGGGCCAGTACGGCCATGTGATACTCCAGATCGAACCCCTCCCCAGAAGCTCGGGGTTCGTGTTCGAGTCCCAGGTGACCGACGAGGTTATACCGAAGGCATTTGTAACGAGCATTCAGGAAAGCGTGCACGACTCACTGGAAAACGGGGTGTTGGCGGGCTATCGCGTGGTTGACGTCAAGGCGGTCCTCACAGGGGGTTCGTATCACGAGCAGGATTCCAGCGAGGTCGGCTACAAGATCGCCTCTGCGATTGCGATCCGCCACGCGCTGGCAAAGGCAAAACCGATAATAATGGAGCCGGTAATGAGAGTCGAGGTCGTCGTTCCGGAGGATTTTGTCGGCGACGTTATCGGCGATTTGAATACCAGGAGGGGCAAGGTAGGCGGCAGTTTCTTAAGAGCCGACGGCCATGTGGTCAAGGCCACCGTGCCGCTGTCGGAGATGTTCGGCTACGCCACGGGCTTACGGTCGGCTACTCAGGGGAGAGCGCTTTTCACTATGGAGTTCTCCCACTACGAAGAGGTACCGAAGAGTGTGGCTGACAGGATGTCGGCAAGCATTGAGGGCATGGTTTGACGCTCGTGATGGACTGAGGAGGGACGGAGATGGCAAAGGCGAAGTTTGACAGGACGAAGCCTCACCTTAATGTGGGCACGATAGGTCATATCGATCATGGTAAGACGACATTGACGAGTGCGATAACGCTGTGTTTGAACAAGTTGGGGTTGGCGGATGTACGGTCATTCGATTCGATCGACAACGCCCCTGAGGAGAAGGAGCGTGGGATCACGATAGCGGTGGCCCACGTGGAGTATCAGACAGCGAAGCGCCACTACGCCCACATCGACTGTCCCGGCCATGCGGATTACATCAAGAACATGATTACCGGAGCTGCCCAGATGGACGGAGCGATACTGGTAGTGGCAGCCAATGACGGTCCGATGCCTCAGACGCGGGAGCACATTCTGTTGGCGCGGCAGGTAGGTGTACCGGCGATGGTTGTATACATCAACAAGGTGGATATGTTGGACGATCCGGAGTTGCTGGATCTGGTAGAGGTAGAGGTACGGGAGTTGCTGGTGAAGTACGAGTATCCCGGGGACGACGTGCCAGTGATTCGGGGGAGCGCGTTTCAGGCGATGAATTGCGGTTGCGGGAAGGAAGATTGCGAGAAGTGCAGCAGCATACTGGAGTTGATGGAAGCAGTGGACAGTTACATTCCGGAGCCGGTTCGGGAGTTGGACAAGCCGTTTTTGCTATCGGTAGAGGATGTATTCAGCATAACGGGGCGTGGGACGGTGGCGACCGGCCGGATAGAGCGTGGGAAGGTGAAGGTAGGGGAGAAGGTAGAGATAGTGGGCCTTCGCCCCACGCGGGAGACGGTAGTGACAGGTGTTGAGATGTTCCGGAAGTTGTTGGATGAGGGGCAGGCGGGAGACAACGTGGGCTTGCTTCTGCGGGGTGTTGAGAAGGACCAGATAGAGCGGGGTATGGTGATAGTCAAGCCCGGGAGCATCACGCCGCACACGAAGTTTACGGCGGAGGTATACATATTGACGAAGGACGAGGGTGGTCGACACAAGCCGTTTTTCACTGGCTACCGGCCTCAGTTCTACTTCCGCACGACGGATGTAACGGGTTCGATAAAGTTGCCCGAGGATCGTGAGATGGTGATGCCGGGCGACAATGTAACGGTAGAGGTTGAGTTGATCACCCCGATAGCGATGGAGAAAGGGCTGACGTTCGCGGTGCGCGAGGGAGGCCGGACGGTAGGCCAGGGTGTGGTCGCCGACATCATGCAGTAG
>CAZRAU010000168.1:0-4141 GCA_964598025.1 uncultured bacterium
TCGATTACATACCCAAGCCGGTCGATCTCGACCACCTGATACTGAGTCTCAACAGGGCCCTCGAATCCAAGAAGCTGTGGCTGGAGATCGCGCACTGGCGGCAGAAGGAACTCCTGCGGTTCGACTTCGATTTCGTAGTCGGCACGAGCAAAGCCATGCGGAGCCTGATGGACGTGGTGGAGAACCTCGCGAAGAGCAACACGACAACCGTGTTGATCGAAGGTGAAAGCGGAACGGGCAAGGAACTTATCGCAAACATGGTGCACACGCTGAGTCCCAGAAGAGACCAGCCATTCATGGAGATAAACTGTGCATCGCTCCCCGAACATCTTCTGGAGAGCGAGCTTTTCGGCCATGAGAAGGGGGCCTTCACCGATGCCAAGACCCAGAAGCAAGGCCTGTTCGAGCTTGCCGACGGCGGGACTGTGTTTCTGGACGAGGTGGGGGAGATGAGTCTTACCATACAGGTAAAGCTCCTCCGTGTGATGGAAAGGATGACATTCAAGCGCGTAGGGGGAACCAGGGACATAACGGCGGACCTCAGACTTATCTCCGCCACGAACCGGGATCTCACGAAGGCCGTCAAGGAGGGCACCTTCAGAGAGGATCTCTATTACAGGCTCAAGGTCGTGCCTCTCCTGCTCCCTCCACTCAGGGAGAGGAGAGAGGACATCGAACTGCTCGGGAAACACTTCCTCAACCAATACAACAAGGCTTTCTCCAAGGAGTTCAATGACTTCTCGGATGAAGCTCTGAGGTTGATGCGAAACTACGCGTGGCCCGGCAACGTTCGGGAGCTCAAGAACGTGATCGAGCGGGCGGTGCTCCTTTTTGAAGGAGACCGGATCGAATCCGAACATCTGTCCCTTGGAGATCTCGGTGGACGCGGGCGTAGCGGAACACTGAGCGAGGTGGAAAACGCCATAGCCGGAGGCATACCGGACAACGGTATTGATTTCGACGGGCTCATATGTGATATTGAAAGGGATCTGATTACAACTGCGCTGAGCCAAAGCGATTACAATCAGAGCCTGGCGGCGAGGCTTCTAGGAATCACCAGGGACAAACTGCGATACAAGATCAAGGGACTGGGGCTTGCAGTCGGTGCTAAGGAGAGCGATAATCCAACGTAGGTACCTCGCAGCGATCGCTGTCGTTCTTTGCATCACCTGCGGTTACAAGGCGGGTTCACTTCTTCCCGGCCACATAAAGAAGATCTACATCCCCACTTTCGAGAACGAAACCACGCGTTACGGCATTGAACAGGACCTGACATCACTTCTTGTAGAGGCCTTCACAAACGACAACAGATTGTCTGTGGTATCCGAGGGCGAGGCGGATGCGATGCTGCGCGGGGTCATAGTCGGATACCAGAAGGGGGCCCTGACTTTCGATAGGGCCCAGACAGTGGATGAGTTCAAGATAGAGATCACGGTGTCGGTGGAGTTTGAGGATCTCCGCGAGGGCAAGATCCTGTGGAAAGAGGATGAGTTCAGAGCCTGGGAATCCTACACGGCGGGTGAGGATGAGGGGGGAGAGGATGAAGCCCTCCGGGCCGCGATCGAGACCCTCGCCGGCGATATGGTGTCAAGGACACTAGAGGGATGGTAATGGAAAGCATCGATGTGCTCATAGTCGGGGCCGGACCGGCGGGGCTCACGGCCGCCATCTATGCCTCGAGAAGCGGGTTGCGAACCGTAGTCTATGAGAAGGGGTTTCCGGGGGGGCTTGCCACCGTAACGGACAGGATAGATAACTACCCCGGGTTTCCAGAGGGCGTCTCAGGCATGGAGCTCGGCCAGCTCATGGAGAAGCAAGCCAAGCGCTTCGGGGCGGAAATGGAGATGGCGACAATCGACCGGCTCTGGAGCGAGAACGGGATGATCCGTGCCACGGTGAATGGCCGCACCATCACTGCCGGGGCGGCCATTGTCGCAACGGGTTCAGTCCCCAGGAAGATAGGCGTGCCGGGTGAGACCGAGCTCACCGGTAGAGGGGTATCATACTGCGCCACATGCGACGGGCCCCTTTACAAGGACAAGGTCACCGCAATAATAGGCGGGGGCGATTCCGCACTTCAGGAAGCACTCTTCCTGACACGTTTTGCAGGCCGCGTAGTCGTGATTCACCGGCGGGACGAGCTGAGGGGAGCGATGGTACTTCAGAACGAAGTCCGGACCAATCCCAAGGTAGAGATCGTACTCAACAAAGCGATTCAGAAGATAGAGGGCAGGGAGGAGGCTACCGGAGTCCTGGTCAAAGACAAAGCCTCAGGCGAGGAGAGCCTTATCGCCGCAGAGGGCATATTCATATACGTCGGGTACGACCCGAGCGTCGGCTTCCTCGGAGAGGAGTTCCGGCGCAGTGAGAGCGGCTTTCTCATGACCGATCCCGACCTGCGGACCTCCGTGCCGGGTGTCTTCGCTGCCGGAGATGTGAGACAGAAGATCCTGAAGCAGGTTGTGACCGCAGCCGGTGAGGGCGCATTGGCGGCCGTTTCGGCTTACGCTTACCTTGAAGGCCGCAAGAACATGGCTTGACACGCTCCCGGCAAGCATGTAAATTCTTCCCAACCATTATACTCCCTTGGGCTCCTTCAGGCAGGTGCAGGTGATGGACTACAACTTCAAGGCCATCGAGGCAAGGTGGCGCAAGTACTGGGATGAGAACGGGACCTTCAGTGTCGAGAAGCATCCCGAGAAGGCCAAGTACTACTGCCTTGTGATGTTCCCCTATCCCTCCGGGGATCTCCACGTGGGCCATGGACGGAACTACATTCTCGGTGATGCCCTCATGCGCTGGAAAACCAAGGAAGGCTTCAAGGTCATGTTTCCCATCGGATGGGATGCCTTCGGACTGCCTGCGGAGAATTGTGCCATAGAGCACCAGATACACCCGCGCGACTGGACGTTTCAGAACATAAGCCGCATGAAGGATCAGCTCATGGCGTGGGGCATCGGCTTCGACTGGGCGAGAGAGGTAACCACCTGCAAACCCGACTACTACAAGTGGACTCAGCTTCTCTTCTTGTGGATGTATAGGAAGGGGCTGGCCTATCGCAAGGAAGCCGCTGTCAACTGGTGTCCCGCCTGCGCGACCGTGCTTGCCAACGAGCAGGTGGTCGCGGGCCTCTGCGAGCGCTGCGACACACCTGCCGGCATGAAAAGGCTGGAGCAGTGGTTCTTCCGGATCACCGAGTTCGCCGAGGAGCTGTGGAAGGATGTCGATGCTCTCGACGGCTGGCCCGAACGCGTGCGCATGATGCAGCGCAACTGGATAGGGCGGAGCGAAGGGGTGGACATCTTCTTCAAGCTGGACGACGGTAGGGATCTGCCCTGTTTCACAACCAGGCAGGACACCATCTACGGGGCGACTTATGCAGTTATCTCGCCCGACCACGCGGACCTGGAGGCCATCCTCGATGGGAGCCCCGAGAAGGAAGCAGCGCTTGAGTTTGCGGTGAAAGCGAGGGCGAAGGCCGCTCAGAAACAGCCCGATGATACCGAGAAAGAAGGTGTCTTTACGGGCAAGTACATCATCAATCCGATGAACGATGAGCGCATACCTCTCTGGATAGCAGACTATGTCGTCGGAGGATACGGGACCGGAGCCATAATGGCGGTACCGGCGCATGACCAGCGCGATTTCGAGTTCGCCAAGAAATACGGCCTCCCCATAAGGCTGGTGATTTCCCCGGACGGCAAGATGCGGGATGCAGGCCTGCTTGAAGAGGCCTTCACCGGAGATGGCATCCAGGTAAACTCCGGCCCCTTTGACGGGCTCAGTAACCGACAGGCGATGTCCAAGATCGCAGATCATATGGAAGAGGTGGGAAAGGGTGAGCGCACCATACGGTATCGCCTGAGAGACTGGTTGATCTCGCGCCAGCGTTACTGGGGCACGCCTATTCCCATCGTCTACTGCAAGACCTGCGGCATCGTGGAGGTTCCGGAGGAGGATCTTCCCGTGCTCTTACCCGCTGTCGAGGAGTTCAAACCCACCGGGGAATCCCCCCTTGCCGGTGTCAGGGAGTTCGTTGAGACCTCCTGTCCCCGGTGCGGCGGCCCGGCCAGGCGCGAGACCGACACCATGGATACCTTTGTCGACTCGACCTGGTACTACCTGCGCTATCTTACGCCTC
>CAZRAU010000169.1:0-4096 GCA_964598025.1 uncultured bacterium
TTCAGCCTTGGTATATCGATTGTCAGACTCTTCGAAATCTTCCCCTGTCACCGGTTATCAAAACCACCCCGAAAGCCTATCTCGGGATCTTCAGTTCCCAACCGGGCAGAATCATGTCAGGGTCTTTTATCTTGTCCTTATTGGCCTCATAGATCTTGGTCCACTGACGCCAGCTGCCGTAGATCTCCCAGTACCCGGCTATCTTGCCGAGATACTCGCCTTCATAAACCACATGGCTTGTCGGCAGACCTCTGGGGATACGCAACACCCAGCCCGGGAAAATCAGCCAGGGATCCTTTATCTTGTCACGGTTTGCCCGGTAGATCCTGGGCCACTTGACCGGATCGCTGTAAATCTCCGTGTAGCCCGAGATCTTGTAAAGGCTTTCGCCTTTCTTCACGGTCCATTCTTTCGGTAGCGCTTCCAGCGCGGCGATCTCGGCCTCGAGTGCCTGCACCCGGGACTTCATCGGCTGGAGGTCGCCATCGACCTTCGTAAGCTGCGCCTTGAGCTCGGCGAGCTTGGCCTTGTCCGCATCCAGCTTGGACTGGGCCTCGCTCATGAGCTTCTCCTGCCTCGCCCTCTCGTCGGCAAGCGACGCACAGTAAGCTTCTCGCTCTTTCCCCGAGAGATCCTGGTACTCTTCTTCGCTGTAGAACTTCCCCTCGGAGACATTCACCGCATGCACACTCGTTACCAGTAACGGGACGATAGCGAGTGACACTGCGGCAAGTAACGCAATACCCAGAATAGATTTCTTCATCTCATTCAACTCCTTGTGAAATCCATCAGGCATTTACCTGCCCTCACTTTCGCCCGCTGCCCTTCTTGAGCTCTTCGAGCTTCTTCTCCAACTCTCCCGGTTTGCCCTGAAGCTGCTGGAGCTCGGCCTGCTTGGCTGTGAGCTCCTTCTGCACCTTTTCCAGCTCCGCATCGGTATTGGCCAGTTCGCTCTGGACCTGATCGGTCTCAGCCTGCGCCTGCTTGACCTGCTCCGGCGGTACCGGACATGGCGGCTTGGGCCCGCAGCCCACGGCAAACATCAGGAGGAGCGTGCCCAACACAAAAGACACAGTTACCACGCGCCTCGTGAACATTACCTACCACCCCCTTCTTGAGGTATGACTTTCCCGTCACACAGAGTTTACGCTCTGAACCTCCGTCACTTTAGCAACCGGCTCAGCCCATTGTCAAGCGAAAACCTCAGTCGTCACCGGTTCCTACGCCTGGTGTCAGGCTTGCATGATCGCATTTCGGCCGCGCTCCGACACCCAACGCGCAGCGTTGCCGCCCCTATGGCGCCGAATGTCCTGCGTAGCGTCGCCGTTCCATCCCCGACGGGTTTGGCTTCGCTCGCCATTCGCTCCACCTCCAAGTGGCGCCGGGGCTCTACCCTTCACGCTGGGTCCCATATATAATGTATGACGTTCGATCAGCGCCGTTCCCTACAAGATGTGGACCTCCCTATAGCACAAGGTCGGCAGAAGCGCTCGAGGGATTGAGCCCAGATTCGCCGGAAGCCGGGGCAGGGGGTGGCCGCGGCGAGAACACCGCAGGGGGCTCGGCATCTGTCGGCAACCGCGTCTTCCAGCTATCGTCTCCCGCCGGCGCCTTCGCTCATCACCTGCGCGAGCCCCACCAGCGTCCACCAGCGTGATCCGCCCCCCCCCACACCGAAACGCCCCGCATTCATAACCTTGAGAGCGTGCCTGACACGAGAGGCAGCTTTTTTGCTTGCCTCACGCACATGCGCTATTGAATAATACTGGAGCATGACCACGAATTCACATAGCAGATTGCGACCGGTTACATACTGGTTTCTAGTTCTTCTATTCATGTTTGGCCTGTTCGGACCATATCTCTATGGGGGCCGGGTCAGTATTGTCAACACCCTGAGTACACTCGGGGTGTGCCTTGTCATAGTCACGATATTCGGCGTGCGGAGACAGTATGGCTTGGGCATTGCCATAGCGATGATCCTTCCCCTTCTTCTCGGAGCTTTCCTGGAAGTCTGGGATCGGTTGTTCCTTGGCACAGCCGATCGCGGCGTACTGGTTGTGATGGTTTTCGTCGGCCTCGGCATCGGCGCGCTCGCCATTCTAGTGTACGCCGTTGCGGGTAAATGCGTCGGACAAGCAGGGATCAAGATCCTGGACGAGATCGCCCAATTCGGGGTATATCTTGCTCGCGCGGCGAAGCCGCTCTGTGCGTTTGCAGTGGTTTTCACCATATTCGTCTTCATGTTCGGAGGCATCTACGCTTCCATGTATAGATCGAATCCCGAAAATTTCAGATACACGAACAACATGGAAGAACAGAGTGAACAGGGTCCAAATGACTCCCATGTGATCGCTGATCCCGCTTCGGCCATGTGCGACATCGAAACGCACCCCGGGATCTTGGATTTCGTCCATCTGTCACTTGCCGCGATGACAGGTCTCACGTGCGAGGATCTCCAACCAGTGCGCCTCCCTTCGAGGAGGCTGGTTACGTTCCAGGCAATATCGGGTATCTTTGTGTTGGCAATCTTCCTGGGGTTCCTGGTAGAATATGTCGCCCAGACGCACTGGGGAGATCCAACCCTTGCTGCACAACTTCATAGAGACATGAGAAGACTCATAGGCCATCTCTCCGGGCATGATTGCGAAGTGAGAGAAGAGGACACCGGGGCAGATGACGAGCAGGCTGAGGTTGACAACGGGAACTGATGACCGGTCTGCCTGGAGCTGCCCGGGTTATGGGCCTCAGACTGGTTCACCGAGAGGTTGCTATGGCCGTCCGCGGACGAGAGGTTGCAGAGGTCCTTGGCGGACCTCGTCGCCAGGAATCGCTTGACAAGGTGGGCGTGATCTGTTGTACAATCCCTTGTATTATCCTGGGCCGTTCGCGCCTTGTCGGAGCTGACGGGATCGTGCCGTGGCCGCTACGTGTTGTAGGTAATCTGCGAGGGCAGAGGCTTATCTATGTTGCTAAGGCTGAGTCCCATAACAGACCACGATTTCTACGCCTATTTCATGAAACAGATTGTGCTCCTGTTTATTGTCCTGATTGTAGTGAGACTAGATCAGGTTCGGACGGGCAATGCGAACCGAAAGGTCAAGGTCGTCAACGCGATGGTTCAGTTTTTCTTTCTAGCATTGCTTTGCTCCATGGTATGCCTATTGATGGACGCGATCCGGAGTCTTCTCAATAGTGCGTTGCATCTGATATATAAGGATCATCCGCAATAGGCGCGGATCGGAGGAGACATAATGCTGGATACTGACAGGGAGACCCTGCGGTTCGGGAAAGTACGGATTGCCTTGCGAAGAGACATCACCGCATCGGTCTATATCGCCACGATCTCGTTCCTTGGGTGGTTCTTGTTTCTTGCCCTTCAGGGCCTTGGCATCCCTTACACCACAGGTGTCAGAGTAACGATGCTAATGGGTGTAGTCACCTTTGTCTTTCTCTACATACTGCCGAGAGAGTTGGACAACCGGGCTATATCCGCCGTGATCAGGGTGGTGGGGAAGATGAGGCGGCCTGGCTCTCTGCGGACATCAATTGTGGGTACTATATGGGGCGTTTGCGGGATCTTCCTGGTCGTTGGCATGACCCAGGGCTCGAATCACCAACTGGCACTCCCTCGCCTGCTGTGGATCTTAGCCCCCGTGTTTGTCATCTCGCTTCTCAGCGGCCTAAGCCTGGGAGAAACAAGAGTTCAGGACATCCTGCCGAGGAAACTCGGGTTGCACCTCTATTTGGCGGCAGCGAGCTTCGCTGGTGCCTATGTTGCCGGTGTTTCGGCCGACATGCGAATACCGGCGTATGTCGTGATTGCCTGTGCCGTCAGTGTATACTGCGCCGGCCTCCTAGCTAGCAGTCGGGTCAGCAGCAGGAAGGCGTCTTTCAAGACGAGCCAGAAGATAAAGACGGAGATAAACGTTCTGCTGAAGGAAGGTATGCATACACAGGCCGAAAGCCTAATCACGCAGCACAAGAGATCTTTGGGGGCAAAGGAGACCGCGAAAGCTACATGCCGGGTGCTCTACAAACGCAGAGACTACGACGCTGTCCGTGAGGTGATCAGACGATACAGAAAAAGAAGGCTCCA
>CAZRAU010000170.1:0-4061 GCA_964598025.1 uncultured bacterium
AGATGACGCTGGGGATACCGTCAAGCCACGGTTGGAGGCCGCCGGGGCGGATTGCAGTCGTGTCAGACTCCTGGAGGCCGTAGGAACTATTGAGGAAAGCGGAAAGCGGACGATCCGCTCGATAAGCCTGGACAGGGACGTTCCGGCGCTGCCTCCCGAAGAAACGCCCGCTTCAGGCGCGACGGCGGACGCCGAAGCCGAGGCGGACCCGGAATCGTTCTTCGGGGAGAACTCGGCCTCGGGGGATATCCAGCTAACCCAGCCCTTGATGGGCTCTTTGCGCCCGTCCTCGGGGTCAACCAGGGCTTCGTCTCTGAGCTTAAGCCGGGTAAGATCCCCGGGCGGGAGATAGATCTTGACCCAGACCGTGTCCAGGGCGGCTATCCGGACTAGTGCCTTGCCGGCTGGAGCCAGCTCGCCCGGGTCTGCATATGTGGTAACCACCGTGCCGGTGAGCGGAGCCGGCGGCGTGCAATCGGCCAGTTGCTTCTTCACAATATCGATACCGGCCCGGATTCGGGTCACATCGGCGGCCGCGGCCCTCACTGCGGACCTGGCCATGCCGGCCGCCAAGCCGGCCTGCCGATACCGGGTCTCGGCTTGATCGTATTGCTGGCGATTGGCGGACCCCTTGTCCACAAGCCCGCTTATCCGTGCGTATTCCCGTTCCGCCAGGCTGCTGTCGAGCTCGGCCTTCTCCACCTGAAGGCGGGCCATGGTCTCGTTGGTTGCCGCGGCATGCATCTGGGCCAGAGCCTCGGCAAGCCTAAGGGCGTATGTTGTGGTATCAATAAGGGCCAGGGGTGTCCCAGCCGCGACCTTGTCGCCTTCTCTGACGTAGAGATGTTTCAGTGTACCTGTAACCTCGGCGGATACGCTGACCTCGGTGGCCTCCACGAACCCGGAACCCTGGGGCACAGCCCCGTCATCTCCGCATGAGGCGAGCGTGAACATGAGTAAGGTCACCAGGCAAATCGGAATCAGGTTTCTCATCGTAGTCCTCCAAACACCTTGTCTGACCCGGCTGCATAGAGATAGCGGGTTTCTGCAAGATAGTAGCCTATTAGCGATGCCTCGTACTTGTGTTCGGCGGCAGCAAGATCCGCTTCCATCTCGAGCAGGCGGTTGACCGAAAGCGCTCCCGCTTCCCGTCTCTCGCGCGCCAGGGCAAACTTGCGGCGCGCGAGATCGAGCTCTGTTGCCGATCGCTCCAGCGTGTCATACGCGTAACCGGCCTGTTCCAGGGCGGTTGCCTGTGTTGTACGAAGAGCGTCCAGCAGATCGCCGCGGGCAGCCCTAGCGGATCGGGCCCTCTGAATCGCTGCGGCAGTGGACCTGCCGGTGCGATTTGCGGCGTTGAAGCCCCAGCTCATGCGTAGACCCACCATGAGGTAGTCATTCCATTGGTTTTCGAAGAGATCCTGGTTGGGCTTGCCCATCGAGTAGGCGGCAAAGCCGCTCAGGCTGGGGAAGTAATCCGCGCGGGTTGCCGCTACGGCGTAATCTGCAGCCCGCACCAGGTGGCCGAGTTGCTCGACCTCAGGTCTCAGCATATCACGAGGCACGTCCATCAGCCGCTCCCTGCCCGGGGGCTCAAGGGGTTCGGCGAGAGCCAGCGCCTCTGTGGGTTCCATGCCGACCAAGGCGCGGAGGCGCGCCACCGATACGGCGCGCGCGACTTCCTGCTCGGCAGAAGCTTGGTCCGCCCTCGCGGCCGCCAGGGCGGCATCGAGTATGTCGATGGAATCGGCGAGGCCCTCCGTGAAGAGGTTCTCCACGTCCTGCACGATTATCGTGAGCCTCTCCTGTGACGCCCTGGCGCTTCTTACCGCCGATGCCGCCAACATGGCCTCCAGATAGGCTGTGCGGCACTCATAGGCCGTGGCCATCTCCTCGGCCCGAAGCGCAGCAGCCTCTGCCAGGCTGTTCTCCCGCTCAAGCCTGATGCTGTTGGCAAGCCGCCCTCCCGTGAAGAGCGGTTGAGAAATCTCCAGGTCGGCTTGGTAAGCCTCCTTGCTTCCCATCTCCCTCTCGATATGGATGGGGGGCATGTTGATATCAAGTACTGCGATCTCATTCTTGAAAGTCGACCTTGCCGTCAGTGTGATTCCGGGAAACCTGAGTGCCCGTGCGGCGCCATAGGTCAGGGCGGCCGCCATAGAATCATGCCGGGCTGCTTCCACGCCGAAACTATGTTCAAGGGAGAGACGGATGGCTTCCCTGAGTGACACGTCGCGCGCCGTCGCCGGGCGGGCGAGCGAGCAGAAAGCAAGAACCGCAAGCAGGGTTGACAGTGCGCGGGCGTACCTACCCGGCCTCCATACCGCGCATGAAGAGATCCACAATAGCCTTCGGTCTTTCCTCTCTGAATTTCTGTGCATCGCTAATCTCCCATATCTCGTTGACCAACGGCCCCGCCAGGAGATAGAAGAAACACATCCCCACAAAGGAGACAATCGCGTGGCGGATGTCTATGTCCCGGTAACGTCCTTCCTCTTTGCCCTTTTCGATAATGCCCCTCATCTTCTCGGGCAGACGCCTGTGCAACGCGAGATCCGGCACGATCCGCTTCAACCCTTCACCCCCACCGGCCATCTCTCTTAAGAAAAGCGGGGCGAGCTTGCTGCCCGGCGCCAGAAACTCGTAGTAACTCTCCGCAATGAACTCAAGCAACGCCTCCAGGTCCTTGCCACTCTCAAACTCCCGAGCCACCATAGCCACTCTTGCCGTGACCTGGGTTTCCAGCACCTTGAGGTAGAGATCATGCTTGGAGTCGAAGTGATAATAGATCATGGCCTTGTTTATACCCGCATTCCGGGCTATGCGATCGACGCGCGCCCCGGCCAAACCGCATTCGGCAAACTCATCGAGAGCAGCATCGAGAATCCGTTCACGCGACCCTTTCGGGTCTTGCTTTTTGGCTTTCATGATCCCTCACCAACCGTTTAGTTTAACCAACCAGTTATATAATAGCCAATTCACACCATGCTGTCAAGGGGCAAGCTCCGGTGGCCGTTCCAACGTCGGGCATGGAGACCCACCCGCCGCGCAAGCATCGATTCACATGGTGTCGCGACTCCTGTCACGACGAACCATGCCACGACCGCAACACGTTGCTCCGGGATGGGTAACGCTGCGAAGACGGTGAAGGAGAGCCGCTACCGGCGCTACATCACTGCACCAGGAGCAGCCGCGAGGTGACTTGCCCTCCCCCCGCCACCGACACGCGACAGAAATAGGTCCCGGGACCCACCCGCTTTCCAGCACGGTCGGTACCGGACCATTCAGTTTCATATACACCCCGGCCGACGACATGATCCGCCAGGATGCTCACCTTCCTGCCCAGAATGTCATAGACCTCGACACGAGCACGCTCAGGATGGGGAACCGCATAATGGATCGTGAAAGTCCCGCTCGACGGGCTTGGAAACACCGTCAGGGCAAGACTGCATGGGGTTCCCGGCCCACCGGGTAAGCCCGCGTAGGGGACTTCCCCGGCCTCCATTAGAATCCAATGGCCCGGGTCGAGGAAAACGCCGGTAGGATAGTCGGCAATGTCTATCCAAAACTCCTGATGGGTCTCATCCACCCAGAGGATCACGAGGGAGTCACCCGAGACGGTCTCGACGAGCACCTCCAGCGGCATCGTGAATACGGGTCCGGCCTCCTGGACTTGATCGATGACAAGATCCAGCACATGGCCGCCCACACCGCTTCGGCCCCGCCAGGCATACTCATAGACCGGCCAGCGAATGTCGTAGAGAGTGTCCTATAGTTAGTGGGGAATTGCAGGGAGCGATTCGGCATCTGGAGATGTCATTGGTGGTTTAGAGTGTGATTTCTGGGCTGTTTCGGGGGTGGGTTGGGTGGTCTGGTAGTTTCGCAGTGCGGGTGGGGGTGATTTTGGGTGGTGATGGAGACTTTAAGGCAGAGTCCCCCCTGGATCGGCCAGAGGCCGACTGGCATAGCGGATAAGCTAGATCCCAGACATTAGACTCAGGCTCCTCAGGTGAATCCTCCGACTGGTGGATTATAGAATTCAGCAGCTATGAGTCTTGCGA
>CAZRAU010000171.1:0-4025 GCA_964598025.1 uncultured bacterium
TAGAGATGGGCTTCCCAGTTTTCGGGCTGCTCGTCGATGGCCTGCCTGAACATCTGTTCGGCCTTGACATAATCTCTGTTCTTCTCGTAGTAGACTTTGCCGCTTCGGAAAGCGGTCGAACCTCCGCAACCGACGGCGAACAGCAGACCCAGCACGACAGCGGTCTTGAGTATTCTCATCGCATCCTCCTTGCGAGACAACATCATTCGCCCATATACTATGGCAACAAACCGAGCGCTGTCAAGATAACAAAAGAACACGGACACGGCAACGTCAAACTCATATCATGACCTGTGGATCCACATCAACGCTAATCCGCACCCGCTCGGGCAGATCGGCCCCCGAGAGCGCCCCCATTACTCCCCTCAACAGCACCGAGAGGTTCGCACCTACATCGCCCTTTATCATCAGATGCCACCTGTAAACGTTCTTGATCTTCGACAGCGGAGCCCTCGACGGGCCCACGACATCGATCCTTCCCCCGGCCTTCTCGCCGAGCCGCGATGCTATCCGCGCGCAGGCCCGAGCCGCGCTTTCCGCCGATGCATGCCCGGGAGCTTCTACGACGATTCTCACCAGACGCGCAAACGGCGGGTACCGCAATTCTCTCCGCATCTCGGTCTCCTCCACATAGAACCCCTTGAAATCATGACCGGTCACATAGGCCAGCGAATGGTGTTCGGGGTTGAAGGTCTGGACGACCACCTTCCCGGGGACGTCACCCCGTCCCGCCCGCCCGGCGACCTGGGTCAGGATCTGGAAAGTCCGCTCGCCTGCCCGGAAGTCCGGAAGGTTCATCGAAACATCCGCATTGACCACTACCACCAATCCCACCCGCTTGAAATCGTGTCCCTTGGCGATCATCTGGGTTCCCACGAGAAACCGCACGGTCCCCTCGGAGAAGTCGCTGAGCAGGGCCTCGCCGGCCCCCTTCCTGCTGGTGGCATCCCGATCGAAGCGCGCGCACGTTACCTCAGGAAAGTGTTCGGCCATATAGTCCTCCACCCTCTGGGTCCCCAGTCCTATATAAAGGATGTTGGCGCTTCCGCACTTGGGGCAGACGTCGAATCCCTTCTCGGCATAACCGCAGTAATGACATCTGAGATCCCGCCGCCCACTGTGATAGGTGAGTGAGACATAGCAGTTGCGGCATCTGGGGACCAGCCCGCAGTCACGGCACTGCACGTAGTTGGAGAACCCTCTGCGGTTCAAGAAAAGAAGGACCTGCTCCTCCCGGAGGACCGACGCCCTGATCGCTTCTTCCGCCTGCTTGGAGAAGGAATCCGAATCCCCGGCCGCACGCATATCCACAACCAGCACCTCGGGCAGAGCTCCTCCGGATATTCTCTCCGGCAACTCGTAGAGTCCGTACTTGCCCTCCAGCGCCTTGTGGTAGCTCTCGATCGTGGGAGTCGCGCTCCCCAACACGACAACCGCCCCCACCCGCTTTGCCCTCACCGTGGCAACATCGCGCGCGTTGTACCGCGGGGACTCCTGCTGTTTGTAGGAAGTATCGTGTTCCTCGTCCACCACGATGATGCCGAGGTTCTCGACCGGCGCGAAGACCGCCGATCGCGCCCCGACCACCACATCTATCTCGCCGTCCAGTATCCGGTGCCAGGTGGCATACCGCTGGCCTTTGGTGAGACGGCTGTGGAGCAGCGCGCATCTATCACCGAAACGCTCCCTTACCCTCGCCATGATCTGCGGAGTAAGGCCTATCTCCGGAACCAGATAGATCGCTCGCTTGCCGCTCTTTATCGCCCGGTCCATGAGGCGCAGGTAAACCTCGGTCTTGCCGCTTCCCGTCACACCGAGTATGAGTGAGACCCCGAAGACGCCCCGGTCTATGTCCGGGCCGATCCCTTCAAACGCCGCCTGCTGGGAAGCCGTAAGCACCGGCCAGGATGCCTCCGGAAGCGTGCCGGACAGGTCTCCCGAACCGTTCCCCACCTTGCCGGTCCGCCGCTTCCGGGGCACAACACGGTGAGCGATAAACCCTTCCTCTTCCAGGCGGTCCAAGCGGTCCTTGAGATCACAGGCGTTTAGCCTTCGCCTCAACGTAGCATAGCCCCGAGGCCGGCCGTCTGCGAGCATCTCAAGGATCGCTGCATTGGCAGGATCGGAGGCCCGCACGATTTCCATCTCGAGGTCGGTAGGTCGGGATCGTATGCAATACACCCGCGTGAGCCCCGCCGAGGGCGGCGACATGGCTGCGAGGACCTCGCCCAGGGGGGAGAGGTAGTAATCCGATATCCAGGCGGCCAGGCGCCTGAGTTCAGGCGTGATAACAGGCCTTTCGTCGGCCGCCTCCCTGATGGCCTTGAGCCTGCGCCTCCCGGGGGCTTCCCGCGCGAGTGATACAACGACCCCTGTAAGCAGCTTCCCTCTTAAGGGGACGATCACCCTCATGCCGACCTCAACCGCATCTTGCATGCCGGCCGGCACCAGATAGGTCAGGGTGCCCTCTATGGGAACGGGGACAGCCACTTCGGCCGTCAGGGGTTCAGTCACACGTCGCCTCCGGGAATATCTCCGGTAAGTCGGAGACGACCGGATTATAAGGTGGGGCTACCGGCCGTGGCAACGGGAACTTGTACTTCCTTGGTAAAACGGAAGCAGAAACCACGATGGCCCAGACCCATATGCTCAACCGCGGGGGTAGAGGCCTGTAAGAGCCCATAGATACCACAGGCAGGCCGTTTGGAGGGATCTTATCGAGAAAGCTGCTCATCCGGTCAGCGTGCTCGCAGAAGGATTGACAGGCCATTGAGAGTATAGTAGTTATCACTGCGTACGCAGAGTCGGGTCATACTGCGTTTTCGCCGCACATAAGGTTGTTGACGAGAAAACTGTTAAGCCATAGTCATGGCCCTGCAACTGTGGAGATTGAGCATGCTCGTATTGATGTGTGGCTTGCCCTTTTCGGGCAAGTCGACGCTGGCAAGAGCAATCGTCGAGCACGCGGGATGCGCATACATCAGTCTCGATGAGATCAACAGGGAACGTGGCCTTGGATTCGGTGGAGATGGTATCCCTGTGGAGGAATGGGAGCGGACACATGCTGCCGCGCTCGAGCGTCTCAGAACTCGCCTTCCTCAAGGGGACGTAGTTCTTGACGATACCTGTTGTTATCGTTGGATTCGAGACCGGTACAGAGTGTTGGCAGCGGACCTCGGTATTCCGACACGAGTCATTCATCTTGATGTTTCCGCCGAAGTGATTTCACAGAGAATGCAGGAGAACCGAACAACCGGGTCTCGCCGGAATGTCCGGGAAGATATCTTCGATAAGGTGGCGGATAGTTTCGAGGTTCCAGGCGACGATGAAGATGTCATCGTGTTCGATGGCTCAGCCTCGTTACACGGGTGGGTGGCCCGGCATTTTGAGAGCAAGGCAGGGTCATGACAAGTCCCTCCAGCCGGCGGAGCCCTTAGGGGGCCAGGCATATGAGAACGTGTCGGAGTTCATGGAGGAACTGGAGTTGATGCGCGATCCAGCCGCGGGGCCGGTCAGATTCTTCCGCGGCCCAGCAACTACAGGGGCAACCAGGGATAACGGGGAGCGGTCAGCGTGACAAGGCGGGGCTGCCGATCTCGACGGGGGCTTGCACTTCCTTGGCGAGACCGGAGCTGATCTCCAGGAATTCCCTGGCGACCATGGGGTCGAACTCACGGCCTATGCCCTCCCGGATGAGGTGGACGGCCTGTTCGATGGAGTAGGCCTTACGATAGGGCCGGTCCGAGGTCAGGGCATCGAAGAAGTCGACCACGGCGGCTATGCGTGCAAGGAAGGGAATCTCCTCATCCTTGAGGCCGTCGGGATAGCCTGACCCGTCGTAGCGTTCATGGTGCGATCGCACGATCGGTCTGGCCCCCTGAAGGAAGTCGACCCGGCAGATTATGTTCTCGCCTATGCACGGGTGCTGCTTTATGACGTCGTACTCTTCGGTCGTAAGGCGGCCTTCCTTGTTGAGAATCTTGCCGCTCACTCCGATCTTGCCTATATCGTGGAGAGTTGCGCCA
>CAZRAU010000172.1:0-3383 GCA_964598025.1 uncultured bacterium
ATTCTGCGGGCTTCGGGCATCTTTCAGCACAAAGGCGAGCTCACCGTCTGGATATCCACAGACCCGAGCCGTATCCCGGTGATGATGAAGAGCAAGATCCTGATTGGCGCCATCAATGCCATACTGACCGACGTCGAGGTCCATTAGGCCGGACCAAGGAGTGCCGTTATGGCTGAGAAAGAACCCAAGCGGGCCGTGACCCCGCGGCGGATTTCAATGGATACCCGCAGAAGCAAGGTGGACGTCGAAGACTTCGCCTCCGTACCCGAGGACTTTGCCTGGTTTGCGGGTCTGGAAAAGATGATACCACGGATTCTGGCCGGCAGGGATCTCATGGAATTGGCTTCGCGCTTGGTCCGTGCAGCGCAGGCAAACCGCCCGGTAATACTGATGATGGGGGCGCATCTCGTCAAGTGCGGTCTGGGAACACTGATTGCGGAGCTGATCCGCAGGGGTGTGGTGAGTGGCATAGCCATGAACGGGGCTTGTGCGATACACGATGTCGAACTGGCATTGTGGGGCAGGACCTCCGAGGATGTGGGCGCGGGTCTTCAGACCGGTGAATTCGGCATGACGGGGGAGACCGCTGGGTTCTTTGCCCGTGCTGCGAAGCGGTGCATCGACCACGATCTTGGAATGGGTGATGCTCTTATGGCCGAGCTCGGCGATGCGAATCCAACGCACCGCGACAGGAGCGTGCTGAGCGCCTGTTCCGATGCCGGGATAGACCTCACTGTGCATATCGCAGTAGGGACTGATGTCGTCCATCAGCATGAGGAAGCCGATGGCTCTGCCATCGGCTTCGGCACGATGAAGGACTTCAGGCGATTTGCGGACCGGATCGCAGGCCTCAACGGTGGAGTGGTGCTCAACCTGGGCTCGGCCGTGATAATGCCGGAGATCTTCCTCAAGGCGGTTGCAATGGCCCGGAGTCGCGGAATCGACCTGGGCGATTTCACCGCCGCGAATTTCGACATGTACTCGCTCTACAGACCGCGGGTCAATCTCGTGGAACGCCCGAGGCTGATCGGTGGGACGACATACAGTTTCCTCGGTCATCACGAACTTCTCATTCCTGTTTTCGTCGCTTCGATTCTGTGTAGGATCGAGTGATTAGTGGCACGCAAATTGCGACTATTCAGCGCTCGGAGTCAGTGTAACGGGGATGCATTCCTTAATATCGGGGAGGGATACGTCTTGCCGGTTCTGCATAACCTTGGGCGGTCCGTAGACCATATGCACTTTGCAATGCTCGCTTGCAAAATGCACTGATGGTGCAACTTGACTTAGCGGAACTTATGTGCTATAGTAAACATAGTCTTACAAGCGAAAGGAGTGGTGTATCAGGTAAGTTTGCTACAGGAGGCTTTTGTTGGGTGGGCGCCCCGGGTAGGGGCGAACCGGACATGGATTCTATGGCAAGCTTACCATTGATGACTGCTGGTACGTATTTCGTACGGGATAACGCTATGCGTATTCCCGTTTTTTTATGTCCGAGGAGGGACTAAGGTGACAAGATTGGTTTTCCTATGTCTGCTTGCCGTCTTCCTGGGTGCCAACTGCGGCGGCTCCGGGGTCAAACCTCAAGCCGACTTGGCTCCAGGTGACAGTGAGGGAGAAGTCGTACAGGAAGAGATATGGTTGCCGGAGTCACAGCCCTACAGAATAACGGTCGGGGATGCCCTGAACATCGATTTCTTCTATTACCCGCAGTACAACGTCCTTGCCCTGGTCCGCCCCGACGGCATGGTGACAATCCCTCTCTTGGGCGAGGTGAAGGCCGCCGGCAGGAGGCCTGCGGAGCTTGAGCAAATGATACGGGCACGCTATGCCGAGGTGGTGGCCGAACCCGAGGTCGCTGTGATGGTAAGCGAGTTCGGAAACCAGAGAGTCTTTGTCTTCGGAGAGGTCCACGAGCCTGGAGCATATGCTCTGACTGGTGAGATGACGGTCGTGGACGCCGTGGTACTGGCCGGCAGCGTCAAGCCGGATGCCGATCGCAGCAGCGTGGTTCTGATGAGAAAGTCGCCGGACGGGCACTATGTTGCCAGAAAGGTCGACCTTGAGGCCAGGGTCAGGGGCAGAGAGACCGAGATTGTCTATCTGGCGCCGGCCGACATCGTATATGTGCCGATGTCCGCGATCGGGAAAGTGGATCAGTTTGTGGATCTGTTCTTCGCTAAGCTGAGTCCTGCATGGCGATTCTACATATTGGGGCGGGACATTATCGATCCTGAAGGGCAGACGATAATAAGCCAATAGGACATCGATTTGGATTTCAGACGGAGTGATGGCCATGAACGGAAATGACACTGGCGGTCGGCACTTTTCCATACGTGACGTTATCGCGGTTATATTCAGGAGGAAGGTGCCGGTCACCATCGTAACGGTGGTCGTGGCGGCTACCGCTTTGACGGCGGCCTCCCGTACCAGCTCCGTCTACGAGGCCGCAGCGAAAGTCTTTCTACGGCGATCGGGGGCAAACCCTCTGGCAACCTCATGGACGCCGTTCTACGGGTTGGAAGAAGAGATGAACACGGAGGTTGAGATAGTAAGATCGGTCGACGTCATGTCACGGGCTGTCGAGATACTGAAGGAGAACGCCGTGTATTACCAGTCGACCGTCGGTGACAGCCTGGTCAGGCGCGAACCGACGATCGGGGATATCGCTGCAGGGTTGTCGGCGGTCCCCGTCGAGATGTCCAACGTAATACTCGTCAAGTTCACCGGTTCCGTGCCCAGTTTCGTAGAAGCCGCCGCCAACGCGGCCGCAGAAGCATATGTCGAGCACCGCGCCCAGGTGAGGAGTTCCAGCGGGATCGAGGACTACTTCCGGGATCAGCTTGCCTCGCTGGAGACCAGGCTGCTTGACCTTGTTACAGCCGAACTGGAGCTGAGGAAAAAAGCCAACATCTACGATCTTGAGTGGCAGTATCAGATGACAATAGGCCGCAAGAATGAGATCGAGGTGGAATTGTCAAAGACCATGGGCGAGAGAATAGCCGAGGAGAAGAAACTGCAGCTATACCGGCAAAGACTCGAGGAGAATCCTGATCTCCTGGTCCCGTTCGCATACTTCGAGCAGGGAAAGCTGGGGGGGCAGATGTTGCTGGAATACTGGTCTCTGCGCAGCGAGCGGGATGAGAAGGCCGCAATGCTGACGGACACCAACCCCGAGGTCAGGATGCTCGACAAGAGAATCGGGCAGATGGAGGGGAGATTCAAGGAAGAGGTCACACGCAGAATGACCGAGCAGGAATTTCGTGTGGAGGAGCTCGAGGCGCTGGAGGACGGGTATAGGTCGTCTGTCGAGGAGATAGCCGAAGAGCTCAGGCAGACCCCGGATGCAGTTGCACAGATCAAGCATCTGGAGAAGGAAATCA
>CAZRAU010000173.1:0-3374 GCA_964598025.1 uncultured bacterium
CTGCCTGCCCCCATCTGGAAACCGTCTCCCATCCGGCCCGCCACAACATCCCCGCTTCCCGTCGAGACATCGACCGGTGCCGTCCGGTCGTCGATATCCACATCCCCGCTGCCTGTATTAATATCAAGCCGTATGGCTTCCGGGAGCATGACCGTTATGTCGATACTGACATAACCCTTGGTGATCATGTCCCAGCCGTCTCCTATGTTGGCGCCCTTACGCTTGACTATGAGCTTCTCCCCGTCTCGCTCGATCGTGATCTCGGCCTCTTCAAGAAGCTGCCGGCCGTATTCCTCGTCATTGGCCTTCCAGGTCTTCTTGATGGTGAAGGTGGCGTCCGTATCTTCCCGGCTCACCACTTCAAGATCCTCAGATCCGAGCCTAAACTCCAGGACCTCGATGCCCTCCAGGGGCATCACCTTGGTGCTTGTCGCGACCCCCGAATACTTGAAACCCTCTGTGAGAGCGCATCCGGCAAGCACCGCGCCTCCGACTATGCAAAGGAGGACATAGCCTCTCCGTTTACCCTTCATGGTCTCCCTACCTCCTTCCGGACCAAACGCTTGAGTTCGTTTCTCCCCCTGTGAAGCAACACCTTAACCGTGCCCATCGGCATCTCCAGGGCCTGGGCTATCTCCTTATAGGCAAGCCCGTCCTTGTAGCGAAGAAAGAGGACCGCTTTGTAACGCGGATCGAGTCTTTCCATGCAGACCTCGACTGTCTCCCAGTTGAGGCGCTCCGCCACCATCTCATCCCCAGGGACCGCGCCATCGGCAAAAGTCTCTATGGAGACATCTTCCTCATAGGTGAAGGTCCTCAGCTCCACCCGCCGGTGCCTCAAGAAATCCAGGGCCTTGTTTGTGGCTATGCGGTAGAGCCAGCCTGCGAAGGAGTGGGCCGGATCGAATTGATCGAGTTGCGTCAACGCTCTCACCATGGTTTCCTGCAAGATGTCCCTTGCGTCCTCGGTGTTCTTGACCAGCCTCAGGATGTGACCGTATATCCGCCGCTCATAGAGCCTGACCAGGGCCTCCTGGGCCCCACGGTCGCCCTCCCGGGCCGCCATGATCATTGCTATTTGGTTTTCGCCGTCTGTAACCAATACGCCCCACCTTGTAAGTTTGTTTCAAAAACCTGCATACCATGTACTAACCCGCGATTCCATCACAAAACCCCTTGGGGGCTGGCACCCCGCAGGCGCGTGACTGACCCCAGGGACCGTTATCGCTCCATCTCCCCTTGCACCGCGTTTCCCAATCCCCTAAACTCCCCTCATGCCACTAGCACCCCTAATCGCCCGCATCTACAAAAAATCCTTCTGGAACACCTATGACAATATCGCCCAGCTCATTCTCCTAAACCTTCTCTGGTTCCTTATATTCCCGCTCCCCACCTTCCTCGCCTTCCGCTACCTCCCCCTTGCTCCCTACCCCCGGATCGGCCTCACTATCCTGATAGGCCTTATCACCCACGCCTATGCCACATCCGGCGTCTTCGCCCTCACAGCCCGGCTCGTGGATTACCGCGAAATCACCCTCGGCCGCTTCTGGCCTGAGGCCAGAACCTACTTCCCCCGCATGCTGGGCCTCGGCCTCATCTTCGGCGGCGTCTTTTTCGTGCTCGCTCAGAGCACTCGCTTCTACCTAAACCTCAAGGTGGCAGGAGGCATCATAGGCTTCTTCCTTGCCGGTATCCAGATGTGGATCGCCGCCTTCTGTCTCCTCATGCAGGTCTATCTCTTCCCACTGCTCGTGACCCGAGCCTGGGGTGTCAAGCGCACCATTAGATGGAGCGCCATGCTTGTGGTCCTGAGGCCCGGCCTCACCATGTTTATGTTGCTCCAGGCCTCCGCCGTCTTCTTCCTTATAGGCATAACCGGAATAGGCGTTGTCTTGCTCCTCATGAGCATCACGTCCATCTTTCTTAACACCACGCTGCGGGAAACCTTGAAGGAGATAGAAGAGACCACCGAGCCTAAGAAGAAACCCACCTCCTGGAAGGAGATCTTCGAGGAGCGCGACCGGAAGCATGAGGAGGAAACCCGCACCGTTAAGGACCTGCTTCGCCCCTGGGATATATAATTCCTTGGTATGCTTCCCTCGAGGCGCGGCAGCTCAACGCAACTGCTAGGCACTTGCCGGACTAAGACCCCAGTTCTCGATCAAGTCGCTCTGCCAAGAACACCTTTATCAATGACTGATAAGGTACGTCTCTCTTGTTCGCCAACAGCTTCAGCTCCGCAAGCATAAGCTCAGGTAGTCGCAATGAAATGGTTTTCAAAGAAGGCTTCAAGTTGGGGAGTATCACTCTACGTGCTCGCGACCAGTCAACATACTCGGTCGCGTCAGCAACTGCCCAGAATTCTCGCTCTTTGTCTTCTGACTTGTAACCTGGTATCTTCTTCTTACTCGGACTCATCATACACCTTCCGTTCTCGGCGATTCATGTCGCGGGCTGATATCACACGGATCTTGTCAAGGCGGACTGTGAACACGACGAAGAGGTGCCGCCCGGAGTCGGTCACACCCAACGCATAGAACCTGTCTTCTCCCTCCGAATGCTGCTTGTCTGCTCCCGCCACAAGCGGACGATTAAAGAAAACCTGCTCGCATTCCGATGCTGAGACCCTATGCCTCTCCCAGTTCTTAAGGAGGTTACCCTCATTCCAGTTGAATCCTCTCCAAGCCGTGGAATCGTAGATGTCATCCATATACTGAGTATATCGGAGACATATACAGCCGTCAATAGCTTTTTCTTCCACAGTTTTAACACCTGGATAACCAACCTGAGGATCGGCTGGGCCCGGCTCACAGGTCTTGCGCCAGTGACTCTTGTCTGCACCAAACACGACCAGCGGAGCCGGCGATTCCGCTGTGCGGGACGGAAGTGCGCTTTCCGGCCTTGACAACCTATACGGGGTTCCCATAGCATTCACCTTGCCATGGAAAAGACCGACAGCCGTTTCTTGCGTATCAGAAGAAGAATCGAGTTCTGGACCAAGCGTAGAAGAACTATCTTCACTGCGGTCCTGCTCGTATGTGTCATCGGAGTGGTCTTCGGCGAGTATGGGCTTCTGAGCATATTCCAGCTCAAGCGCGAAGGCTCCCGCCTGGAGGCGGCTATCACAACCGCCAAGATGAGACAGCGCATACTCGAGGAACGCCAAACCAAACTGGAAACCGACCCCCTGACCCTCGAGAAGCTTGCCCGCGAGAACTGTGGCATGTATAAGCCCGGCGAGAAGATTTTCCTTTTTGAGGACGGCGACACAAATCACGCGGATAATCGTATTACACTTGACAATTACTCCCTAAACCAATAACATACGAGAAGAAATGGATGCGGGGTGGAGCAGTCTGGTAGCTCGTTGGGCT
>CAZRAU010000174.1:0-3236 GCA_964598025.1 uncultured bacterium
TCGGGGTTCCATCCCAGACGCAGGCCGGCTCTCCGCGGCCGACGGGTTTGGCTTCGCTCTCCGCTCGCTCGCTGTTCAGAACGACATTCACTGCTCCGCGAGCGGTTTCGCTCCGCCCTCGCCTTCGTAGCGTCGCCGTTCCTGTGGCAACGAATGTCTTGCGTAGCATCGGGGTTCCATCCCAGACGCAGGCCGGCTCTCCGCGGCCGACGGGTTTGGCTTCGCTCTCCGCTCGCTCGCTGTTCAGAACGACATTCACTGCTCCGCGAGCGGTTTCGCTCCGCCCTCGCCTTCGTAGCGTCGCCGTTCCTGTGGCAACGAATGTCTTGCGTAGCGTCGGGGTTCCATCCCAGACGTAGGCCGGCGGGGCCGCCTAGTCGCCGGCTATGGTCATCTCGTCTATGACGAAGGTGGGGGAGCCCATCCTGCCGAAAAAGCGCAGGTCGGACGCGACTGCAACTATACCCTTGAGCATGTCGGCCATGTTCCCGGCGATCGTGATGCCATCGACCGGGTGGCTTATGCGGCCATCTTCGATCCAGAGCCCCTCGGCCCCTCTCGAGTAGTCGCCGGTGGTGATGTTGACGCCGAAGCCTAAGAGGCTTGTGATCATGACCCCTTTCTTGACGCTGGATATCACCTCGTCCTTGGATGCACGTCCGGGAATCAGGTAGAAGCTGTTTGCGGCGATGTGAGGGGTGGAATTGAAGCCTCGCCTGGCGTTGCCGGTAGATGACATGCCGGCTTTCCTCGCGGTCCGGGCATCATAGAAATAGGCTTTGACCAATCCCTTTTCAAGAGCCAGCGTCCGGCCGGTTGGGATGCCCTCGGCATCGAAGGGGCGGGATCCGACCCGTCTCGGGATCTTGCCGTCATCGACAAAACTGGCCTGCTCCGACCCCACCTGCTCTCCCAGCCTGTCTTTCATGAACGACATACCCCTCAGCACGTTCTCGCCGTCGAGGCTGTCGAATATCTCCTCCACCAGTTCGCAGCCTGTGCGGGGATCGAAAACCACACTCGCCTTCTGCGTGGAGATCCCCCGCGCCCCCAGCATCGCTACCGCCCTCTGGGCCGCCATTCTGCCGATTGCCGCGGCCGGCTCCAGGTCGGACAGGAAACGCTCGGAGCAATACCAGATGCCCATTCTTCGTTCGCCGCCTTGCTCCGCGACAGGGATACAGGTCATGTCCACACGTGTTGAATCGTAGGATATGGGATCGGAACCGAGGCGCGCCAGCACTACGGTGCCCGACTGGTCGCTGTAAGAGGCCCCGTAGGTGTGCTTTATGCGGTCGTCGGAGTCGTATGCGGCCTGCTCGCAAGCCAGAGCCATGCCTGTCTTCTCCTCTAGCGGGGTCTGCCTGATCGTGGGATCGCTTATCTCGAGATCCGCCTCGTCGGGGGGAGAGTACTCGGCTATCCCCGCATAGGGGTCCGGCGTGGAAGTGCGGGCGAAATCCAATGATCTTTCAACGAGATCCTCGATGACCTTGGGTGTGAGATCCGTGGTAAAGCCGAACCCAAGACTTCCCCGGATAATGAGCCTCAAGCCGAGGCCGGCGAATCCGGCCCGCTCGATGCTTTCCACCTCCCCGTTTCTCACCTTGATGACAAGCTCCTGCCCCTTCTCTATATAGCAGTCACACTGCTCGGCGCCTTTGCTTCCGGCCTTCGCCGTGACATCTTTTGCAAGTTGGAGACAGTCCATGGCTACGATTTGGTTCCCCCGACGGTCATCTCGGATACCTTGATGGTTGGCACTCCGTTACCGACCGGCATTGCCTGGCCCGCCTTGCCACAGGTACCGCCGCCGGTGTCCATCAGGAAATCGTTGCCCACCATCTGGATCTTCTTCAGGATGTCAGCCCCGTTCCCGATAAGGTTGGCGCCCCTTGCGGGTGCTCCGACCTTGCCGTTTTCTATGATGTAGCCTTCCATGACCTCGAAAACGAAATTGCCGCTTGCTATATCGACCTGACCGCCCCCGATCCGCTTCGCATATAAACCATGCTTCACCGAGGCGATGATCTCGTCCGGGGGGGTATCGCCGGCCGTCATGAAGGTATTGGTCATCCGGACGACCGGCATATGGCGGTATGACTGCCTCCGCCCGTTGCCGGTAGACCGGGCGCCCATAAGCCGGGCGTTCAGTTTGTCGTAGAGAAAGCCTCTGAGTATCCCGTTCTCGATAAGAACGGTCCGCTGCCCGGGCGTGCCCTCGTCATCGATATTGCAGGTTCCCCTCACACCCGGAAGCGTCGCGTCATCCACGATCGTGCATGCCTCCACGGCGACCCGCTCTCCCAGCCTGCCGGTGAACAACGAGGTCTCTTTCCTTATGAAATCGCCCTCGAAACCGTGGCCGATCGCCTCGTGGAGAAGCACGCCGCCTCTGCCGTTACCCACGACCACAACCATTTTCCCGGCAGGGGCTTCTTCCGCCTCGAGCAAGATCACAGCCTGCCTCGCAGCGTCCCGGGCGACCTCCACGGGTGATTCCTGCTCGAAGAGCTCGTAGCCTACCGTTCCACTCAGGGTCTGACCTCCCGTTTGCCTGAGCCCTGCCTCCTGGGCCACCGCGACCACCCTCAGCGTGGTCATTATCCTCCGGTCATGGACGAATATGCCTTCCGAGTTCGCCACATGGATCGACCTGTCCGTATCTACAAGGGCGACCAAGACCTCGCTTACCCTGTGGTCGTATGCCCTGGCGCCGTCGTCGGCGGCCTTAGCGATCTCGATCTTTCCGGCCGCGCCGATCTCGATGGGGTAGACTCTCGGGTGGGAGAAACGGTGGGCCTCGGCAGGTTCCGACGCGAGGCCTACCGGACCCGCCCCGCTCGAACCGGACGCTATCTCGGCGGCAACCCCGGCCGCGTCGATCATCGGTTGGAGCTTAAGGCCGTCGGTATAAGCATAACCTATCTTGTCACCCACGATGGCCCGTACCCCCACACCCGCAATCACGCCGCGGGAGGCCTCCCGGACCACATGTTCCTCGACCTGAACCGTGTCGCTTATCCTGGCCTCGACATAGACCTCCGCGAATTCGGCGCCCTTGGCGAGCGCTGCCGCCAGAACCTTTTCCAGATGATGCTTATCGCAGGCCTGACTGAGGTCCGGTGATGTTTCCATGATACCGTCACTCTCCTTGTTCATATGAGATTGGCATGGGAGAGGGGGGGATGTCAACCACCGACCACCAGGCTGGTGAAAACGGCCCGTCTGCTGCG
>CAZRAU010000175.1:0-3154 GCA_964598025.1 uncultured bacterium
CGAGTGCATAGATCCAAGGCCTTTTGCCGTGGGTGAAATCAAGCAGACACTAGAGAAATACCCGTACCTGACCGACCTGGTTCCGGCCATGGGCTACGGTTTAGATCAAACAAGTGACCTTGAGGAGACCATCAGGGCCAGCGGCGCCGATGCGGTGGTAAACGGTACGCCGGCGGACCTCACAAAGGTTATCGACATAGACATTCCGATTGCTAGGGTGAGCTACGAGCTCTGTGAGATAGGAAAGCCGGATATCGAGTCCATAGTCGAGGAGTTCATGCAACGAAGGGGGTAGGCAATTGAAAGTTCATGAGTATCAGGCCAAGGAGATCTTCGCCGGTTTCGGGATCCCGGTCCCGGGAGGCAAGGTCGCGACCACCCCGGATGAGGCCGCGGCCATTGCGCGGGAGATCGGCAAGAAAGTCGTCATCAAAGCTCAGGTCCATGTGGGAGGACGCGGTAAGGCGGGAGGGATAAAGTTCGCATCCTCTCCCGAGGAGGCTAAGCGGGTTGCCTCGGACATCCTCTCTATGGAGATCAAGGGTCTTCCGGTGCGAAAGGTGCTTGTAGGCGAGTGCCTTGATGTGGCCGAGGAATACTATCTCGGCATAATCGTCGATCGAAAGACGCAGAAGCCGGTCATCATGGTGAGCTCTGCGGGAGGTGTGGACATCGAGGAGGTTGCCAGAGAGACACCGGAGAAGATACACAAATATGTAGTGGATCCATCGCGCGGTCTGCTTCCATATGAGGCTAGAAACCTGGCCTTCAAGATAGTCTCCGATGGTAAACAGGCGATGAAGACCGCCGGCGTTCTTACCAAGCTCTACGACGCCTTCGTTGGTGTGGATGCGTCGTTGGCGGAGATAAACCCGTTCATCCGCACAGCCGATGGTGAGATGATCGCTCTGGATGCCAAGATCAACATAGACGACAATGCTCTTCCACGTAGGCCCAGGATCGCCGAGTTGAGAGACCTCGGAGCCGAGAACATCTACGAGGCCAAGGCACGGGAGAAGGGACTGAGCTATGTCAAGTTGGATGGCACCATAGGCTGTATCGTCAACGGTGCCGGCCTGGCCATGGCAACCATGGACATGGTTAAGCACTACGGTGCGGAGCCCGCCAACTTCCTCGACATAGGAGGAAGCTCCAATCCCGAGAAGGTGACCACCGCCATGGAGATCATACTGTCCGACAAGAATGTGAAGGCGATACTCTTCAACATCTTCGGAGGCATAACGAGGTGTGATGACGTGGCAAATGGGATCGCCCAAGCTCTCGACAGTATGGATGTGAAGGTGCCTGTGGTGGTCAGGCTTACGGGCACCAACGAGGGAGCGGCCAGGGAAATACTGAAGAAGGTCGACCTGGTGTCTGTGAATACAATGGACGAAGGCGTCAAAGAGGCAATCAGGCTGAGTAAGGGGGGAGAGTAAATGGGAGTGCTCGTGGGAAAAGATTCCAGGGTTCTCATCCAGGGGATCACTGGAAGAGACGGCAAGTTTCATGCCCTCCAGATGAAGGAGTACGGCACCAACGTGGTGGCCGGTGTGACACCCGGCAAAGGGGGACAGAAGGTCGACGGTATTCCCGTTTACAATACTGTTGAGGGAGCGGTGGCCGAAACCGGTGCGGACGCATCGGTCATATATGTACCCTCGTTCGCCGCGGCGGACGCGATTTATGAGGCGTGCGATTCAGGAATCAAACTGATTGTGTGTATCACCGAGGGCGTGCCAACGCTTGACATGGTCAAAGTCGTCACGTATCTGAAGCTCAGAGATTCGCGACTAATAGGACCCAACTGCCCCGGCATCATAACGCCGGGCGAGGCCAAGGCAGGTATAATGCCGGGCGCCATTCACAAGCCCGGGCCGGTGGGGGTGGTGTCACGAAGCGGTACGCTCACCTACGAAGTTGTGTATCATCTCTCGGTCAGGGATATAGGTCAATCGACCTGCATGGGGATAGGCGGCGATCCCATCATCGGTACGAACTTCATCGATGCGCTTGCGCTCTTCGAAGGTGATGAACAAACGCAAGCGGTTGTTCTCATCGGCGAGATCGGAGGAACCGATGAAGAAGAAGCGGCATCTTTTATAAAGGAGTCGGTTAGCAAGCCCGTGGTTGCCTTTGTTGCGGGGCGCACGGCCCCACCCGGGAAGAGGATGGGTCACGCTGGTGCAATCATCTCCGGTGGAACTGGAACTGCAAGGGAAAAGGTCGAGGCATTCCGATCCGCGGGAGTGCCTGTTGCCGGAACTCCATCTGAGATAAGTGAGCTGATAGCTGAGACACTCCGATAAGAAACCAAAAAAAGATGTGTCGGGATCTGCTAAAAAGCTTGACAAAAAGTTGCAAAAGTTATGGAATCTCGAAAGGAGTGTGGTCGGGAAACCGTGGACCTCTTGGGAGCTCAGCCGGTTTGAGGAACCGAGGTCGGGTTGAGCTGGAGAGGACAGGCCTAAAGAAAGGGGGCTGTCAGGATGAGCGCAGTCAAGAGAACTGCAAAGAAGAAGGCAACGAAGAAGAAGACGACGAAGAAGAAGGCGACGAAGAAGAAGACAACCAAGAAGAAGGCCGTGCGGAAGACAGCGAAGAAAAAGACCGCGCGGAAGACAGCGAAGAAGAAGACCGCGAAGAAGAAGAAGTAGTAGTAGTAGGCTAACCTACAGTATATGTTGCGTGGGCGGCGGGCCCCTTGGGTGCGCCGCCTTTCCTTATCCGGGTGCGGAGAAGACCAGGCGTTCACCGATGGCTGAATGAGCAAGAGGGCGTTTAGGCGGACGCCACCTGATGGGAACGCCCTGAGGCGGTCAAGTGCACGGAACGCGGGCTTACTGCGGGGACGTTTCATCACATCTCAGAATTGAGTTGCGGCGGCACCGGGCTTGTGTTATACGTAAAGGGGTCTGATGTCGTCCACCATTGGGTTCCACCCTGGAGCCCTTTTTTTGAGTGAGGCATGGCTATTGGAGAAAACTCTCTTCATCATAAAGCCTGACGCTGTCAGGCGGAGTCACATCGGTCGAATACTTGGAGCGGTTGAGAGAGCCGGGCTGAGGATTCTGGGCATGAGAATGTTGGATCTCACCTCGGAGCAGGCGGGTCGGTTCTACCATGTCCACAAGGGCAAGGGGTTCTATGAAGA
>CAZRAU010000176.1:0-3109 GCA_964598025.1 uncultured bacterium
CCCCAACCTCCTCATTACAAGTGAGATGCTCTACCGTTGAGCTACGCCAGCAGCTGCCCACTCTTTTTCTTGTCGCGGACCCGAACATGATCCACAAAAAAACGTACAAATCCCCCTCAGACCGCCGCATCGCTTTTTCGCGCCGGCTGAAAGGGTAGACTCCACCTGTCCTTATTGCCTGAAGAACATAAAGGGTCCCAGCGTCGTTGTCAAGGGTTTTTTGGCAGGAAAATCAAATTGCGACCGGCCGGACCTGGATGCCCGCCCGCCTGAGGGTTAGAAAGCACCGATCTTCGCAGTGAAGGCCCAGTTTATGCCGCTCTGGTCTTCGTCCGTGATTTCGCTGAAGCCCGTGCCGTTGACATGACGGTACCCCACGCCTAGATCGATGCGCCAGTTCCTGGTGATATTGAATTCCAGGTTGAACTCCGGCTCCACGACGAAGAAGGTACCCGAGTCCTTGCCGCTCTCCGGGTCGACGTAGTCACCCATGAACTGCGTCCGGCCGCCGCCCACAAGCACCGGCACCGAGATATGGACGATCCCATGGGGCTTGAAGGTATATTCCAGAAACAACCCGCCATAAGCTATCTCCAGGTCATCCAGCCCGGCAAGGTCCCCAGGAGACGGCTCGGCCACGGTACCGTAGCCGCCGACACCGGCACTCCACGCATGATTTACAATCAGGGCGACTCGCCCACCGACGAGGACGCCGGACTCTTGCTTCACCTCAATATACCTGGCTGTCGCGGCTATGAAACCCCCGACCTCCGTCTGATCGGAAATCAGCGTCTGATCATAGGCGTAGGCGGATGCAGCGATCAGGCATACCAGAACCAGTGCCAGTGAGAATGTCTTCATCTAAGATCGGCCCTCCTGAGTACTTCCTCCTGATAGCATCATCATACGGCCGGCGCTCCCGCCGGCACTCTTGTATATTGTCTATTCTGCCAACGCCGTCTTTATCGGCGGCTCCATGCATTATAATGATACCTTTCTCAGGTGTCCAACTCAAAAACCATACGGGCCGGCCTAGCGATAGATCGACTTGATGCTGCCCCACGTTGAGGGCTCACCAGCCGAAGGGCCGCTGCAGTCGAGGTAGAGCGTCCACAGCAGCTCGATGTATCCATACCGGCTGCCATCGGGCGTCCAGTCGCGTCCGTCCGACACCCAAAGGGGCGGGCAGTATTCGAAATTGCTGCCGTACTAACCGGAATGGATAGTACCGTAGTGACTCGCGGCCGGCCTCAGGTAGAGGGCCGGCAAGCAGCCTATGTCATGCATCATACAGCCCGCTTCGATATGGGTGCTTATGTTATCGAAGCCCCAGGCAGGGTATATGCCTACGGTCCCTGTGTGGGGCGCGGTCACCAGTATTCTAGGTGCCGAAGGCGGCGGGCCCGGGATCGTCGAACACGAGGTCAGACATACGGGTGGGTCGATATCAATGTAATTCCACGCAAAGTGGTTTTCCAGCGGTCCGCTTGTCCAGAGCCGAGGGCCGACAGGACATCCGCGCTCATCCGAACAGTAGATATCCATCTCGATGGTGAAGAGGCCCGGATATATAGTCCCATAGCCGGCGAAGTCCATTATGCGGACCGTGTTCAGGGTATGGCAGACTTCGGGATCACACGCAATACCGATGCCGGTCGAAGGGTCGCCGATGTCGAAGAAAGCCCCCATGGTCTCTCCTGTTATGGGCCCGGTAAAGGCCCAGAACCAGGACTCGGTTGGACACGGAACATAGTAGTAGTACTGAAGGCGGCACCCATAGAGCGGCTCCGCGCCGAAATCCTCCCGCATCTGATAGGCCTTCATTTGACCCCCCGCAGGCTGCGAGGCGCCAACACTGAAGCATACGAGCAGGATCAGCGCAGGGACTGAGAGCAGGTCCTTGAACATGGTGACCACCCCTGTCATAGATTATGGCACTGCCGCCATCCAAAAACCAGCGAAGGGCCGACCGGGGCCGTGGGGTACCGTCATAGGGGGCATGTAACTCAACTGAGCTTAATCCCCACGGTCCTCGCCTTCCCCCCTATCACGGGGATAGGTCCGGCCGTTTCGTATGGTCTGATTACATATCGTATACTCCTGGTAAGCATACCCATGTGGTTTAGGGTGAGATCTTCTTGCCATCGAGATCGAACATAGAGAATCGGAATATCCTTGATTTCTGTAGTACGAATTTGATAGCCGTCGAGATTACTCCCAGACCGTAGACCAAGCTTCTCTTGAAATTCACTGAGGATGACTCTAACGTGTATTTGGACGGAGCGGTTATCTCTCCTATTCTGTAACCGAAGTAGACCACCTGCACAAGCAACTGATTATCGAATACGAAGTCATCGGAATCCTCAAGTAGAGGAAGATTCGTAAGCGCCTCTCTTGAGAATGCTCTAAAACCGGTGTGATACTCAGACAACTTCTGCCCTAATAAGACATTCTCTATGAAGGTGAGTAATCTATTAGAGATGTACTTATATATAGGCATGCCGCCTCTCAAAGCCATGCCGCCAAGAATCCTGGAACCAAGAACCACATCAAACATGTCTGAACATATGAGTCCTGCCATAGCAGTTACTAGCTTGGGTGGGTACTGATAATCAGGATGAAGCATGATAACAATGTCGGCTCCTCTATTGAGGGCTTGTATATAACAAGTCTTCTGATTCGCACCGTAACCTCTGTTTTTCTCATGGACATATGTTTCGAGACCTAGCCCGGATTATTCAAGAAAGGAGGTAGCTAAAAGGGCCAATCTCCTATAAGGTCTGTTTGTAAAAGGAATTAACACACAGACCGAGGAGGTGGCCCTCATGACAGAGTGTATCACACAGATCGGCTTCGAGTTCAACCTGAAAAAGCAGATCACGGCAAGATTTGATGGTGGCCTTCAGAGCAGCGACGGTGGTCTGCTTTGGGTTCGTCAAGTGGATGATGAGTTGGGCTTGACCGCCCGTATGGCTGGGGGTATCCGGGAGAGTCGGGACGAGCGTTATGTCAGCCAGCCGCTTGGCCATCTCCTTCGTCAGCGCGTCTACCAGATCATTGCAGGCTATGAGGACCAGAATGATGCTGACTACTTGCGTAAGGATGCGAT
>CAZRAU010000177.1:0-2888 GCA_964598025.1 uncultured bacterium
GGCCGGGGATCCCAGCTATCTGTCCTTCCATCGATTCGTATCCCCGGAAATCGAGATGGCTCCCCGGGCTGCCATCCCAAAGCGTGGTTTTGTGGGTTTGTCTTGCCTTAAAGACCCACCGAATTGCGAGAGGCCGGACGAAGATCACGGTATCTGGTTAGTTGGCTCCACACTGCCGTCGGCTGCTCCAAGAGCATATCGCAACGCGTATGGCCTGACCCCGTAGCGATATTCCAGAGCCGCATAGCTCCACCTGCTCGAAGTCAACCGAAAACGGTCCAGGTGGCTCAGATCGGAAAAAGCAATCTCCTATGCGTATGAGGGCGCTAGCGGGGCCTTGATTCGAGCTCTGCTATGCGCTCCTCCAGATTCTCGATCCTTGCCTGCTGGGCCTTGATCGCCTCTATCAATACCGGGACAATCTGGGTGTAGGCCACGGCCTGCTCACCGTCCGGCCCTTCGCGGACCACCGCCGGCAACACCTTCTGTGTTTCCTGGGCTATCACGCCGTAGTGCCTGCCCGGGTCGAAGTTCCTGTCCCTGTATTCATCCCTCCGCCACAGAAACGAGACCCCGCGCAGGTTCATGACCTTGTCGATGGCTCCTCCGATGTCTTCGATGTCTTTCTTGAACCTGAGATCGGACGTATTCCAGGCGCCCGTGGCGTACGCCGCCCCCTGGACATAAAGCCTGTAGGCACCGGGATCGTGTCCCAGGCCCAAGTTGCCGGTGCCGCCCTGCACCCAGATCCTGTCACCGTCCTGGTAGAAGCGCAGATCCTCCGTGGCGCTGTCCTTATATATGGCCCAAACATCGGAGGAGGCGTCCCCCGTGTGTTTAAGATCGACTTCGGGGTTACTGGATGTGGCCTCGATGAGGATTCTCGGATTCACCCCTTTGATATGAAGATGCCGTTCCGGCGCCATAGTCCCCAAACCAACCCTTCCGTCAGAGAAGTCGCCGTAGAGAAGCACGTCGCTGGTGTCGGGGCCATTGGCTAGGATGAACTTGTCGGACCCCAGCACATGATAACCGGCGGAGCTGCCGATGAAGACATTGCCGCTCCCCGAGTCGTTCTCACGACCGGCGCTGCTCCCGACGTAGGTGTTGCTGGAGCCGCTGCTGTGATCCCCCCCTGCGAACGCCCCGACGTAAGTGTTGTGGTAGCCACTCGTCTGATCCGTTCCGGCAAAGGCCCCCAGCATTGTATTGGACCAGCCGGAACTTAGTGTTTCGCCCGTCCCGGCGCCTATGAGAGTGTTCCATTCGTCATCGGTATTGCTCTTCCCGGCTCGTGCGCCTACGAAGGTGTTTGCGTAGCCAAGGGAAGTCTCGTAACCCGCCTCGGCCCCGACGAACGTATTGGAGGTCTGGAAACTATTATGCCCGGCTCCGTGACCCACGAATGTGCCTTGGTAAGAGAGATATGCGGGTCCGGCATCTATGCCGACCGCGACGGCCTTGCTCTTAGGGAATGAGCACATGGCACGCTCACCGTTTATGAGGTAAAGCGAGTCCGCATCTATGTTGCCTGCGACCCCGAGCGTCGCACCCGGGGTGTCCGTACCGACACCAAGAGCGCCGTTCACATAGACATCCCCGACAAAGGTCCCTGCCTTCCCGGTGGTGGTCTCCCCCCTGACTCCAGTCCCGGCTGCGCTGTAGCCATACACTCCGTTGGTGTAGTTGGATGAACCGAATATGGCATTATCAGTGTTCGTTACGACCTCGAGCTCGGCGAACGTGAAAGTCGCCGACCCGATGCCCACCCTCCCGGCATCGTTCACGAATACGACATCGACGGGATCGCCGTCTGCGGCATCGAGCGAGTGGCCGTCACCTGCTCCCCCCACGTCGTCGATACCGTCGGCCAGACCTCCGGGCACGCTCTTAAGTTCGGTCCAATCGACTGGGTTATCCGGGTTGTTGATTGTACCAGTATCTTGCATCTCTTCCTTGGTGAAGTAGAGATCGTTGTGGTCATGCGACGTATCGGCGAAGGCGTCGGCATGAAGGCCGTCCACCATGTCCGCATCAAGCCCGCTTCCATCGCCGTCATTGGCGGCCGTCCAGGCTGTCCCGGCTATTTTGGCGGGATCGATCTCGGCACCGGGTGCTATGCCTTCGTTCGTGTGCGTGTGCCCGGTCAGGGAGTAAGACTCCGCGTCAAGCCCGGCGAGGCTGTCCGAATCCGCCGCATGCCCGGTCCTGTTGGCAAAGAATGCAAATGGCACACTCGCCACCTCCCGGCGCGGGGTGAGGACCTCACCTTCCACCTCGATCTCGAGCCACGCGGGCTGCTCGAATTCCAGGTCGATGGGATTGATCGCCCCCAGTAATACCGAAAAGACGCCTGTGGAATCGACTTCGACTGAAACGGTCTCCGACCAGACCTCGGTACCGCCGGTGGCCACCTCGAAGATTCTGAAGACCATATCATGCTCGCCGGGCATCGCTTGTCCCATCGCTGTATCGGTAAGGCGGCCCTGGTAGTTGATCTTGGCCGGGATAGCGCCCGAAGCACCTATCACAAGCAGGATCAGAAGCCAACCGGCGACTGTCGTGAGTAACCAGATCCGCTTGGAGTACGTCATGATCTCCTCCCTCTGCAAAGTCTGTGGTAGAGTAGAATTCCCGAGCCTCGTATCAGCACGGGTGTCTTACCGGATGTCGCTCCCGGCATGAACGTTGACAACGTGACTATGATAGCACCGATCATACGTGGGTCAATGAGGTTTCGCCGGGGTTCGGTGCATACGAAGGGGCAAAACTGTGGCTCACTGGTACAACCAGCCCGCGCCGTCCGACCGATTCACGCTTTCAGACATTTAAGTGGCTCCCCGGGCAAATGTCTGAGAGCGTGGTATTGTGGATTACGTGGCCGATGA
>CAZRAU010000178.1:0-2734 GCA_964598025.1 uncultured bacterium
TGGGGTGTTTTCACTAGACTTCTGTGAGTTTCGTGGAAAAAGTCTATTTTGGTCTAGTTGCTTGGATCGTTGAATAGGCATTGAACGAACCCGCGTTGCGGGAGACATGATCTGCGGGCAGTTGTCGCCGGTGAGACAAGCGGCGACGCCGACAGTCGGTTGCAGCTACCTCACATTCACACTACAATATCAGCTGCCAGGCTGCGTCGAGGCTCAGGTCATCAGGTTTGTACCCACAGAAAGGAGCTGTGTCATGGAGAACGTATGTGATCGCTTCAAGATGGATATGGAGTTGAGGAACTACAGCCCTCACACACGGGTGTGCTACTTAGCCTGCATCCGCAGGTTTCTCCGTCACTTCCCCCAATCGCCCGAGGAGATCGGCAAGGAAGAGATCCGAGCCTATCTCCATCATCTCATCACGGAGAAGAAGGTCTCTCAGGCTGTGGTAGGTCAGACCTACAGTGCTCTGAAGTTCTTCTACGGCGTAACACTGGAGCGGGACTGGAGTACCTTTCGTATTCCCAGAGCGAAGACGTCGAGGGGACTTCCCGTGGTGCTTACCAGGGAAGAGGCTTACGCCCTGATCTCGGCCACCGAGAATCTCAAGCACCGAGCCGTCCTTGCCACCGTGTATTCCGGGGGCCTGAGAGTGAGTGAGGCTACGCATCTTAGAGTTTCCGACATCGATAGCGATCGCATGATGATCCACGTCGGTTACGCCAAGCGCGGGAGGAATCGCTACACGCTCTTGGCCAGATATACCCTCAAGTTGCTCCGGGAATACTGGCGTGCGTACCGACCCGACGACTGGCTGTTTCCCGGCAGGCCGCCATCTAAGCCCATGGGTAGACGAACGATCGAATATGCCTTCAGAAAAGCTCTCAGTCAAACCGGCATCAAGAAGCATGCAGTGATCCACAGTCTCAGGCACAGCTTCGCCAGCCACCTGGTGGAAGCAGGCACGAATCTCTGTCATATCCAGCAACTCCTGGGCCATGCGTCCCCGAGGACCACTGCGATCTATCTCCGCCTGAATCCGAAGGATATCGGCCGGATCGTAAGTCCCCTGGACGTCATGATGGAATCAGCCGGGTAGACCTCCGAGAGAGTCCTGCCCGTCATGAGACCACATCTTGAAGTAGCCCATGTCTTCCGAGCCTTTGGGCAGGAGTACCGAATGGCTCGCAGCCATCGCATGCCCATGTGCCACCTCAGGGTGATGCGGGCCATCGAGATATGCCGGACTGCCGCGCTGGGAGGACATGTCGATGAGTGTGACCGGTGTGGAGCGTTGAGGATCTCCTACAGCTCATGCCGCAACCGGCACTGCCCCAAGTGCCAGTCGCTTGCCAAAGAGCGCTGGCTTGAAGATAGGAAGCGAGAGATCCTCCCCACTCCCTACTTCCACATCGTCTTCACGCTGCCGGCAGATTTAAGGCCCTGGGCTCAGGGGAATCAGCAAGTCGTCTATGATCTCATCTTCAAGGCAGCCTCCCGTACACTCTCGACACTCGCCAAGGATCCAAAGTACCTCGATGCCCAGATAGGATTTATCGCTGTGCTTCATACCTGGACTCAGACCCTCATCGACCATCCACATCTGCACTGCATAGTCACAGCCGGAGGACTATCCAGAGACGGCAAGCGGTGGATCACATGGCGTAAAGGGCTCTTCATACCCGTTAAGGTCTTGTCAGTGCTCTTCAGAGGCATCTTCATCGATCACCTGAAGCGAGCACATGAGTCGGGACAACTTCTGGTCCCGGAGCACATCCAGCTACGAGATGACGAATACGCGTTCAAGAAGCTCCTCGCCGGCCTCTACCGGCAGTCCTGGGTAGTCCATTGCAAGTCGCCGATGGGAAGACCTGAAGATGTGATCGACTATCTGGCTCGATACACACATCGGGTTGCCATATCCAACGATCGGCTGGTCAGGCTCCGAGGCGATGAGGTCACTTTCCGATGGCGTGATCGTGCCCGGCACAACAAGGTGAGGCTCATGAATCTCGGAGCGGACGAGTTCATCCGACGATTCTTGCTCCATGTGCTCCCTGACGGCTTCGTCAAGATCAGGTATTACGGCATCTTCAGTCACCGCAATCGCAAGACCAAGGCACTGCGAGCCCGCCGGATACTTGGGCTCAAGCCCGAGAGCTGGGCCGACACGATCTCCTGGCAAGAGCGACTCCGTCGCCTCACCGGAATCGACCCACGGGTATGCCCTCACTGTGGAAAGGGCAGGATGGTTGTCAGAGAGGTCGTCGTCAAAGCCCCTGATGGATCAATACTCCGACTGTCGGCGGACCGATTCTTGTCACCAGGAAGGCCCCCACCATGAGAACTGGTCATCTCAATCCAAAGTCCGTGCGACGTGTGGGAAGTCACAGTGGGGATCCCTGTCATCTCTCCATATCACGACACGGTGCGAGCTCTGTGACCCCGACAGGAATCGCACTAGCTATCGGGTATCAGAGGGCATTCGCAGCTCGCGGGTGTGCTCCAACCGGGAGGGAACCAGCTCGAACCCGGCCCAAAATGGCCTGGCCGGTCAACTGCCTGGATTGAATCCCCATAGATACCACCCCGCGGCCTCCTTCAATCCGTCGTATCGGAAATGGCGCTACGCGCCACTGCCGATACAACCTTTATCATTATAGCCAATTGGTTAGAATGATTACTTAAAGTAGAATGTGAAGTGCAGAACCCGCTCGGCGCGACTGCCGATGCA
>CAZRAU010000179.1:0-2725 GCA_964598025.1 uncultured bacterium
TCATTGCAGGCTATGAGGACCAGAATGATGCTGACTACTTGCGTAAGGATGCGATACTAAAGACCTGCTGTGATCGGGCTCCCGAGACAGGGCGGGACTTGGGCAGCCAGCCGACCCTGTCTCGACTGGAGAACTCGATAACTGCGAGAGATTGTTATCGGCTCAGCGAGATGCTCCTGGCCGAGTATCTGCGTGAAGACAAGTCCACGCCGGAGGAGATCATCCTGGACATAGACACGACCGATGATCCGACCCATGGCCAGCAAGAGTTATCTTTCTATCACGGTTTCTACGAACAGCATATGTATCATCCGCTTCTTATCTACGACGGGCAGCACGGTGACCTGCTGGTGGCCGCGTTGCGGCCGGGCAACTCTCATGCGGCCCGTGGTGTGGTGGCGATTCTCAGGCGAGTGGTCAGTCGAATCCGTGAGCGCTGGCCAGAGGTACGTATAATCATCCGAGCTGATGCCGGATTCGCTGTGCCTGAGTTGTATGAGTACTGCGAGGAGGAGCGACTGAAGTATGTGATCGGCCTGGTGACTAATACCCGCCTACTCGTCCTGGCGGAAGACCTCATGGCTGAAGCAATCCGGAGGTACGAAGACACACAAGAGAAGGTCCGCCTGATCGGCGAGGGCTCATACCAGGCCAAGTCCTGGGATATCGCCCGCCGTGTGGTGATAAAAGCTGAGGCAATGCCTGAGGGAACCAACCGGCGCTTCGTCGTCACAAACATGCAAGACCTGCCCGAGAAACTCTACGACTTCTACGCGCTTCGTGGAGGTGCAGAGAATCGTATCAAGGATCTGAAGAATGCTCTATCTGCAGACCGGCTCAGTTGCCACCGGTTTGTGGCCAACCAGTTCCGGCTCCTGCTTCATGCTACCGCCTACACCCTTACTCTGGCACTGAGGCGCAAGCTCAAGGGTACCCAGTTGGCGAAGGCCCAGTTTGACACCATCAGGCTCCGGCTGCTGAAGGTCAGCGCACGCGTCAAAGAGACCGCCCGACGCATCTGGGTCCATCTGGCAACCTCATATCCTTGGCAACAGCTCTGGTTCTACCTCGCCCAGACTCGGGACTCTCCGGCCCGCACCTATTAATACCACCCCATCCGGAACAGCACGACCCTTTCCCATGGACACGTATGTCTTGAAAACGGCCTTTGCTCATCTCCTCGCTCCAAAACGGTGCCACAATCACCTCCACATCCATCAGCACCATCAAAGTCCACCTCTCCACATACCCAAACACACTCATCAACCCTGCCAATTCAGGTTTGTGAATTATCCGGGCTAGGGGCCCCCGCGACGCTACAGATTTCCGCGTCTGCAAGATGGCGGGCCAAATGACGAACCGAACGGTAGCCGCACCGCAAAGCATCGTGAGCCTCGGTCACCCGCCTTGCTTCTTATTCGCGCAGAGAGGCGAAGTCGATCTGGGCCAGGGGCTCGGGATAGATCTCAACGCCGTACTCTTCCATCTTGCCCGTAAGCCACGCACCAAAGGCCTGGTCCTGCTCCAACTGGACCACGCGCTGGTCCAGCATCTGCTCGATTTCATTGAACTCCAGCTGCTCCGACACTATCTTGTGGAGCACTTTGATTATGAGGTATTCACCGGCCATGAATCCCGCCGGCATCGGGACCGGACTTGAATACTTGCCTTCCGCCGTGTTCTCCACTATTTCCAGAACGTCCGGGAAGGCTTCGAGCTGCCGGTAATAGAGCGCCCCCCTGAGCTCCCCACCCTGCTCGCCCCTCACCTCGTCGAAGGATCTTTCCTTCGCCAATTCCGCGAAATCCGCGCCGGCCTGGAGCTCTTCATATATCGCTTGCGCCTCCGCCTCGGTCTCCGTGGTTATGACCGACAGCGTGGCACCAGGATCGCTCCACAGCTCCTCCTTGTGCTCCTTATAGAAATCCATGAGTTTCGCTTCATCCACGTCGACATTCTTGACCACCTCACGGTGCACAGCCGTGACCACCGCCTCTTCGGAGGCCCGCTCGGCGGCCCGGAGAACTTCAGGACGCTGGTCGTAACCTTCACTCTGGATCTCCCGCATGCAGAGCTCTCCGGTTATGAAATCGCCTACTCATAGGAACTTGCTTTTCCGGACTTGAGGCGATGTGCGAGTTTCCGGGCTATTTTGAGGCGGTGGTAGTCGGCTGCATCCGGGATAGTGTGACCAGATTAGGCCGCTGGGGTTGTGATGTACCCGTTGAGCCCCCGATGGCGGTATGGCCGGTAGAGTGATGGTCATGTGCGGGCAGAGTGATCCCTGTGACCGGCTTTGGGGTGCGCGTAAACGATGGGGTCAGTAGAGTTCTTCCTGCCGGGCCGGTGGCGGAGGCCTCTGGTGGGTGAAGGTGATTCCCAGGTGGCGGATGATCTTGTCTATGACCGCGTAGTTGGTGATGAAGGCTATGACCTTTATCTCGGCTACGCATGCGTGACACGTGAGTGGATCGACCTCATAAACCTTCCTAATGAGTTCCCTCCAGCCGGCCGAAGCTCTTCTGGGGAGTGGAGGGCTTAGGATTGGCAAGGCCGATGTGGGCTGACCCCGCTTCCTCTCCTTTCCCCTGTGAGCATTAGAGTAGAGGCCATAATAACGGATCATCACCTGTCCCTTATCGGGGATATGGGTGGTGATGAGGGCAATGAACTCCAGGTAGTCCATCTTCACCTTATCGGTGTCGGTTTTGCCATACTGGTATAT
>CAZRAU010000180.1:0-2391 GCA_964598025.1 uncultured bacterium
ACTTGATTATGCCAGCGAGATAAACACCATCCACGCGGTTATAGTCGATGGCCGGTGAGAAGGTGAAGCCCTTCTCCTTGAGGCTCCCTGCGGATTCGACCGTGAGGGTTCTCACCTTCTTGGGGGGCTTCACCATGAATTCGGTGGCCCGCCCGCCTTTTCCGTCGGGGACGGTCTCGGCGACATCGGGATCCGGTCCCCACTCGCCGTCTATATAGAACTTGTACTTGTTTGCTCCGGTCGGCACCGCGGCATAGGTGAACCAGTTGCCCTGCCCGTCCAGGTACATCGGGATGCCCTCGGGGTCCCAATCGTTCCAGGTGCCCGTGAGTCTCATGTCGTCGGCATCGGGCATGTAGGTCCAGAACTTAAAGAGCACCTTGCCGGGGTCCTGAGGTTTCACGACTACGGTCGTGACCTCTTCCCCGTGGCGGTCAATGACCATCTTGTCCGGTTCATCGGGGTCGGCCATCCACCTGCCGTCCACATAGAACCTGTATGCATGCATGCCGGGCGGGAGGGATACCTTGGTGCTCCATACGCCGTCGTCGTCACGCACGAGTCTGACACCTTCGGGGTCCCAGCCGTTCCAGCTCGCGGATATTCTGATATCGCGGGCTTCGGGGCGGTCGAGGCTGAAGACATGGGTGGTCACATCTTTGCTTTTCGTCATCTTGCCCTTGACGATGATGGGTGTTGCATAACCTCCCATGCCGTCGGGCACGCGTTCTTCGGTCTCGGGGTCGGCCATCCACTCGCCGTCCACGATGAACTTGTACATGTAGGATCCGGGCCCCAGGGAGACCGAGGTCTTCCAGGTGCCGTCATCCTCTTCCATCTCTATGCCTTCGGAACACCAGTCCAGGAAATCACCGGTGAGCCTGACATCATCGGCATCGGGCGCGTAGAGACTTATGAGGTAGGTGGTCTTTTCGCCTGTCCCCCAATCACCAAAAGCAGCCTGGGGCACGCTCCGCACGCCGCCCATCGAGACCTCGGCCACGTCGCCATCGGTCTCGGCCCCGGGCTCGATGGTGACCTTGCCGAAGGTGGCAACAACGTCGCCTTCGATATGGGCCGTCGATCCGACGAAGACATCTCCGGCCGTGGCGACAACGTCACCGGTGACATGGCCGTCAACCCTGATGTCACCGCCTATGGCTACCACATCGCCGTCCACGAACTCGTCTTCGCCTATGTATATATCCTTGGCGAACTTGATGATGTCGCCGTCGCCGGCCTCCATTTGCATCTCGAAGTCCTTGAGGTCTTCGAGGTTTTCGAGCCCCTCGAGTTGCTTGAGTTGTTTGAGATGCTCGAGCTCCTTGAGGGCCTGCTCGTGCTCCTTCAGAGCCGTCTCGTGTCCGCGGTGCATCTCCATGTCGATGTTCTCTATTATCTCGCCCTCTACGGTGGCCCCTTCTTCCATCTGGAGGATGCCCCCTACGACGGCGGCATCGCCCCTTACGATTGAGGAGGATTCGAGATACATGGATCCACCCACGACCACGGCGTCGCCTTCCACGGTGCCCTTCACGGTAAGCCCGCCGCCGATAATGACAATGTCGCCCTCGATGGTCTCGCCCGGCCCCACGGTGAACCCGGAGCCTATGCGGACGATATCGTCACCATCCATCTTCATATTGATGTTGAGGTCCTTCAGAAGTTCCTCGGCTTCTTTGTGCTTGCCCATTTTCTGTTCGTCATAGGTTCCCATGTTAAGCGGGAACGCTCCAACAGGGGCAACAAAGAGCGCGCAGAGACATGCTGCGCTTCCGAGGATGATGATCCGGCTTGTTTTCTGGCGCATACTCCCCCGCATTGTTCTTCAACCTCCTCTCATCCATCTTACGCAAGCCGTGCCGGACTTGCAACCCCAAGTCTTACGCAAACACTCTAGCGAAGAAATAGAAACCTCCAACTTGCGGGATGAGGTAGACTGCGATCATCGACATAACCCCCAACCCGAACTTGACCTTTTCCATACTCGCCGGCATTCTGCCACCTCCTGGCACTCAGGGGTACCAGTGATTCCGCCTTAGTGTAGGAGCAACGCCCGTGCCAGATGTGCGGCAGGTCCGCGCCGAATTGTAGCGGGCTAATTGGTGCGGTGGCAAGCGGTTAGCGATGCCTGGTTCGCAGGGCCGCGCTTTGCTCGCCATGCAAGTGTCGATGTGACACGACGCATCCACCCCCTGACACAGGGAGTGTCAGGGGCAAGGCTGCTGAAAAACACCCATCTGCTCAAGGCGAATACGAGCGCAAGGAAGAAGCAAGCCTCCGAGTGGAGACCGTTGTAACGTCGGGCATGGAATCCCGGCGCCACACACGGAGGCGTGAAGCCGAGCGGGTGGCGCGGAGGGAGGGCCTCCCGCCGCCCAGACTGGCAAG
>CAZRAU010000181.1:0-2354 GCA_964598025.1 uncultured bacterium
ACGGCACAAGAATCGCGTACTCCACCCATAGAACCGGCAAGATATGTGTTGCCGTGCTGCAACGGACAAGGTGACCGCATCTTTTGCTGCCAGCACCAGAAGGAGGTGGGGAATCTTATGCGACGCTACCGCGTGAGAATGTTGATCCTTGTCGGCGCCTTGATTTTGTGGGGCACTTCTTGGCAAGTCCGTGATCTTGCGGCTGATTTCGATAGCGACTATCCTGGAGTCTGCCTTGACCCAGGCCATGGCGGACCGGGAGCATGCCAATGGGACTGCACGAACGGTGATGGCCGTGGGACCTGGGGGCCGCCACCTGGCCAACTAACCGAGGCCTGGGTGAACCACGAGATAGTGCCCCTGGCCGAATCCATGCTCGAGAGCGATACATATGTGACATGCACGAAGTCTGCGATCACGCAATACATGTCACATCTGGAGCGATGTCAGATAGCGAATAGTGATCCGGAAGTCGACGTCTTTATCTCCGTTCACCATGAGGGACACCCGGATGTCTACGACACGCGCACGTACTATATGAATGACCCCGACATTCCAGATCCTGAGACTGGTGAGTGGCGTTACAAGCTCGCGCTAGGTCTAGCAAATGAGATCAACCGCAGGTTCGGCTACGGCATGCAGGTTAAAGATGACACGCAGACTGCCTACGGCCGGATCGAGGTCCTTCATCTACATGGATGCCCGCCGCACTCACGGAAGCCTCGTGCACAGGCCACGCGGTTGAGGAGAGCCTCATGGCTTTCGATGCCGGCCATCGCCAGGAGGAGGCGCTCGGGATCCACGACGGGTACTTCGCCTACGCCGACACATTTACGTGTCCGCAGAATTTCGGTTGCTGGTTCGATTACAACCCGTACGATATCAGCTACTATACATTCTGGTGGAATTCTGTAGAGGGCGCAGACGGGTATGTTCTGCACCAGGATTCATACTCCTGTCCGCCTACTCCATTGAGCATTCTACATAATGTAGGAAGCATTACGACATGCGTCTTTCCAGACTGGATGGTTGGATCGTCTGATTGCTTCGCCGTTCGAGCTTACGTCGGCGGATATCAAGAGGGGGGCTTCGTTGGTGGTGTGTCCGACTTCAAGTACAGCGAGCAGTGCTCGGATATCGGGATTGACCGCCAGATCCGTAACTTCGCGGCGACCGGGGGCGATCATCGGGTGACGCTTGACTGGGAGGCGATCGATTTCGAGGACTGGACAGAGTTCGAGATCTGGAAAAGCACAAACGGAGGGCAATACTACGGGGAGACCTATATCGGGTGCATTGCCTTCGACCCTGAGCAGGAGTACTATAGTTACGTCGACACTACCACGGACTACCATATGGACTATCACTACAGGATCTTCGACACTGAAGGACACGACTGGTGGGGACCAGTGTTTGGCCGCCCGCTGACGGGGGTCTTGGAACCTCCCACCCCTAGTCCTCCGCCTGAGCTCGCTGTGGAGCAGCTGGGAAACGGGCATGTTCGCTTGTGTCTTGAACAGGGCTCGGAGTATGCCGACTATTATGAGGTTCAATGGATGCACGAAGGCGGTGCGTGGGCAGACTCAACCCACAGTGGGGAGGCCTGCGTTGATTGGGGAGGGCTTGACAACGGGACGCCTTACGCATTCAGAGCAAGAGGGGTCAATTGGACGGGGCAGACAGCCTTCTCTGGCGAGGTATCTGCGGTTCCCATGATGCCGCCGACCAATCTGGATGGCGGTTCAGACTTCGAGTGCATTCATCTATGGTGGGATGGGGACACCTACGCTTCGGGCTACAAGGTCTACTACTGGGAGAGTCCCCCCATCCTGGGGACACAATGCGTGGATGTCGGCGATACGACGGCCACAACCCTGGGGGGACTGGAAAACGGCGTACTCTACAATGTCTATGTTACCGCCTATGACGGGTTCGGCAATCAGACTGATAACTCGAATCTGGCATCGATTCGGCCCAACTGCTGGGGGGCAGTAGAGGGGAGCTCCGATCTCCCCGAGGACTGCGTCCTGGGGGAGAATCACCCGAATCCCTTTGGCTTCCAGACAGCGATACCGTACGAGATTGCTAGTTCCAATACCCGAGTCAGGCTTACGGTCTATGACGCCACCGGGAGAGAGGTATGCAGACTCCAGGATGGGCGTCTGCCCGCCGGATATCACCAGGTCATATGGGACGGGACAGATGCAGCGGGCCGGTCCGTCCCCACCGGTGTGTATTTCTATCGGCTGGAGGCTGGCGATTTCTCGCAGACAAGTAAGATGCTCCTTATCAAGTAGTATGTATCCGTGAAACCATTAGTCCCATGGACCGATCCAGCGGGTTGCTGGATGGCA
>CAZRAU010000182.1:0-2284 GCA_964598025.1 uncultured bacterium
TTCGACCGTGAGGCCCCTCTCAAGTAAAACCTTCTCGCGGTAGCTGAGCCACTTCTTGATCACTTGATAACCGCCGATATAGAACTCCCAGACCGGGCGAGGGATATTGGACCAGTAGGCTACCTCATTTAGGTAGATGTCCAAAGTGGCCTCTCCAAAGGCCTTCCTCAGGCGCTTGTCCCTTTGTGGCCTCTCCACATGTTTCCCTTTCCCAGGCATGCATGCTCCGGCCTTGCCACTGTGACCCCACCCTGCCGTTAAGTCCAGGTCGCCAGCACCAGGATCAAGGGCGCCACCGCCAGTCCGTGAAATCACGGCCATCGTGGCAAACTCTGGGCGGATCTCCCCGCACGTGACACTGGGGACAGGCTCCTCCGTGTTCAGCAGTGCGGCCACGTGCTGACCCAACTGCGCTGATTGCAGGAATGTCTTCCGGTTTGACGGCAGTGGTATCCGCGGCCAGCCCTGGCGAATACCGTCTGCGTTCTCGGAGAGATATGCCGGACTATAGCCTATCCCCACGGCATGCATCCAAACCCGCCGACCTGACGCGACATCATTATCCGTGAGCGAAAGGCCCAAGCTCACCAGATAAGCCTGTGCTCGCCCCGACAAGTTCCCTGTGACCGCCGGTTCCGCCATCTCATCGGTGAACATATCCTCAATCTCACCAGCAGACTTGCGGTTGCGTGGTTCTCGCAGCAGACGAATGGGGAAATGGCGGGCGTGCCCCGAAAGACAGTCGTAATCACAGACCCGCGGAGAGATGAGAAAGGGGGGACCTTCCGGAGCTTTGTCGGCCGTGTCCCTTGTGATGAAATACCAGTTGTTCTTGATTCTGGTGTGTCGCAGCAGCTGGGGGGCGGGTCTGGAGAACAGGGGGGCTATCTGCGGGTCAAGATAAGCAAGCCGAATGTCGAATGGTTTGAAAGAATACGGGACGATCTTCTCCTTCTCGAAACGTACTCTCCCTTTCAGACCGCTTCTGGTCTTAGCAGCGTCAAACTCCCCCGAAGACTTCATGAAGGCTGGGGCGATCTGCGCGACCTCGTCGTCGCTGATTGCGACATCAAGATATGGAACGAGTAACTCAAGTTCGCCCTTCTGATCTTGGAGGACGATCAGGGAATTACCTCTACGCTCAATGGGGCCATTGAAGGGTTCGGACGCAGCCATCTCCAGAACCGACGGCCACGACATATAATCATCAGACACGGTCATCGGCCTGAAGGAATAACGGTTCGCGGGGGTAGGTCTGGCAAGTGCGTATTTCCTATTCAACGCCTTGAGCTGAAGGCTAGAGAGCAGATCCATCCGCTTCGTAACTCCCCAATAGTCCCGATAGCGCACAATCGCCTTGCGCTGCCGCCGTTGTTTCCTGACCATCAAACAGACGCCTGTACCGACCCGAATGCCAATGGGATCCTGTTCTGTTGAGAACACGCTCGGGTCAGGCTTGCCGTCGGGTGTTCGCTTTCCAGTGGCACGGCTATCTCCATTCATGCAGTCGATCCATATTCTGTCAAACTCGCTAAGCAAGTTGCTGCGCATCACAACGAAGGATGGATCATCGAGATAAGAAAAGTTCGAGATGTATGACACAACACCTCTCCCACTTTTGCTGATGCGTCTTTCAGCAATTCGGAAAAACCGAACGTAGAGATCATCCAGATTGAATTTCATAATGCCCCAGCCGCCATCCTTCACGGGCGTCGTCAAGCCTTCCTTATAGGGCTCCACGAGGCCCTGTTCTTCCTCGGGACTTGTTCCGGCGTAGGCGTTATACGGTGGATTACCTAAAATCACCAGAATAGGTGCATCACACTTCACTCGATTAGCAGCATCTCGCTCATCCATCAGCTCGGGAAACAGAGGCAATGTATCTTTGGGGTGCTCGGGAGGTTCCCAACCTGTCAGAGCATTTGTCAGATAAATGCCTGCACGTTCGTCGCTTTCAGGATCAATCGCCGCCCCGAGACGTCTCAGCATGAGACCTATTTGCATGTGAGAAATCACGAACGGGGCTGGCAGAATCTCAAAGCCGAACACCCGCTCCATGGCCACACGCTTGAGTTTGTGGGCAACCAGGGCGCTCCCACCCTTCTCGTCCAGAGTCTGGTGGATCCGCTTGAGGACCTCTAAGAGGTAGGTGCCCGTGCCGCAGCAAGGATCGAGGACCACAACCTGGTCATCAGCCAGCCCATCTGGCAGCCCCAGCTCATTACGGAGAACTCGGTCGATTCGCTCCACCTGATACTGGACGATTTCTGGTGGGGTATACCAA
>CAZRAU010000183.1:0-2263 GCA_964598025.1 uncultured bacterium
ATCCTTGAATACGATGGGGCCCGGTAGACGTTGGTCGGGTCTCCGTGGCTGACGGGTCTGGCTACTCTCGCCGCTCGGTCGCTGTTCAGAACGACATTCACTGCTCCCCGAGCGGCTTCGCTCCGCCCCGAAGCTCCTCAGGGCACCTTTCTCCCGCGGCGGATGGAGTGAATAATCTCCCGGACAAGAGGTGTGACATGGTATCCCCAACATCTCCCGACCAGGTGTGTCAAGGCAAGGTAGGTCACGGCATAAGAGCTTGCCAGCAGGGCGAATCGTGCCAATGAAATCCCGGCGACCACACCGCTGGCCTTAAGCGCCACAACGGGGACGCATGCGGCGAGAGTAGCACCTGTGGGGAAGGTGAGGAGCCTCAGGAGCCCCGCCACGGGGCACTCCGTTATTCTTACAACCCCTCTCAGGAAAAGCCCAACAGGCATGACCGCGGCGAGCGTTACGGCGATCGCCGTACCCAGGATACCCCAGTAGTGGGTCAGAGGATATACGATGGCCGCCAGTATGCAAAGCTGTATGGCCTGGTACTTGGCCATGATTCCCGGTTTCCCCGTTCCCATGTACACCGGACCCGTGGTTGCGATTATCGATCTCAGCGCTCCTCCCAATGCGAGTGCGCGCATGGCCGGTATCGCCGCAACCCACTTCTCTCCAAGCAGCACCCGGGTAAGCTCCGGCGCCAAGACCACGATCAGTCCTGCCAGCGGAATGGAGAAGAACGCTGTGACCTGCAAGACCCGAAGGTAGCCCTCGCGCAATCTGTCGATTCTCTCCTGGAGCTTGGAGTAAGCCGGTATGGTCACCTCGGAAATGACCATGGCAAACTCCGTGGCCGAGAGGTTGGATATCTTGTAGGCCATCTCATAGAAGCCCAGCATGGTGACACCGAGGACCCGTCCCACGAGTGCCTTCTCCCCTCGATTGAGGAAGAAAACCAGGGCACTGGACCCGAGAATCCACTTTCCGAAATCGAACAGCTCCTCGGCCTTCCGAATCTCCAGCCTCAGCCGCGGCCGGTAGGGGTGAATGACGTAGCTTGCGATGACTCGAATCAGGTCGGCGGCAACATAGGCCAATACGAGGACCCAGGCGTTCTTGAGGATAAGTCCTGCAACCACCGCAACAACGAAGTCCGCCACCCGGCCTGAGAACTCAAATGCAAACTGTCGGCCGAATTCCAGCTCCTTGCGGAAATAGACCGTGCCGATGTTGAGAAAACCCCTGAAGACAAGCGAGAGCCCGATCGCGCGGATCAGCATCTCGGCATCAGGTGAGCTGAAGAACTTCGCAGCAGGGGCGGCAAGCACCTGTAGAATTCCGAAGAGGGCCAGACCCCTCAGGATGCCGATCGTCCAAGCTGAATCCAGATACTCTTCGGTCCGTCCTTTCCTCTGGATCAATGCCACATCGAACCCGGTCTGGGTAAGGCTCTCTATGACGGTCATCGCGAGCAAGGCGACGCCCATGAGGCCGAAGTCGTTGGGTGAAAGCAGGCGGGCAAGGATCGCGAGCCGAAGAATGAGGAGGATCTGCTGAGTGACCCTCAGGCTGAAGAGCCAGAGGCCGCCCCTCACCGCCTTGTCCAGGAGTCCGCCTTGGGCACTCATCTCGCTGGTTTGCACCTCACTTGGTTTGGTTTATCATGATGCCAGACTATCATAGAGTTGAAGGTATCTCTGCGCAACCCTCGCCGTTGAAAATTGCGCTTCGGCCAGGCGCCTGCCGGCGGAGGACATCTCCTCTCTCCTCCCGGCCAGTTCACGTATCGCATCCAGATCGGTTGCCCACTCATCGTCCACGACCAGTCCGAGCCCGTATCGCCGGACGATCTCGGCCGCGCCCGCTGACTTCCGGTTCACGATAAGCGGCAACCCCGCGGCCAGGTATTCAACAGTCTTTATGCCCACGGCGATCTTGGGGGCCGTCATGAACATGGTTCCGAAGTCGGCGACAGACAGGTAGCGCACAACCTCCTCGAATTTGCAGCTCACTGCTCCGTACTCCTCAGGCCGTACCCCGTGTTCTTCGATGGATGCCCTCAGAGCCTCCGCATCCGGAGTGACAAAGAGGAACCAGTGGGCTAGACCCAGCTCTCGGAGCCTGACAATGAAGTCGGCATACGGGCCGGGATTGTGCCAGTGGCCGCCCATCGATCCGTTGTAACAGAAGACCAGGGTGTCCCCGGCTATCCCGTGGGCTTTTCTGAAAGAGTCCCGGAAAGCAGCATCCCGCCGGAAACGCCCGGTAT
>CAZRAU010000184.1:0-2196 GCA_964598025.1 uncultured bacterium
ATCGGGGGCCGTCACCGCCTGAGTGACTGCATACTCGGGGGTGGAAGCATCCTGGACGCCCCGTGGGACTGCGGCGAGGGGTTTCCGCGGGATGAAGAGGCTGAAACGGTCATGGCTTCACTCATGGGTATTGTGGATACTGTCAGGAACATAAGGGGAGAGATGGGTGTGCATCCTTCGCAAGAGGTGCCCCTCTACTTGCGTTTCTCGGGGGATAAGGGAGTGGGGGACGCGGTGCTCCGGGCCGGATCCTACATCATGAAGCTGGCCGGGGTCTCCATGGTAGGTGAGGGGGTTGCTCCTCAAGACGGGGGCCCGGTCGCGACGGGTGTCGTCGGGCAGGCGGAGATGTGGGTTCCGCTGGGCGATGTCATCGATGTGGACGTGGAGAAGATCCGTCTCACCAAAGAAATCACCAGAATCGAACACCTCCTAGAGAAGTCGACGGCCAGGGTCGAGAATCCCGATTTCAACTGTAAGGCCCCGCCGGAGGTGGTTGCCAGGGAAAAGGAGAAGATAGAGCAGTTGTCGGAGAACGTAGCCAAGCTGAGAAAGAACCTCTCAGTCTTGCTCGGTTCATAGGAGGGTATTCCGCCATGCGCAAAGCGCTCATGATAGTCGTCGCGGTGTGCCTGCTTGCCGCCTTCGCCGAGGCCCGGGATCTTAAGGTCACGGTATACAACAGCAACCTCGGTGTGGTGAAAGACGTGCGCTCAGCCGACCTCGAGAAGGGGATAAACCACCTGTCGATGGATGAGATAGCGGCGCGCATCGACCCTACCTCCGTGAGACTCGCCATAGAAGGGCGTGGCGGGATAGAAGTCCTGGAACAGAACTTCGAGTACGATCTCATAAGCCCCGATAAGCTGCTTCGGAAGTATCTCGAGCATGAGATAGACGTGACCGCCGATGACGGGTCCGAATACCACGGGAGGTTGCTAGGCTTCGACACGGGGAACCTGGTGCTGGCTCTCGCCGAGGGCCGGACCGCCATCGTTTCCAAGGACAAGGCTACCGACATTGTACTCTCCCCCCTGGAGACCGGTCTCATCGTGAAGCCCACACTGGTCTGGAGAGTGCGGTCATCCACCCGTACGGCGGCCGAGATGGAAGTGGCATACATGACCGAAGGCATGAACTGGCATGCCGAATATATAGCTACGCTCAGTGACAAGGACGACAATCTGGGCCTCGCATCCTGGGTGTCGGTGGAGAACCGCTCCGGCGCCGTCTACCCCGACGCCAAACTCAAGCTGATCGCCGGTGAGGTTCATCGGGCGGATGAGAAGATGATGCGACGTGCTCCGATGCCGGCGGCCGGCTTTGCCGAGGCGCCGATGCTCGAAGAGAAAGCGTTTTTCGAATACCACATGTACACGCTGGACGGCCTGACCACGCTCAAGGACAATGAGGTGAAGCAGATTCAGTTGCTCGGTGATACGCAGGTCAAGGCGGAGAAGCAGTATAACTTCGATGCGATGAAGAGCGACAAGGTGATGGTCGTGATGAGGTTCTTGAATTCCGAGGACAGCGGCCTGGGGATTCCGCTGCCCGCGGGCAAGGTAAGGGTCTTCAAAGCCGACGATGACGGCAGCCTGGAATTCATAGGCGAGGACAGGATCGACCATGTTCCCAGGGATGAGGAGATCAGTCTCTATGTGGGGGACGCCTTCGACGTAGTGGCCGAAAGAGTGACAACCGATTTCAGCAGGATAAGCGATCGCATTACTGAAGAGAGCATCGAGATCGAGGTGGCCAACCACAAAGATGAGAGCATCACCGTGGTCGTGAGCGAGCACCTCTACGGCGATTGGGACGTCCGCAAGGAATCTTTCCCTTACACCAAGGTGAAGGCCGACCAGATCGATTTCAGACTGGCCATAGAACCTAACTCCAGGTCCGTGGTTGCGTACACGGTGAGGAGAAAGACGTGATGGAGCGAATCGGTGAGAAGCTGAGGAGGCGGCGGGAGGAGCTGGGTTTCACCATCGACGATATCGCCAGAGCCACCAAGTACCGGCCTGATGTGATACAGGCAATTGAAGAGGGACGGACCGGCGTGTTTCCCGCCGAGGCTTACAGGCAAGCCTTCCTCCGCGCGTATGCGGACAAGCTGCGCCTGGACCCGTCCGAGGTTCTCCGGGAGCAGAAGAGCGAGGAAGAGAGGGTCCATGAAGCCCTGAAGGGTATCCGGCT
>CAZRAU010000185.1:0-2127 GCA_964598025.1 uncultured bacterium
TGGCTCCCCGGGCAAATGTCTGAGAGCGTGGTATTGTGGATTACGTGGCCGATGAAGGTCCGTCGGCGGCGCAGATTGCAGCTTTCTTCTTGACAATTGACTACATATTGTAGTTAATTAACTACGAGTTGTAGTCGATATGCTTAATGGCTGGCGGAGGAGGATTCCCATGAGCAGAAGCGCTCCTATGAATGGATCTAAGAGCCCTTCGCAGGGGACACCCAAGAGATCGTCTATAGAGAGCATGTTCCCCAACAGAGCCTTGCTGGATACACTTTCACTGTTGCTACTTCATCCTGGTGAGGAGTTCTACCAGCGCGAGATCGCGGAGAGAATAGGCCGAACGGTCCTTGAGGTCCAAAGAGCGCTTAAGCGTGCCGAATCCGCGGCCATAGTAACCAAGTCGCGGCGCGGTAACCGAGTTTACTATACAGCGAACCGCAACCATCCAGCCTTTGGGGACCTCAAAAACTTGCTGCTGAAGACATCTGCGTTAGGGGATGCTCTCAGAGGTGCTCTGGCCGCCATTGAAAGCAGGATTGTGGTGGCTTTCATATTCGGATCCTTTGCTGTCGGCACCGAGTCTCCCTCAAGTGATATAGATCTTCTCGTCGTGGGCACCCTGAGCTCGCGAGAAGCCTCGCACATACTCGGGGCCCTTGGCCGCAAGTTGGGACGGGAGTTCAACCCGCTTGTATATACCCCAGAGGATGTAAGGAGTGGGATGAAGCGGGGGAGCCGTTTCATCCAAGAGGTGGTCACGGGTCCAAAGATCTGGCTGGTTGGCAATGAAGATGAGCTTGAAAGACTGGTTGCGTAAGGGGCAACTGCAACCGCACAAGGCCTCCGGGAAGGAGATCTGCGATATCCTGTGCGTGGTTGACAGGGATCTTCATGATGCCGCGATCCACAGCGTATCGCCGGACCGTCGGTTCGCGACTGCTTACAATGCGATCCTGCAGCTCGCGACAATGGTCATTCGTGCCGAGGGCTATAGGGTTGCGGGACAGCATCACCACTGGCTAACACTCCAGGCCCTGCCTCAGATCATGCCTTCGATCGATGCCGGCCGTGCGGATTACTTCGATGCCTGTCGTCGGAAACGAAACAAAGTCGACTATGATTCCGCCGAGATCATATCCGAGACCGAAGCCGGGGAGGCGCTGGAAGAGGCGCAGCAGTTTAGGAAGGTTGTCACTGACTGGCTCAAGACGCGCCACCCGGATCTGCTGCGGAGCAGGTCTTAGTCACAGTTGATATCCCTTGGTTGCTCCCGTGCGACGGTTTCCGCTTACATGCAACCCGATCTTGTACCGCGGCAAGCTCCTTCCTCTGGCCTCAGAAGTGCTTGTGGCTCACCTGTGCACAGCGCTACCTGTATATTGATTTGATCCTGCCCCAGGTACAGGGCTCCACACCCGAAGGGCCGCTACACGTCATGTAAAGCGTCAAAACCCACTCGATGTGTCCGAATTGCGAGGCGTCCGAGGTGGTGTCAGCACCATCGCAGAAGCCGAGCGGCGGCCAGTACTCGAATGGAGAGAGCCCCACATAGCCGGAATGCACTGCCGGTTCCGTACCACCACAATCCGTGCGCGGATAGACTGCCGGCAAACAACCGATGTCATGCATCTCGCACCCCAACTCGACCGGAATGCTGATGTTATCAAAGCCAACTGCGGGATAACAACCAGCCGAGCCCACCATCGTCATGGTCACAATGACACTGGGGGACACGAAGTCATACTCACAGCATGGGCAGACCGAAAGCGGCGGGTCGACTTGGATGTAGTTCCATCCATGATGTGTTTCAATCGGTCCGCTGTCCCAGAGAGGAATGAAAGGATTCTGGCTCATCTGAGAACAGTATACATCGAACTCCACTGTGAATAGCCCCGGATACACCGTACCATAGCCGGCGAAGTCAAGCATCCGCATGGCTTCAAGGCTATGGCAGTTACCTGGATCCAACTCCAGCCATCCACCCGTGCTCAGGTCACCTATCCTGAAACAAGCGCCCACTATATCGCCCGGGACCCAGCCTGAGAATGCCCGGAACCATGAATAGGTGGGGCATGGGATGTAGTAGTAATACTGAAGGGCACCGTCGTAGAGAGGCTCACTGCC
>CAZRAU010000186.1:0-2099 GCA_964598025.1 uncultured bacterium
CGCTCCCGATCACGCAAAACTCTCCGGACCCTGCACCACCTGATTACCGCAAATTCAAGCGGTTGTCAACACAATGCCTGTGGGGTCGGATCTTGCGGCCAAGGCGCCGCGGGGCTTTAAGCGATCAGTTTCTTGCCGAGCAGCCCGACGGCAAAACCCAGGACGGCACCGAGCGCCGGGATCCAATGTCTTCGCATCTTCGATTGGGGAGCAATGTCTTGAAAAACGAGATACATGATACCGCCGCCGGCAAAAGCCATGATGCCTGCAGTGAGCTTGGCCTGATCCTGAAGCAAGAAGTAACCGGTGCATGCCGCAAGCGGGCCGAGCAGACTGGCTGCCAGGAGGGCTGCGAGCGCAGCCCGAGGCCTGGCCCCCACTGCCGCAATCTCCCGGAAGGAGTTGAATCCTTCAGGCAGGTTCTGAGCGCCGATAAACGCGGCCAGCAAGATGCCCAAGTGGCGGTCGCTTCCGAACACAGCGCCAAGGGCGAGTGCCTCCGGCAAGAAATCCATGAGCATCGCCATGAACTGAGCCTTGGTCCCACCTCGTCTGCCGAGATATGCGTCAAGCACGCAGAACAAGACACCGCCGGCGCAGAAGGCGACACCGAGGCTCGCGGTACTTAAGACGGCGATTCCTTGAGGGAGCAAAGCAAAGACAACCGCGGCGACCAGAATGCCGCCACCGAAGGCGACGACCCCATGCGTGAATTCACGCTTGCCTTCAGTGGTCGGGGTGCCTTCCAGCACGGCCAGCACTCCCCCGGCGAAAGCGGCGAAGCCCGCCAGCCATGTGACCACGATTATGATCGCGAGTTGACTCATTGACTCTCGTCGCTCTTAGCGCTTTGCCCAAAAGCTGCGGGCGCCGAGGCTGTTCCCAGCCACACTCGCAAGAGCCATGCCGCCGAAGCCAAGCCCGCTCCAGCCAAGTGTTAGGGCGCTTTGCCCTCCCCAAGTCCAGCCAACTTAATGTCACCGGCGAACATATACCTGAACGGAATCGCGATCAAATCACCCAGAACAAAGGTCACGAAGATGACTACCTGAACCATTGCCGAGGCCGGGAACTTGCCCTGCGACGCAAGTGGGACAACGACAGCAAGAAGCCAGATCACTTTGTACGCTAGCTCCAGCAGCAGAACTGGACAGTATTTCAAGGGGGCTCGAACTCCGGCGATGGCCGCCAATCCGAAAGACAGGAAGATACTGCCATTCAGTCCGAAGGTGACAGGGGCCTGCGCAGGCATGCCGAGGATCGACTGTATCTGCAAGGGAGCGAGAACCATCGCCAGACCGAATCCGCCGGCCACAATCGCCGTGTAGACATACATGGCCTTGAGCCAACGCCATCGAATTACGTATTGACCGGCCATGCTCTACCTCCTTCAAGTGACCGACTACCGCGCCCTGACGAGTCTGTAGAAAAACCCCTCCAAGAGAGCGGATACCCTGTCCGCTCTCGATCGGATCAACCCAGGTCAGACTCCTTCTAGCATACGCCCCATTCTATCACCCATCCCTCTTGCTGTCATCACCCTTCATCACGCACACCTCGGGCTGTACCGTGACACTTTCACATTGCAAATGCCGGATCTCGCTTACGGAAATGGCTGCCCGGCAGATAAGCACCGATGCCCGGCTCAAGAACCATCCTCGCGCTCTCTTCACGGTGAAACCCATTGTCTACAACGGCCACCGATCTCCACAACACCTCCCGACCTGCACCTATCGCCCCAATGTTCCTATGCACCCCATCCGGCATGGGTATCAAGAGCTGCTTCTCCGTCTCCATCCCAAAACACCTCCCCACCCTGCAGTTAAAACGAAGCATACCTCTGTGTCTCACTCATATTGGCAGAGAGGGCCCTTTTGGGAAGAAACAGATCCTTGAAACGAACGTCGTCGCTTAACAATGTGAGCACTATGTAAAGAATGGTCCACAACGAGTCGACGATGGCAGTTGGTAAGAATGTTCTTGGAAAATCATCAACGAGTAATATGTATGCGAACAAGAGAACAACATAGAAGACTCGTCCAAGAATCACAACACCTACATTAAAGAGATACCGTCGAATGTTGAAAGCGGACATAAAC
>CAZRAU010000187.1:0-1724 GCA_964598025.1 uncultured bacterium
CCCGCTATAGCCCGGCTGTCTGCTGAATAGCAGTGCCATATGAGCGTCTTCCCCTCTGTGCCAATATAAGTGAGACACCGAGGTATGCATAGTTTAGAGTGTAGGGCGAGGAGGTATTTGGGGATGGAAACGGGGAGAGTGGAAGGATCAGCATGCCCGGAGGTGGAGGTATTGGCGAAGCCAAAGCGGCGAAGATTCACGGTTGAGTATAAGTTGAGGATACTTCGAGAGGCCGACAAGTGCGTGCGTTCCGGGGAGTTGGGAGCCCTTTTGCGCCGGGAGGGGTTGTATTCATCGACGCTATCGAATTGGCGGCGGGCTCGAGATCGTGGCGATCTTTCAGGTACCGGGATTCGCAAGCGTGGCCCCGAGGGGAGGGCCGTGGACAGTCGTGACCGTCGGATCCGGGATTTGGAGCGTGAGAATCGGCGATTGAAGAGCCGCCTTGAGCGAGCCGAGGCGCTGATCGACGTCCAAAAAAAAGTCTCAGAACTGCTGGGGGTCGAACTTCCGGCGAGCGACGAGGGGAGCGCGAGTCGTTGATGGAGCGGGTGAGGGATATCGGGGTGCGGTTGGGCGTCAGGCCGACGTGCGATGCGTTCGGTGTACCTCGGTCGAGTTACTACCGGTGGTTGAGTCCTGAGGAGGCCAGGTGCCGACCTCGGTCACCTCGAGCGCTTTCCGGTGCTGAGCGCCAAGCCGTTCTTGAGATGCTTCATGCGGATGGGTTTGTAGACCTGGCCCCTGGGGCAGTGTTCGCGAAGTTGCTGGATCTGGGCATGTACCTTTGCAGTGAGCGGACGATGTACCGGATACTGGCAGCGAACGAGGAGGTAAAGGAAAGGCGGGATCAACTGAGGCATCCGGAGTATGCGAAGCCGGAGTTATTGGCAACGGGCCCGAATTCCTTGTGGAGTTGGGATATCACGAAACTCCTGGGACCCGCGAAGTGGACGTACTTTTACCTGTATGTGATCCTGGACGTATTCAGTCGGTACGTGGTGGGCTGGATGGTGGCGTATCGTGAGGCGGCGGCGTTGGCCAGTAGATTGATCGAGGCGAGTTGTCAGCGACAGGGCATAGAGCGGGCTCAGTTGACTCTCCATGCCGACCGCGGCAGTTCGATGAAATCCAAGACGGTTGCGCTTCTGTTGAGCGATCTGGGGGTGGTGAAGAGCCACTCACGGCCGCATGTGTCGAACGACAATCCATTCAGTGAGGCGCAGTTTAAGACCTTGAAGTACCGGCCGGAGTTTCCGAGGCGTTTCGGGTGTTTGGAGGATGCCCGAGCATTCTGTGGGGAGTTCTTCCGGTGGTACAACATGGATCACTACCACAGTGGGTTGGGCCTGATGACACCCCACGATGTCCACTACGGCCTTGCCGAGGCGAGGCGGGCCCGACGGGCAGAGATCCTGGCCGACGCCTATGGTCGTCATCCGGAGCGGTTCGTACGGGGCATGCCCCGGCCGGCGGAGACACCCCGAGAGGTCTGGATAAACAAACCGGTCGAAAAGGCCCAAGATGGTCCGACTGATATCACTCGCGGGATCGAGATCGTCTGTCCTGGGGCATTTCTGGAGGTCGTTTCAGATCCAAGGGAGGAAATCGCCGGTGTTGCTCTCTAAACTCCGACGACAAAGTGTCTCGTTTCTATTGACAGGTTCCGTGTGGCAAACGCAGGATCACGTTTCCTAAAGTGACCATCCGGCAGATACGCATCG
>CAZRAU010000188.1:0-1269 GCA_964598025.1 uncultured bacterium
ATTGCGAGATCAAATGGTGAGATTTTCGGGGGAACTCTCTCATGGTTTATGCAAGCCGGCCCGGCGGTTCGTAGCCGAGGCGGTCTACGGTATCCAGGCTCGGCAGAGCGTGATGCTGAGTGAGATAGGCAGGGCTCTTAATGAGGCAATCCGGTTGAAGAAGACCGAGGACCGACTGAGCAATGAGTTGAGACGGTCAGGTTTGGGGAACCACCTGACGGAGAGACTTCTTAGGATGGCGAGCAGTCGGGTAAGAGAGGATACGCTTCTTGTCTTGGACCCATCGGATATCATCAAGCCTTATGCCCGCAGTATGGAACACATGACAAGGGTGCGGGATGGGAGTACAGGTAGGCTTGGTAACGGTTACTGGACATTGCATGTGATAGGAGTTGAGTTGGACGAGGTCAGGGTGACACCACTTTACCATCGTCTGTATTCTCATGTTGCCCCCGGCTTTGAGAGTGAGAACACGGAGATCCTGCGGTGTGTAAGTCAGATAAGCCACCACACGGAGGGGCGCGGGATCTGGGTAGTGGACCGGGGTGGCGACAGGCGGAAGTTGTATAGGCCATTCTTGGATATGGGGTTGCGTTTCATCATTCGGCTAATTGGGACACGTCATGTGGAGTGTGGAGGCAGGCGGGTATTGGCGCGTGATGTGGCAGAGAAATGTCCTATGCTTTATTGGGATCGGGTGGTGAAGGAGGATGATGGGAGGGAACGGGTATACCAGATAGCGTATGGATATCGTCGGGTGAAGTTGCCGGGTAGGCGAGAGAAGTTGACATTGGTTGTAGTCCGGGGCTTCGGTGAAGAGCCGATGATGATGTACTTTGCGGCGGTCTACCTGGGAGATCGGGCCCGACTGAGGATACTGGCCCACTATGCATTGCGAGCTGGTCGTCGGCTCTTCGGGATACCTGATTTCCGCTACTACGCACTTGCCGATGGAATAAAGAGGCTCTTGGAGGCGCTCAGAAGACCATTCGTCGCTCGATTAGTGTTAGACCCTTCACTGTTGCAACCTAACCTCTTTGACCCCTGAGATTTTTGGGGAAACTCCACGACTCTTGTATCGCTTGACACTCGGGCGGGCGTGCACTATCATAGGCATAAGCCAGAGGCATCGTAGCACAGTCGCCCAGGCCTGATGACATGACGCTTGGCAGGCGGTTCACATATTAGGCAATGACTAGCTCCTCGGTAGCTCAACGGCAGAGCATCCGGCTGTTAACCGGAGGGTTGCAGGTTCGAATCCTGCCCGGG
>CAZRAU010000188.1:1279-1682 GCA_964598025.1 uncultured bacterium
AGCTACCGCAGCGATCTCTATCCGGCCTCTCGCGATTCGCCCAATCCTGAGGGCAAGGCGGTCCCACAGAATCGCGCTTTGGGATGGCAGCCCGGGGAGCCATCGCCATTCCAGTGTCTGAATGCGTGGGACATCCCGGGAAGGATAGGCGGTCGGCAATGGCGCATGGATTCTTACTGCGATTTACAAACCATATTTGGTATAATCCGAGTCGGCTGGGAGTTGTATCGCAGCCATGGGAAGGGTTCCATGATTAAGCCCTTACTGGTAATGGTGCTTTTGCTTGCCGCTTCTGCTTTCCCCACGGGGCACCTCGAGCAGCGCCCTTACCAGATGAAGGAGGACTTAGGCAGTGAGCCTCTCTACGACGGTGCCCTTCAGTATTACTACTACATCCCATGCC
>CAZRAU010000189.1:0-1668 GCA_964598025.1 uncultured bacterium
ATGAAAGTCATAAGCACCTGAATCTTGACTCTCCATAAGCCGCGGTAGCGGGCTCTGGCCATCCCGTGCCACTTCTTGGCCTCACCGAACTTCCGCTCGATCATCCTCCGAATACCCAAAGCCTCTCGCCTATCCTCGCCGTCATCGACAAGACTTCGTCTATAACTGTCACTCACCCAAATGGTCATCCTGGGTTGATTCTCTCTGGCACAGTCTTCATATCGCCGGCAACGCCGACAATCCCCGGCAGAGAAATAATGCAGTTGTCCTCTTTGCTGGGTGATCTTGCCTATGCTTTTGTTTCCCATCATACATTCCACCCGATCTTCCTGGGGCAGATAGGTAAACCTCTTCGACCACTTGCGCTTCGCCCTAAAGGGGATATATGCCTTCATCCCCCCTTCATGAATACGCTGTCTATTCTCACCGCTGTCATACAACGCGTCAGCCACCACAGCCACGGCCCTCATCCCCTTGCCACTCTCCAACTGGAGCAGATGTGGCAACTCATGTCCCTCATTGCGGTTGCCGGAGAGCAGATCACAACTCGTTACTATCTCGCTCTCATCTTCGGCGATGTGAGCTTTGTAGCCTGAGAACATCGTCCTGCGGCTCTTCATTCCGTGACGGGCTTGGAGGTCAACAAAACTGACCACCTTCCCGTGACCCTTCTCGGGATACACAATCCCCTCCAGGCCCGCCACCAGCTCATCAATGTCATCCCCATATCTTCCTCTAACTGCCTCAATGAACGCCTTGCTCCTCTCTACCTCCTGCACAAGATCTTCTTTCTTGGGCTTCTCCGCCAACTTCTCCTGAGTCCGGTATTCTTCCAACCCCGCCGCTGCTTGCTCGTCACACCTGGCGATCTCCCTTATAATCACCCGGCGTCCTTGCCGCAATAGATTGACCGTGTTCGGGATAGCCACATCTGCCACCACCGTCGTGGCGTCCACTATCTTGTAGCGCTCCTTGAGAACTGCCGCCTCCCTTGCCATCCCCACAACCCTGTCGAATAGTCTCTCAAAACGCTCTGCTCCAAGCCGCTTCCGGAAAACCACAAGTGAACTGTCATCCGGCACCCTATCTCCTATACCCAGCCCAACAAACCACCTATAGAGAATGTTGTACTGACACTGCCGCGCGACCTCTACATCACTTAGGTTGTAGTAGAACTCTAGGAAAAGCATGCGAAACATCACTGATGCAGGATAAGCCGGTCGCCCCAATGCCGGGTCATATAGGTCCTCCGTCTCTTCATCAACGAACGAAAAGTCTGTATTCTCCCTCAGGGTCACCAGAATGTGATCGCTTGGAATCAGATTCCCATACACATATTCATCGAGAAAGTCTGATTGCTCATCCCTTTTGCCCAACATCTCGTTCCTCCTTGAGCCGCATTAGATTCTCCATTCCGATCTCTAAGATGAATTCCCTCACGCTCTTCATATTCTCAACCCCCTTAGCCACCCGAGCCACTTCCCCCGAGGGTATGTAAAGCGCTTTACTCCTGCCGTCTTCCTTCCAGGTCAGATACCAATATGTCTTCGCCCTCTGTCCGCTGCTGCCCTTCCGAGGTCCCCTCTGAGTCAGTTTACTCACGGAACCCGGCAGGATAGACCCCTGCTTCTGAAGAAGCCGCATTAGTTGCCTGATTGTCTTTATTCT
>CAZRAU010000190.1:0-1632 GCA_964598025.1 uncultured bacterium
ATGGTGCACGAGGATCGGCGGCACTTCAAGCGGAAAACCCGGGGGGGATGGGAACAGAAAAACGAATCGTGCCCCCTTGGGGCGACGGAGAAGCTGACCTGCTTGGGAGGGTCTTTGGAGCCAGGTCTTCAAGTTGGCGGAGGGGCCTCCGGTAATCAATAATGACTGATGTGCCATACCAGGGCGCAGCTCCTGTGCATACAACCACCAAGGGTATCATACAGCTTGACAACGGCACCGGCCGACCCCACATTGAGATCGGAATGCGTACCCTTTTCAAAGGAGTGTGACTATGCGCAGATTGACAGGGGTAGTGGTGATCGCATCGGTCCTGGTCTTTATGCTCGCCTATTGGGCGCCGGCAGGCGCACAGCTGGGGGGACTTAAGGACAAACTCAAGGGCAAAGCCGAAGAGAAGATCGAGAAGGCTCTCGACAAACCCGAGACCGACACGACGGAAGTCGAACAGGCTCAAACCGCACCGGCCAAGCCGAGCGGGGGCACGGCCGCCTCGGAGGACATGGCGCTCTATACCAAGTATGACTTCATACCCGGGGACAAGGTAATCTTCTATGACGACTTGTCGGGTGAGGAAATAGGCGAATTTCCTTCCAGGTGGAAGTTGACCGAGGGCGTTTTCGAGATCGTCCGCCAGGGCAGTGAGAATTACATCATGTGTACCGATGAGGGCTATATCGCGCCCAAGATTGCCTCCGCGCCCCTGCCACCGAAATACACGGTCGAGATGGAGTTCTATTCCGCGGGGCCGGACAACAGAGGGCATTGGTTCTTCATAGAATGGCTCGATGCAGAGGACGATGTCATCGCCGAGTTCGCGATGAAGAACAACGACGGTACCTCGCTGACTATCCAGGACAACCAGATCGCAGACAAGGCACTTCCGGTGGATCTTGGTGTCGGCAAACACACCATGAGGATCATGGCCACGGCGAGTACCATCAAGTGCTACATCGATAACGAACGCGTGGCCAACGTCCCCGCAGTCGAAGGTTTCGCCCCGGTCGGATTCAGGGTCCACATGGACCCTTGGGTCGACGAGCCGAACAACCCGATGCTGATGCGCGGCTTCAGGTTCGCCGAGGGTGGCAAGACCCTCAAGCAACAGCTCGACGAGACCGGGCGCATCATCACCCACGGCATCCTGTTTGATTCCGGTTCCGACCGCATCAAGGCCGAGTCCTATAAGACACTTGCCGACATCGGCCGGCTTCTCACGGAAGACCCGGGTCTGCGCCTCTCGATTGAGGGCCACACCGATAGCGACGGCTCCGATGACTACAATCTGGATCTTTCGCAGCGACGCGCGGCCTCGGTCAGGACATATCTCATGGAGACCTACAAGACCGACGGCAGCCGCCTCGAAGCCAAAGGTTGGGGTGAGACCAAGCCTATCGATACCAACGACACGCCTGAAGGCAAGGCCAATAACCGGCGCGTGGAACTTGTGAAGATCTAGAGGAGAAAAGGGTCACACCTGTTTTGACTGCATCTTGATGGCTGAGATGAGGAACCGGGGCGGCAAAGCCCGAAGGCCTGCCGCCCCGGTCTGTTCGAATGCGGCTATGGGCATACCGTGTTGAATTGAAGCGTATCCCAGCAACACATCTCCCC